>NZ_CP145809.1:965486-1287314 GCF_038049925.1 Georgenia sp. M64
GGCTCTCCCTCGTGCTGTGGCGGCTGGGCTCGCGTCGCATCACGCTCTCGCAGCGACTGGCCCCCTACCTCCGGGAGCGGCCCCGCACCTCGCGGCTGCTGGCCGAGAGCCAGCTCCACACCCCCTTCCCGACCCTCGAGCGGCTGCTGGCCCCCGGGTTGCACGACGTCGCGCGCCTCCTCGAGCGACTGGGCTCGTCCTCGGTGAGCATCAGGCGCCGCCTCGTCCTGGCCGGCTCACCCGTCACCCACGACCAGTTCCGTATGGAGCAGCTGCTGTGGGGTGCCCTCGGCCTGGCCGGCGGGCTCCTCCTGGCCCTGACCGTGGGCCTGGTCCGTGGCGCCGCCGTCGTGCCGCTGCTGCTCGGGGTCACCCTCAGCGCGGTGGGGGCCGCCGTCGCGCGCGACCAGCTGCTCACCTGGCAGGTGCGGCGTCGGCAGGACCGGATGCGCGCCGAGCTGCCCGACGTCGCCGAGCTGCTCGCGCTCGCCGTCGGTGCGGGTGAGGGAGCCGTGGCGGCGCTTGAACGGCTCGCGCGGGCCACCCGTGGCGAGCTCACCGGCGAGATCGACCGCACCCTCGCCGAGGCGCGCTCCGGCGTCCCGCTCGGCCAGGCACTCGAACGCATGGCCGGACGCACCGACGTACCCGCGGTCGCGCGGTTCGCCGACGGCGTCGCTGTGGCGCTCGAGCGGGGATCGCCGCTGGCCGAGGTGCTCCGCGCGCAGGCGCAGGACGCCCGAGAGTCCTCGCGCCGTGAGCTGATGGAGACGGGCGGGAAGAAGGAGCTGGCCATGATGGTGCCGGTCGTCTTCCTGGTCCTGCCCGTCACCGTGCTCTTCGCGATCTTTCCCGGCCTGGCCGTGCTGGAGGTGGGGCTGTGACCGCCGCCTCCCGTCCGGCGCCGCCCCGCCGTGCGTACCGGACCCCGTTCGCACGACCGACCCCTCCCGAAGGAGACCGCCATGTGGATCACCCTGCTCACGCTCGCCTCGAAGCACCTCACCTGGCCACCGCCGGAGGACCGCGAACGCGGCGACGTGCCCGGCTGGGTGCTCGTCACCCTCATGACGGCGGGACTCGTGCTGACCATCTGGGCGCTCGCCGGTCCGGCGCTGGGCAACGTCTTCCAGACCGCGATGAACCGCGTGCTGGGATTCTGACGTCGCGCCCCCGGGGACACCGCCCTCGAGACGACGCAGCACGCCGGGCATTCGGACCTGGTCGTCCGCACGGCCCGGACCGCGGGTCAGCAGTGGTCGACTTCGTGCTCGTCTCGGTGCTGGTCGTGACGGTCGTGCTCGCGGTCGTCCAGCTCACCCTCGGCCTGCACGTGCGCAACACCCTCATCGACGCCGCGTCCGAGGGTGCCCGTCACGGCGCGCTCGTCGGCTCCAGCCCTGCCGCCGGAGCTGAGCGCACCCGGAGCCTGATCGCGATGTCGTTGTCGTCGCGGTACGCCGACCGCGTCTCGGCGGGCACGGTGCAGCGGGCCGGGACCACCCTCGTGCGGGTCGACGTCAGCGCTCCGCTACCGGTGCTCGGCCTGCTCGGTCCGTCCGGTGTGGTGGAGGTCAGCGGGCACGCGGTGCTGGAGCGACCCCTGTGAGGGCGCGCCTGAGACGGCTCAGCGGCGATCGGGGCAGCGCGGTGGTGGAGTTTCTCGGCGTCAGCGTGCTGCTGCTGGTCCCGATCGTCTACCTGGTCCTGACTCTCTCGCGGGTCCAGGCCGCTGCGTTCGCGGCCGAGGGGGCGGCGCGTGAGGCGGGGCGCATCCTGGCTCAGGGCGGGGAGCCCGCCGTCGCCATGGGAGCGGTGGAGCTGGCGTTCGAGGACCAGGGGTTCGACGTCTCCGGCTCCGAGGCGTTGACCTTCTCGTGCGGGACAGGGGGGTGCCAGGCGCCCGGCGCACGGGTGGTGGTGGAGGTCGCCACGGTGGTCGATCTGCCCCTCCTCCCCGACCTGGTGACTGCCGTGGTGCCGGCCGAGGTGCCGGTCAGTGCCACGCACCTGGCGGTGGTGGGCGACTTCCGGGACGCGCCATGAGGCGCAGCCGGAACGCTGGGCCGCGAACCGGCGAGGAGGGCCAGATCATGCTCCTCACCCTCGGCTTCGCGGTGCTGCTCCTCGCCCTGGTCCTCGTCGTGGTCAGCGCCTCGGCGGTCCACATCGAGCGCAAGCGGCTCCTGGCGCTGGCGGACTCCGTCGCTGCCGACGCAGCCGACGCCGTCGACCTCGACGCCTACTACTCCGCCGGCGTCCCGGCTGGCACGACTCAAGCGGGTGGTCCGACGACTGTGCCGCTCTCGGACGCGACGGTCCGTGCCGCGGTGGACGGCTATCTGGCGTCGGCGCCTTCCGCCGTCGTGGGGGAGTTCTCCGGACTGCGCGTGCTCGAGCCGACGGGGTCGCCCGACGGCGTCACCGCTGAGGTCACCCTCGGTGCGACCGTGCGTCCGCCGCTCGTGCCGTGGGTGCTCGCGCCGTGGAGCGAGGGCATCGCCCTGCGGGCGACCTCGACCGCCCGCGCCGGTTGACCGCGTGAGATGGCGACACGACTGCGCGGCCATGGCCGCAGTTCCTTCCGCCCGTCGGTCGACGAGTGCGAGCTCAGACCCGGACGAGCTTCTCCGTCAGGTCCGGCGTACCCGTCGCCCGTAAGCCGGTGTCCGTGGTGCGGGTCTCGCGCGTCCCGGCGGCGGTGCGGCGGGACGGTCGACGCGACCGTCCCGAGCGCGGTGCCGCGGCCGGCCGGCGCGACGCGACCGGGCCCTCGGCACCGGCCGGGCGCCGCACCAGCACCGGTCGGTGGAGCCCGACCGGGTGGCGCAGGTCGCGCGCGAGCCGGGCCGCGGCCGCACGCGCCCGCCGGGCGATGACGGCCCGCTTGACCGAGAGCAGGCCCTGCACCCCGATCGCGACCCACACGACGTTCGCCACGGCGGAGGGCCACGCCGCGTTCACCGACGCGCTCACGGCGAGCGCGGTGGCGCCGCCGATGTTGAGCCCCTGGAACAGCAGCGAGTCGGGCTCGATCCGGCGCTGGGTGACCATCGCGTAGGCCCCCAGGGACGCGGCGGCGCCGACCCATCCGACGATGGAGACGGCGAGCGCGGCGAAGTCGTTCATGGTGTCCATCGTGGCGCCCCCGATGGTGAAGATCAATCGAACGATCGAGCATCCGGCATACAGTTCTGCTTCATGGAGATCGACCCACGAAGACTTGGATTCCTCTTGGCCGTCAACAGGTACGGAGGAGTCCTGGCGGCGGCCGACGTGCTGCGTGTCAGCCCGTCCGCCGTCTCCCAGCAGATCGCCCGGCTCGAGGCCGAGACCGGGGTGCGGGTGCTCGACCGCCAGCCCACCGGCGCCACCCTCACCCGGGCCGGGCGGATCCTCGCCGAGACGGCCGAGCGCATCGAGTCCGAGGTGGGGGAGGCCCGCCGATCCCTCCTCACGCTCGAGGGCGACATCTCCGGCGTCGTCGTCGTGGGGGCGTTCCAGACGGCGATCCGCGCCGTCCTCGTCCCGCTGGTCACCGAGCTCGAGCAGACCCTCCCCGGTGTCCAGCTCGTCGTCAACGAGGTGCCCGAGGAGCACGGCCGCCGCGCGCTGCGCCGGGGCGAGCTCGACCTGCTCGTCATCGAGCACGACGTCTCGGCGCCGAGCCCGGCCCCGCAGGGCGCCCGCGACGTCCCCTTCCTCGACGAGCCGTGGGTGGTGGCGCTGCCCGCGGGGGAGCCGGTGCCGACGACGCTCATGGACCTGGCCGAGCGCACCTGGCTCGGGCCCGAGCCGGGCGGCGCCGCCGAGCGCGCGCTGCACCGCCTCGCCGCCGAGCTGTCGTTCGACCCGCGTACCCGGCACCGCTACCTCGACTTCGACGTGGGCCTCGCCATGGTGGGTGCGGGCCTCGGGATCGCGCTGCTGCCCTCGCTCGCCCTGCGCCGCCACCTCCCGGAGAACGTCCAGTGGGTCGCGCTGCCCGGCCTGGGCACGCGGCGGCTGTTCGTCCGGCACCGCGTCACCCGCACCGAGCCGCGGGCCGCCACGCTCGCCGTCCTCGAGCAGATGGTCCAGGTGGCCGGCGACCTCGAGGCGCTGTAGCCGGTGCGCCGTCACGTGACGTGAGTCCTGTCACGATGCCCGGCGCGGGGGTGGCGGGGGGCCCGGCGCGTGCCAGCATGAGGCAGTGACATTCCCCGCCGCCGTCCGGCCACCGGCGTCGTTCGTGCTGCTCCTCGGGGCGATGGCCGCTCTCCCCGCGGTGACCACCGACCTGTACCTGCCGTCCCTGCCCGACGTCGCCCGCGACCTGGAGACCTCGGCGGCCCTCGTCCAGGCGACGATCACCGGCGTCCTCATCGGTGGCGCGGTGGGCCAGATCCTCATCGGCCCCCTGTCGGACCGCTACGGTCGGCGTGCCCCCGTCCTCATCGGCATCTCGGTGCACATCGTCGCCTCGCTGCTGGCCGCGATCGCGCCGTCGATCATCCCGCTGCTCGCGCTGCGGGTCATCCAGGGCGTGGGGAACTCCGCCGCGATGGTCTCGGCCATGGCGGTCATCCGGGACCGCTACAGAGGCGCCGGCGCCTCCGTCATCCTCTCCCGGCTCATGCTCGTCGTCGGCGTCGCCCCGCTCTTCGCGCCCACCGTTGGCGGGCTCATCGCCCACCTGTGGGGCTGGCGGGCCAACTTCACCGTTCTGGCGATCCTCGGACTCGTCCTCCTCGTCGTGGTGGCCCGCGCCCTGCCCGAGACCCACCCGCCGGAGCGGCGCGTGGCCCGCGGGATCGGCGGGACGGCCCGCAGCTACGGCGTCCTCCTCGCCGACCGTCAGTTCATGGCGCTCGCGCTGCTCCCGGGTCTCGGCCTCGGCGCGCTCATCAGCTACGTGGCCGGATCGCCGTTCGTCCTGCGCGAGGGCTACGGCCTGTCCGAGAACGCCTTCGCGCTGCTGTTCGCGCTCAACGGCGCCGGTCTCGTGCTCGGCTCGCAGGTCAACGCCTCGCTCGTGCGCCGTTTCGAGCCGCTCAGGATCATCCGCGTGGCGATCCCGCTGGCGATGCTCCTCGCGGTGGTGCTCGTGGCGGTGGCCGCGACCGGGGCGGGCGGGCTCGTCGGGCTCATGACCCCGCTGTGGTTCATGCTCGCGGTCAACGCGTTCGTCCCGCCCAACGCCTCCGCGCTGGCACTCACCCGGCACGGGGAGCGGGCCGGTACCGCGGCCGCACTCATCGGCGCGATGCAGGCCGGCGTGGCCGGGACCGTGAGCCCGCTGGTGGGCGTGCTCGGCGGCGACGCCATCGCGATGGCCACCGTCATCCTCGGTGCCGTCGCCGCCGCGTTCGTCGTCCTCGTGGTGGCCACCCCGGCCTACCGCCGGGGCGGCGACCCCGCGGGCGAGCCCGCGTAGTCGCCAGGACGTCGGACCCGACAGCGCGAACGATCACCTCGTCGCCGAGCGAGAGCGGTGTGCCGGGATCGCTCGGCGACCGAGGGATCGGTGGGCGACCGAGGGATCGGTCGCCCACCGAGCGGGGCGGGGGCGCGGGCTCCGGACGCCTGGGTGGGAGCTGCCGTCGCCACGCGCACCGGACGGCTCAGCCGCGCTGCACCTGGACCTTCCTCGGCGGGGTCTCCTCGGGCGGCGCCGGTAGCCGCACCTCGAGGACACCGTCGCGGTAGCTGGCCGAGACGTCCTCGGTCCGCACGCCCCGAGGCACGGGCAGACGGCGGACGAAGCTGCCGTACCGGAACTCGCTGCGGTAGCTCTTGTCCTCCTTCTTCTCCGTGGACTCGCGGCGCTCGGCTCGGATCGTGAGGATCCCGTCCTCGACCGTGACGTCGATGTCCTTCTCCGGGTCGACACCGGGCAGCTCGGCGCGGACGACCACGTGGTCGCCGTCGCGGTGCTCCTCGACGCGGATCGGCACGCCGGCCGGACGACCGGCCTCACGGAACGGCCAGGGGAAGTCCCCGAACGGCCAGGACTCCCAGAGCTGCTCCGCCAGCTCGCGCGGAGAGCGGTGGAGCGGGCCGACCGCGCCCGCGGTGCGCTGCTCCGGTTCGTTGGTGGGCTCGACGTCCTTGGCGGGCTCGGCGTCCTTCATGGGGTCGACGCTCATCGTGATCCCTCCCTCCGGGCGCAGGACACGGGCGGACCGGCGCCCACCTCCAGGGTGCGACGCCGCCGGCGCGGAGGGAAGGGGCGAAGGTCGCACCCGAACGTCCCTTCCCCCCGGCACCGGTTCGGGGGACGCTGAAGCATGGGGTGGTTCGGGCAGTCGGACATCTTCCGGGACCGGGTCGAGGCGGGGCGGCTCCTCGGGGAGCGGCTCGCAGCCGTCGGCGGACTGGCGGGGGAGCGCACGGCCGACGACGACCTCACCCCGGCACGGGCCCTCCCGCCCGAGGCCGTCCGCGGTGGGCGGCACCGGCCGCCGCTCGTCGTCGGCCTCCCGCGCGGCGGGGTCCCCGTGGCGGCCGAGGTGGCCCGGGCGCTGGACGCCCCGCTGGACGTCGTCGTCGTGCGCAAGCTCGGGGTGCCCTGGCAGCCCGAGCTGGCGATGGGGGCGATCGGCGAGGAGGGCGTGCGCGTGATCAACCCCGCCGTCGCCGCGCGGGTCGACCCGGCCGACCTCGACGCGGTCACCCGCCGGGAGCAGCTCGAGCTCGACCGCCGCGTGCGGGCCTGGCGCGGTGTGGGCGCCGGGCACGAGGTCGCCGGGCGCACGGTGGTCGTGGTCGACGACGGGATCGCTACCGGCGCCACCGTCCGGGCCGCCGTCGCCGTGCTGCTCGGACGCGGCGCCGACCGCATCGTCCTGGCCGTGCCCGTGGTGGCCCGGGACGTCGCCGCCGAGCTGCGCGGCGCCGTCGACGACCTCGTCGCGCTGAACGAACCCGCCGACCTCCACGCCGTGGGCGCCTGGTACGAGGACTTCTCGCCCGTGCCCGACGAGGACGTCCGCACCCTGCTCGTCGCCTCGCGCGCCCGCCGGGCCAGGGAGCGGGAGGTCCTCGTGCCCACCGAGGCCGGTCCGCTGCCCGCCACCGTCACCCTCGCCGACGACACCGCCGGCGTCGTCCTGTTCGCACACGGTTCGGGCAGCAGCCGGCTCAGCCCCCGCAACCGGGCGGTGGCGGCCATGCTCCACGAGGTGGGGCTCAGCACCGTGCTCATGGACCTGCTCACCGAGGACGAGGGCCGGGACCGCTCACTCGTGTTCGACATCCCGTTCCTCGCCGGGCGGCTGCGGACGGCGACGGACTGGACCTCCGGTCTGATGGCGCTGCGCGGCCTGCCGCTGGGCTACTTCGGCGCGAGCACCGGGGCCGGCGCGGCCCTGTGGGCGGCCGCCGACCACCCGGCCCGGCTGCGCGCCGTCGTCTCCCGCGGCGGACGCCCGGACCTCGCCGCCCCGCGGCTCGGCGAGGTCGAGGTGCCCACCCTGCTGGTGGTGGGCGGGCTCGACACCCAGGTGCTCGAGCTCAACCGGGCCGCGCTGGAGCAGCTGCGCTGCCCCGGTGAGCTCCTCGTCGTCCCTGGGGCGACGCACCTGTTCGAGGAGCCGGGCACCCTTGAACGGGCCGGCGCCGCGGCGGCCGCGTGGTTCCGCCGCCACCTCACCTCCTGAGTCGGAGCGCCGGCGCCTGGTGGAGCGGGGGCGTCGTCGTCCGGGTGGTGTTCCCTCGACGCCGGTGTGCGGGCCGCTGGCGAGGTCGTGCTGGTCACCCGCCGGTGAGGTCGTAGGTTGCGGGACGAGTCAGCGGCTCCTGAGCTACCGAGTGAACCCGGAAGGTCCTGGGTCGGGCGGGAGCCACTGAGTGGACCCGGAACGTCCTGGGTCGGCCGCGAGTTGCTGAGCGGCTGACGAGGCGGGCTCGGCGGGCCCGTCGCCACGCGGCGAGTGCGCGCCCGGCATCGCGTAACCTTGAAGATCGTGGCCACCGACTTCTCCTCCGAGATCAACCAGCTCCGCAGCACCTACGAGTCCATCGCTGCCGTGACGGACCCGGACGCCCTGCGCGCCTCGATCGCCGAGCTCTCCGAGAAGGCCGCCGCGCCGGACCTGTGGGACAACCCCGAGGCCGGGCAGGCCGTGACGTCCCAGCTCTCCCACACGCAGGCCGAGCTCGACCGCGTGGAGAAGATGGGCGAGCGCATCGACGACCTCGAGGCCCTCGTCCAGCTCGGCCAGGAGGAGAGCGGCGCCGACGCCGACGCCTTCATGGACGACGCCGAGGCCGAGCTCACCGCCATCCGCAAGTCCCTGGCCGACCTCGAGGCCCGCACCCTGCTCTCCGGCGAGTACGACCAGCGCGAGGCGGTCGTGACCATCCGCTCCGGCGCCGGCGGCGTCGATGCCGCCGACTTCGCCGAGATGCTCCTGCGGATGTACCTGCGCTGGGCCGAGCGGCACGGTTACCCCACCCAGGTCCTCGACACCTCCTACGCCGAGGAGGCGGGGCTGAAGTCCGCCACCTTCGAGGTCAAGGCGCCCTACGCGTTCGGCACCCTGTCCGTGGAGGCCGGCACGCACCGGCTCGTGCGGATCTCCCCGTTCGACAACCAGGGCCGGCGCCAGACCTCCTTCGCCGCCGTCGAGGTCATCCCGCTCATCGAGCAGACCGACAGCGTCGAGATCCCCGAGAACGAGATCAAGGTCGACGTCTTCCGCTCCTCCGGACCCGGCGGGCAGTCCGTCAACACCACGGACTCCGCGGTGCGCATGACGCACATCCCCACCGGCATCGTGGTGTCGATGCAGAACGAGAAGTCGCAGATCCAGAACCGCGCCGCGGCCCTGCGCGTGCTGCAGTCCCGCCTGCTCCTGCGCCGCCAGGAGGAGGAGAGCGCCGCGAAGAAGGCCATGGCCGGCGACGTCAAGGCCTCGTGGGGCGACCAGATGCGCTCCTACGTCCTCCAGCCCTACCAGATGGTCAAGGACCTGCGCACCGAGCACGAGTCGGGCAACCCCGGCGCGGTCTTCGACGGCGAGATCGACGACTTCATCGACGCCGGGATCCGCTGGCGCAAGAACACGCAGAACGCGGCCGAGCAGAGCTGACCACGGGGCGCGCCCGGCGCCCCGCCCCGCTGCGCCCACGCGGTGCGGCCGACGCGTTCGACCCCGCGCCGGCCCGACGTCCCCGCGCCGCGCGCCGGCCCGACGTCCCGCGCCCCGCGCCCCGCGCCGGCCCGACGTCCCGCGCGGTACGCCGCCGGCCGCTTTCCGGCGCGGCCGTGCGGCGTGTCGGTCCGGGCGCCCGGGCGCCGCTGCCTACTCTCGGTAGCGGCCAGAGCTGTACTTCCCCACTGTCGAGACTGGCCACGAGCTGTCGTGATCAGATTCGAGAACGTCTCCAAGGTCTACGCGCGCGGGGCCCGCCCTGCCCTGGACCAGATCTCCATGGAGGTCGAGCGCGGCGAGTTCGTCTTCCTCGTCGGGTCCTCCGGCTCGGGCAAGTCGACCTTCCTGCGCCTGGTCCTGCGCGAGGAGCGCCCGACGTCGGGGCAGATCCACGCCCTCGGCCGCGACCTGTCCCAGGTCTCGCGGTGGAAGGTCCCGCACCTGCGCCGCCGCATCGGCACGGTCTTCCAGGACTTCCGCCTCCTGCCGAACAAGAACGTCTTCGACAACGTCGCGATCGCCCTGCAGGTGATCGGCAAGCCCCGCCACCACATCCTCACCACCGTGCCGGAGACCCTCGACCTCGTCGGCCTGGCGGGCAAGGAGAAGCGGCTCCCGCACGAGCTCTCGGGCGGCGAGCAGCAGCGCGTGGCCATCGCCCGCGCCATGGTCAACCGCCCCCAGGTGCTCCTCGCCGACGAGCCCACCGGCAACCTCGACCCCACCACCTCGATCGGCATCATGCGCCTGCTCGACCGCATCAACCGCACCGGCACCACCATCGTCATGGCCACCCACGACGACGAGATCGTCGACCAGATGCGCAAGCGCGTGGTCGAGCTCGCCGACGGCGTCATGGTCCGTGACCAGTCCCGCGGCGTCTACGGGGCGGGGAGGTAGGGCCGTGAGACTGCGCTTCGTGCTGTCCCAGACCTTCCAGGGACTCTCCCGGAACCTCGCGATGACCGTCTCGGTCGCCCTGGTCACGTTCGTCTCGCTCATGTTCGTCGGGGCCGCGGCGCTGCTGCAGACCCAGGTGGGCAACCTCAAGAACGACTGGTACGACAAGGTCGAGGTCTCGGCCTTCATGTGCCCGGCCGGCTCGCCGGAGCCGGGCTGCGCGGCGGGGGAGGCCACCGAGGACCAGATCGGCGAGATCGGCACCCTGCTGGAGTCCGAGGCGCTGAGCCCCTACGTCGACGAGGTCTACCTCGAGACCAAGGACGAGGCGTACGAGGCCTTCCAGGAGCAGATGGCCGACACCGTGTGGGCGCAGTCGCTCACGGTCGAGCAGATGCAGGTCAGCTACCGGGTCAAGCTCGTCGACCCCGAGCAGTACCAGATCGTCGCCGACGAGCTCGAGGGCCGGGCCGGCGTCGAGGTCGTCGTCGACCAGCGCGAGCAGCTCGAGCCGCTCTTCCTCGTCCTCAACCGCGCCACCCTGCTCTCGGTGGGCCTGGCCAGCGTCATGATCGTCACCGCCGTCCTGCTCATCACCACCACGATCCGGCTCTCGGCGATGTCGCGCCGGCGCGAGACGGGCATCATGCGCCTGGTCGGCGCCTCGAACCTGTTCATCCAGCTGCCCTTCATGCTCGAGGGCGCCATCGCCGCGCTGGTCGGCGCCGTCCTCGCCGTCGGCGGGCTGTTCCTCGGGGTGCGCTACCTCGTGGAGGACTGGCTGGCCGGCTCGACGCCGTGGGTGCAGTTCGTCGGCACGGCGGACGTCCTGGCCATCGCGCCGCTGCTGGTCCTGGCGGCGATCGCGCTGGCCGGCATCAGCTCGGTCGTCACGCTCGGCCGGTACACGAAGGTCTGAGGGGGAGACGCTCATGCACAGCTGGGGAACCGGGCGCGCCCGCCGCTCCGTGCGGCTCGGCGCCGCGCTCCTGACCGTCGTCGCGCTCGCCCTGGGCGGCACCGCCGCGCAGGCCGACAGCCGCGACGACCTCGTGCGCGAGCAGCAGGAGAACGAGGCCGAGCGCGAGCGCCTGGAGTCCTCCCTCGAGGGTGTCGAGACCAACCTGGCCGAGACCTACCTCGCGCTCGAGGACGCCAAGAACCGCCTTCCGGAGGCCCAGGAGGAACTGGCCGCCGCGCAGGAGGCCCTGGCCGCCGCCGAGCGCAAGCAGGAGCAGGTCGCCGGGCGCCTGGAGCTGGCGCAGGCGGAGATCGTCACGATCGAGACGGCGATCGCCGACAGCGCGGAGCGGATCGACTCGACCCGCTCGGCGATGGGCGAGCTGGCTCGCAGCACCTACCGCGGCGACCACGCCGTCAGCTCCCTCGAGGTGGTCCTCGACGCGTCCTCCACCGAGGACTTCCTCCAGAGCTACGCCGTCCGGGAGACGGCGGTGCGCGCCCAGACGCAGGTCCTCGACGAGCTCGAGACGGCCAGCGCCGTGACCCGCAACCAGCGCCAGCGCCAGGCCGCGGTCACCGAGCGCATCGCCGAGCTCAAGGTCGAGGCGGACGAGGCCGTCGTCGCCGCCGACGAGGCCCGGGCGGAGGCCAAGGAGCGCAAGGCCGAGATCGAGCAGATCCAGGCCGAGATGACCGACCTGGCCGAGCAGCTCGAGGAGAAGAAGGTCGAGCACACCGGCCAGATCGCCGAGCTCGAGGAGTCCAACGCCGAGCTCGCCCGGGAGATCGCCCGGATCGACGAGGAGAACCGCAGGGCGGAGGAGGCGCGCAAGGCGGAGGAGGCGCGCCGGGCCGAGGAGGCCCGCAAGGCCGAGGAGGCCCGGCAGCTGCGGCTCGCCCAGGAGGCGGCCCGCCAGGCCGAGGCGGCCCGCCGGGCCGCGGCCGAGGCCGGCCGGCCAGCGCCGGCGCCCGCACCCGCGCCCGCCCCTGCTCCGGCGCCGGCTCCCGCGCCCGCCGCGCCGTCGGCCGCCCTCGTCCCGCCCGTGCGGCCGCTGTACGTCACCTCCGCCTACGGGTACCGGGTCTACCCGATCACCGGCGGCTGGTACATGCACAACGGCGTCGACCTGCGCTCGGCGTGCGGCAACGTCCAGGTCTCCGCCGCCGACGGCACCGTCGTCTCGACCAAGCCGCCGTGGCAGACCGGCACGAGCGGCAACCAGGTGATCATCAACCACGGGATCATCGGCGGCAGCTCGTACATCACCGTCTACAACCACCTCTCCGCCTTCGCCGTGAGCCCCGGCCAGCGGGTGGGCCAGGGCCAGGCGATCGGCCGCACCGGCGCCACCGGCAACGTCACCGGCTGCCACGTCCACTTCGAGGTGTGGCGCAACGGCGCCACCATCGACCCGATGGCGCTGCCCGGGTTCTGACCGCCCCTCGATGACGACGGCGCCGCGGGACACCCTGTCCGGACCCGTGCCCGGGCGGGGACCCGCGCGCTCCGCCGACGGCGGAAAGGGTTCGTGCGGGCCCGGCCTGCTGACCTAGGCTGGGAGGTCGGCGCCGCACAGGCGCCGGGCCGCGCGCCGCGCGGCCGGAGCAGACGGAGGTAGGACCAGTGGCTGGCACGAAGGCCCCGGCACCGAGGAAGCCGGCCCAGGCGGAGCGGGCCAAGGCCGACGCGGACGCGAAGAAGGTCGTCGCGCGCAACAAGAAGGCCCGCCACGACTACCACATCGACGACACCTTCGAGGCGGGCCTGTCGCTGACCGGCACCGAGGTCAAGGCGCTGCGGATGGGCCGGGCGTCCCTGGTGGACGGCTGGGTCGAGATCGACCGCGGCGAGGCCTGGCTCCACGGGGTGCACATCCCCGAGTACGCCCAGGGGTCGTGGACCAACCACGGTCCCCGGCGCAAGCGCAAGCTGCTCCTGCACAAGGAGGAGATCGAGAAGCTCGCGGTGAGGTCCCGGGAGAAGGGGCACACGATCGTCCCGCTCGAGCTGTACTTCACCAAGGGCCGCGCCAAGGTCGAGATCGCCCTCGCCCGCGGCAAGCAGGAGTGGGACAAGCGCCAGACCCTGCGGGAGAAGCAGGACGAGCGCGAGGCGCAGAAGGCCATGAGCCTGCGCCGCCACGACTAGGGCGACCACCCGGCGCCGGTCCCGGGCGTGCGCCAGACGTCACGGACGGATGAGGCACGCACCACAGATGGACACACCATGAGCCGCGGCTGGAATAGTGCGGCGATCCCGGTGTTGGCACGGACATGGAACTCGGCCTCTACACCTTCGGTGACCTCGGCACCGGCCCCGACGCCGCCCCGGTCGGGCAGCGTCTTCGCGACGTCCTCGAGCGCGTGCGCCTGGCCGAGCAGGTCGGCCTGGACTACGCCGGCATCGGTGAGCACCACCGGCCCGACTACGCCATCTCCGCGCCGTCGACCGTCATCGCCGCCGCGCTGGCGCAGACCGAGCGCATCCACGTCGGCTCCGCCGTCACCGTGCTGTCCACCGAGGACCCGGTCCGGGTCTACCAGCAGTTCGCCACCATGGACCAGTACTCGGGCGGCCGGGTGGAGCTCCTCGCCGGGCGCGGCTCGTTCATCGAGTCCTTCCCGCTGTTCGGGGCGAACCTGGAGGACTACGACGAGCTCTTCGCCGAGAAGCTCGACCTGCTCCTCACCCTCGACGCCGGCAACCCGGTGACGTGGTCGGGCCGGTGCCGCCCGCCGCTGCAGCAGGCGCAGATCCTGCCGCGCCCGACGGCGAAGCGTGGCCTCGGCGAGCACCTGCGCATCGCCGTCGCGACCGGCGGGTCCCCGGCGTCGTCGGTGCGCACCGGCCGGCTCGGCCTGCCGGTCAACTACGCGATCATCGGCGGGGAGCCCCGCCGGTTCGCCCCGCTGGTCGACCTCTACCGCCAGGCGCACGCCGAGGCCGGCCACCCCGAGGAGCGCCGCTCCGTGGCGGTGTCCGTCCACGGCTTCCTCGCCGACGACGACCGCGAGGCGCTGGACTTCTTCTACCCGTACTACCTGCGCACGGCCACCACCATCGCCCACGAGCGCGGCTTCGCCATCCCCAACCGCATCTCCTACGAGGCGCAGGCGAGCGGGCACGGGGCGTTCTTCGTCGGGTCCGCGCCGAGCGTGGCCGAGCGGGTCCTGACCCTGCACCGGTCGCTGGGGCACGACCGTCAGATCTTCCAGATGGACCTCTCCGGCGTCCCGCAGGCGCAGTCCCTGCGCGCCGTCGAGCTCCTCGGCGAGGTCAAGCGGATCGTCGACGCCGAGCTCGGTGCCCCCGGCCGGGAATGAACGTGCAGCACGGGTGGTTGACCACGTAGCATGGAGGACGCCGGCACGACCCGTCAGGGCCGCGGCGGTGACAACTCAACAGGGGGATGATCGGTTTCGACGATGGTCGTCGTTCCAGGAGAAGCGGGTCGAGGATGCAGAGTCATCTCGTCAACGCTCTCTGCAAACCAATAGGTGCCGATTCCAAGCGCACCGAGTTCGCCCTCGCCGCCTGAGCGAGTAGCGACTCCGTCAGCCCGGGCTAGCTCTCGTCCCGGTTCCTGGCGTCATCTAGAGAGCCACTGCTCGTAGTCCTCGTCATCGGGGCTGCGGGAACACTCAGATGACTGGGCCTGTCAGCGACTTGTCTGCGAGATCGCTGGGGCCGAGAAAATCGTCAGCAGACTGCACCCGGAGAAGCCCTGGTTCCACGCCGTCGGACGCGGGTTCGATTCCCGCCATCTCCACCAACGGTGGCTGCCCGGCAGCCGTCGCTGATCACCCCAAGAACGAGAGGCCGCCCCACCGGGGCGGCCTCTCGTCGTCGTGGGGGCGGGCCTCCCGCGGGATCGAGCCCCGCGTGGTCGTGGGTGGCGAGCCTCCCGTGGGGGCGGGCCTCCCATGGGGCCGGGCCTAGGGAACCGGCGCCGCGGCGGGTGCGGCCGGGACCGGCTGGAGCCGGGCGAACAGCGCGTCGAAGACCGCGCCGCGGTCGAACTGCAGGGCGTGGGCACGGGCCTCGCGCTCGCGCCGGGCCCGCTCCTGCGCCGGCATGGCGGCCACCCGGTCCAGGGCCGCGGCGATCGCGCCCGGGTCGTCCACCGGCACGATGAGGGCGTGGTCGCCCACGGCCTCGCCGATCCCGCCCGTCTCCGTCGTGACCACCGGGCCGCCGCCGGCGAGCATCTTCTCCACCAGGGCGATGCCGAAGGTCTCCACGAACTCCGGCAGCGGCTTGCTCGGCAGGACGTACGCCGCGCAGCCGGCCATGAGGGCGGGCTTCTCGGCGTCGTCGACGTCGTCGAGGAAGACGATCCGACCGGCCGCCGGCGACGCCGCCGCGACCGCCCGCAGCTCCTCCGCCTCCGGCCCACGGCCGGCGACGACGAGGCGCAGCCCCGCTGCGCCGTCGCTCGCGGCGAACCCGGCGATGAGGTCGTCGACGCCCTTGGCGCGGCTGAGCCGGGAGAGGAAGAGGACGTAGCCGTCCCGGCGCAGCCCCCGACGGGCCAGGACCGCCTCGACCTCGGCGTCCGCCAGGTCGAGGTAGGCGCTGGTGTCGATCGCCGGGTAGGAGATGCCGATGCGCTCGCGGCACCGCCGCGCGTAGTCGGTGCCGTGACGGGCGTCGATCGCGGCGGCCTCGGCGACGATGAGGTCGCGGGTGTACGCCGACACGGCCACGCAGTGGTCCTGGGCGAGGTAGGACGACAGGACGTGGGCGGCGGCCCCGAACCGGTCCTCCTCCACGCAGGCGCGCACGACGTTGGTGACGTCGGAGCCGACCGCCTCGGCGATGGTGGTGACCTCCACCGGAAGGCCGGTGTCCCTGGCGACCCGGACGGCGTCGGCGACGGCGACGGTGTGCGGGCTGAGGTAGAGGGACAGGCACACGGTGGGCACGCCGTCGGTGAAGAGCTCGACGAGGCGGCCGGTCAGGCCGGCGAGGTAGCGCCCGTCGGGGACCTTGTAGTCCCCGACCGGGGCGGGGCGCTCGACGACGATCCCGGGGCTGTAGGGCAGGACCCCGTCGAGGGGCTTGAGGGGCAGGCCGGTGGCCTCGAGCCGCTCCAGCGGCCAGGTGAGGATCCGGACCTCGTCGAAGCCTCGCGTCAGCGCCGCCTCGGCGAGGTTGCGCGCCTCGCCGGAGTGGCCACAGATCACCGGGTCGGCGCGCACGACGATCACGAGGCGGCGGTCGGGTCGCTCGGTCATGGAACCTCCGGTCGGGGGACGGGGCGGGTGGAGGCCGACGGCGGTCGACCGTCGTTGCCCCACCCGGTGGGGGTGTCACCGAGCTCGAGGGCGAGGTGGCCACCGTGGTGGACCTCGTCGCCGCCGAGCCAGGTGCGCTCCAGGGGCTCGCCGTTCAGCGTGGCGGCGCGGACGTATTGTGCACGACCGCCGGGCTCCGGCTCGACGAACCCGGTCGTCGTGATCTCGAAGGACCCGCCGGGGACGGCCAGGCGCGCGCGGGGGAAGGACGGGGCGTTGACGAGGAAGAGGTGCTGACCCGCCACGGGGAAGAGCCCGAGCGAGGCCCAGACGTACCACGAGCTCAGCCCGCCGGAGTCGTCGTTGCCCGGCAGGCCGCCCCGGCCGGTGCCGAACTGCTGGTTGACCACGGCGTGGACGACCTCGGCGGTGCGGTCCGGGCGGCCGGCGTAGTGGTAGGCCCACGGCGCGTCCATGTCCGGCTCGTTGTTGAGCCCCTCGAACCGGCCGAGCGCGTAGCCCTCGGCGAGCTCCGCCGTCGTCGGGGCCAGGCCCGGCAGCCGCACGGGGGCAGCGCCGTAGCCGAAGAAGGTGTCGAGCATGCCGACGAACCTCTCGTCGCCCCCGGCGAGCCCGATCCGGGCGGCCATGTCGTGCAGCAGCCGGAAGGAGTAGTTCCACGGCCCGCCCTCGTAGAAGGTGGAGTCACGCAGCAGACCGGTCGCGGGGTCGTAGGCCGCGGCCCACCCGCCGGCGAGGCGGTCGAACTGGGCCGCGAGCGTCCGGTCGCCGACGTGGGCGGCCACCTTCGCCGTGCACCAGTACCCGAACGCCAGGTCGAGGGTGTGGCTGATGGGGTGGGCCACCCCGCGCAGGAGGTACTCCTCGCCGTAGGTGCGGCGAAGGTCGTTGTGCATGTGGACCAGGGCCCAGTCCCAGTCCAGCGGCAGCCCGGCCTGGCACAGGTCCGCGAGGAAGGTGTGCGCGAGCGCGCTGCCCTGCCGGGAGAACCGGTCGGCCCCGCGGGCCATGCGGTAGCCGACGGGGAGGTTGCCCTCCTCCTCGCAGATGGTCAGCAGGGCGCGGGCGAGCTCGACGGCCCGGTGCGGCAGCAGCGTCGTCAGCAGCGGCAGCTGGGTGCGGTAGATGTCCCACATCGTGGAGATGTCGAAGGCGAACGGCCCGTCCCCGGGCCAGAAGGGGCTCTCGGCCGGCGCGAAGGAGGGCTTGACGAGGGAGTGGTAGAGGGCGGTGGAGAAGACGGTCCGGCGCTCGGGGGAGGAGGTCTCGACCTCGACGAGGTCGAGGTGCTCGTCCCAGGTCCTCGCCGTCGCCGCTCGCCGGGAGGTGAAGCTCGAGCGGGCCGGACCGCAGTCGCGGTACAGGTTCTCCCTCGCCTGCTCGGGCCCGCGCAGGGAGAAGCCCATGCGCAGCTCCACGCTCTGTCCCGCCTCGGCCGGCCCGGCCCACATGAGCCCGAAGGAGCGCAGGGTGGTGGGGCGGATGGCGTCGAAGTCCAGCCGGGTCCCGCCGGGCATGAGCCGCCGGTCGTACCAGAGCAGCTGGCGCCAGTCGGTGTCGCACTCCAGGTGCACGGCCAGGGGTGCGCCCTCAACGACGATCTGCCCCTGCGCCATCCCCGGCCCCACGCTCTGCAGGTACGCCCGCAGCGGCACGGTCGCCCCGAACGGGATGGCCAGACCGCCGAGGGAGAGGTCGACGACGAGCCGCGCGTCGGGGTGGCGCGGGAACGTGTACCGGTGCACGGCGCTCTTCGGCCCCACCGTCACCTCGCACCGGATCCCCGTGGACAGCGTGGCGCTGTACCAGCCCGGCTCGGCCTCCTCGTCCTCGATCTCCCACAGCGTGCCCAGGGCGTCCAGGGGCTCGACCATGGGGGTGACGCGGAAGTAGTTGTAGTACTTGCGGATCGCTCCCGTGCCCGACTGCTGGAAGTGGGTCACGCCCGAGGCGAGCTGACGCTCGTGCATCGGCGCCGGCACGCCCTCGGTGCTGAGGTCGTAGCGCCCGTACCCGGTGGGGTACGCACCGGAGTAGGCGCACGCGGAGACCATCCCGAGCGGGTAGGTCGCGCCCGGGTGGGTGTTGCCGATCTGCGGCTTGGGCGACCACCAGCGCGCCGCCAGCCCGGTGCGGTGGGGCAGGTCGGTGACCTCGGTGCCGATGAAGGGGTCGACCCGGGCGGTGCCGGGTGCCACCGGTGCGTTCATGGCCCAACCCTAGGGACGGGCCCGCCAGGCGTCGTCGCTGCCATGCGGGCAACTTAGGTGGTGGAGATGTCCGGCGGGTTACGCCGCCCGCGGGAGAATCGGCCCATGACCTCCCGCGGCTTCACCTCCGACAACGCCTCCGGCGTCCACCCGGCCGTCCTGGCCGCCATCGCGGCGGCGGGCGAGGGCCACGAACCCTCGTACGGCGGGGACCGGACCACCGCGGCACTCGGCGAGAGGGTGAGCGAGGTCTTCGGGCCCGACGCGCGGATCTTCCCCGTCTTCAACGGCACCGGCGCGAACGTCGTCGCCCTGCAGGCGATGCTCCAGCGGTGGGACGCCGCCGTGGCCACCGAGGTCTCCCACATGGTCACCGACGAGTCCACGGCGCCCCAGCTGGTCGGCGGGACCCGGATCGTCACCGTCACGCACACCAGCGGCAAGGCGACGCCGGCCACCCTCGCGCCGGCCTTCGACGCCTACGACGGGACCGTCCACCACGCCCGGCCGGCGGCCGTGAGCCTGGCTCAGAGCACCGAGCTGGGCACGGTCTACACCGGCGACGAGCTCGCCGCCGTCACCGTGTTCGCCCGCGACCGGGGGGCCCGGCTCCACGTCGACGGCGCCCGGCTGGCCAACGCCGCCGCCCGCCACCGCGTGGGGCTCGCCGAGGCCTGCGCCGGGGCGGACGTCGTCTCCCTCGGGGCCACCAAGAACGGTGCCATGTTCGGCGACGCCGTCCTCGTCCTGGACCCCGCCCTTGCGGAGCCGGTGGACCGGCTCCGCAAGGCGTCCACCCAGCTGGCCTCGAAGATGCGGTTCGTCTCCGCCCAGCTCCTCGCCCTGCTCACCGACGACCTGTGGCTGACGGGGGCCCGCCATGCCAACGCCGTCGCCGACCACCTCGCCGCGCGGCTGGGCGACCTCGGCGTCGCGCTGCGCCACCCCGTCGAGGCCAACGCCGTCTTCTTCGCGGTCGACCCGGGCGTGCTGCCCGGGCTGGTCGCCGAGGCGCCGGTCCTCGCCT
Source organism: Georgenia sp. M64 (assembly GCF_038049925.1). Classification (NCBI taxonomy): domain Bacteria; kingdom Bacillati; phylum Actinomycetota; class Actinomycetes; order Allobogoriellales; family Allobogoriellaceae; genus Georgenia; species Georgenia sp. M64. The sequence continues at coordinate 984,983 of NZ_CP145809.1, forward strand.
GGGACGCGGCGACCGTGCGGGCGGTCGCGTCGTTCGACTCCACCGAGGAGGACGTCGAGGACCTGGTCGCCGTGGTGGCGCGGCACCTGCGCTGACCGCCGCACTCTGTCGCACGTCCGGCGGCAAGGGTGAGAACGGGGGAGCGCGCGAGATCACCCCGGAAATCATCCTCAGCCCCCTTACCGCCGCCGGGACAAGGGCCTAAGGTCCCGGACTGTCCGGTACCGACGGGGTGCCGCTCCTCAAGGAGGACCACGATGGGGTGGAAGGCAGCACGGACCGGCATCGCACTTGCCGGTGGGCTCGTCATGGCGGGCGTCGCGGTGGCACCGGCGACGGGCGACGCCCACTACGACACGATCGTCTCGGGCCTGGCCGGACCGAGCGGGCTGTCGGTCGGCTCCGACGGGTCGATCTACGTCGCTCAGATGTTCGGCGGGGCGCTCTCCGAGGTCAGCTCGGGTGAGATCGTCGACCTCGCCCACCCGGCGGCGGGCATGCTCATCACCGGGGTCGACGCTCGCGGTCGCGGCACGCTCACCTACCTCGAGTCGGGCGGTGGCATGGGCACCACGGACGGCTTCGTCTACCGGCTCCTGCCCAACGGCCGCACCAGGCTGCTCGCCGACCTCGGGACGTACGAGGACAACCACAACCCCGACCAGGGCAACACCTACGGCCTCGTCGGCCTCCCTGAGGGCTGCACGGTGCCGGAGTTCCTCCTCCCCTACGACGGGGGCCTGGACTCCAACGTCTACTCCGTGACCATCCTCGACGACGGCAGCCGGGTGGTCGCCGACGCCGGTGGCAACGACCTGCTGCGCGTCCGTCCCAACGGCGGGGTCGAGACACTCGCCGTCCTTCCACCGATTGCCCTCACGGTGGACCAGACGGTGATCGACGTGGCCATGGCGGACTTCGGCGCCGACATCAGCTGCGCCGAGGGCGCAACACTCAACCTCGAGCCGGTCCCCACCGACGTCGAGGTCGGTCCGGACGGCATGCTCTACGTCACCTCCCTGCCGGGCGGACCGGAGAGCGACGCGCTGGGCGCGAACGGTTCCGTGTTCCGGGTGGACCCGGCCACCGGCGACGTGGAGCTCGTGGCCACGGGGTTCCTCGGCGCCACGGACCTCGCCGTGGCCCCCGACGGCACGATATATGTGACCGAGCTGTTCGGTGGCCGCATCTCGATGGCGGACGGCGACACCCCGGTCGAGGTCCTCGCCGTCGGCGGACCAAACGCCGTCGAGTACCACGACGGTGCGCTCTACGCCGCCGTGGGCTTCGGCTTCGGACCGCCGACCGGGTCGGTCATCACCTTCGTCCCGTAGGCATCACCTGCCGGTAGGCATCACCTGTCGGGCCGGCGGGACGGGCCCGGGCCCGTCCCGCCGTGCGGCCTGACGGGCCCGGGCCCTGCTGATGTCACCAGCGGTGGTGCACCTGCGCCCGGATCCGCTCGTCGTAGAGGCGCTCGACAGCGACGAGCAGCTCCTCGGAGAGCTCGGGCAGCTCGCCCGCGGCGGCGTTGGCCCGCGCCTGCTCGGCGTTGCGCGCCCCCGGGATCACCGTGGTCACGCCCGGCTGCTGGACGATCCACCGCAGCGCGACCTGGGCCGGGGTGGCGCCCGCCGGACCGAGCTCGGCGGCCAGGGCGCTGAAGTCCTTCGCGGCGTCCACGCCCGTGTCGTAGTCGACGCCCGAGAAGGTCTCGCCGACGTCGAAGCTCTCCCCGTGGCGGTTGTAGGTGCGGTGGTCGCGCGGGGCGAAGACCGTGTCGTGGGTGTAGCGCCCGGACAGCAGCCCCGAGGCCAGCGGCACCCGCGCGATGATCCCCACGCCCTTCTCCGCGGCGGTGGGCAGCACCCGCTCGAGCGGCTTGCGTCGGAAGGCGTTGAGGATGATCTGCACGCTCGCCAGACCCGGGTGCTCCATGGCGGCCAGGGCCTCGTCGCACGTCTCGACACTGACGCCGTAGGCCGCGATCCGGCCCTCGTCCACGAGGGTCTCGAGCGCCTCGAAGACGGCGTCGTCGCCGTGGACCACGGTGGGGGGGCAGTGCAGCTGGACCAGGTCGAGCCGCGCGACCTCGAGGTTCTCCCGCGACCGGTCGGTCCAGGCCCGGAACGCCTCGAGGTGGTAGTTCTCGGGCACCTGCTCGACCCGCCGGCCCATCTTCGTCGCGACGGTGACCGCCGGCCCGGCGTGGGCGCGCAGGAAGGCGCCGATGATCGACTCGCTGCGCCCGTCGCCGTAGACGTCGGCGGTGTCGAAGAACGTCACCCCGGCGTCGACGGCCGCCTCGAGCACACCGCGGGCCTGGGACTCGTCCACCTCGCCCCAGTCCGCGCCCAGCTGCCAGGTCCCCAGGCCCACCACCGAGACCTCGCGCCCCGTCGCGCCCAGCACCCGTTCCTCCATGTCCGCTTCCCCTCTCGTCGGTGTCCGGCGTCCATCCTGCCCCCGATCACGTGCCCGTGCGTGCCGGGCCGCGGGGGAGGGCGTGCCGGACGGGACCCGGCCGGGGCGGCTACCGCTCGCACCGGAGCGGCGGGCGGGACCCCGGTCCCGGTCCGACGCGGCGAGGCGCCGGTAGTGTGCCGGAACGTCCGGTTCGACCCAACGGCGGAGGAGTAGCCGTGATCCGACTCGCCATCGTCTCGGCGTCCACGAGCCCGAACCGCACGGGCAGCCCGATCGCCGCCTGGGTCGCGGAGCGGGCCCGCCACTGCCGCGCCTTCGAGGTGGACGAGATCGACCTCCAGCAGGTCGCCCTGCCCCTGTTCGACGAGCCGTTCCTGCCGCGCTACCGGCGCTACACGCACCCGCACACCCTGCGCTGGTCCGAGCGCGTCGAGAGCCAGGACGCCTTCGTCTTCGTCATGCCGGAGTACAACCGCGGGTACCCGGCCCTGCTGAAGAACGCCCTCGACTTCCTCGTGCAGGAGTGGGCGTTCAAGCCCGCCGGCATCGTCTCGTACGGGTCGGGGATGACCGCCGGGATCCGCGGCGCCGAGGCGCTGCGCGGCGTCCTCAGCGCCCTGCAGATGCATCCCGTGCGGGAGACGGTCATGGTGCCGTGCGTGGACGCGCACCTCCACGGCGGGGTGTTCGCACCGACCCCCGGCATGGTGGAGGGCGCCGAGCTGATGCTCGAGTCGATCGTGCGGGCCGACGCGGCGATGAACCTGCTCCGCACCACGACCGAGGAGGTGGGCGGGCAGCAGGGCGACGACCCCGAGCTCGCCGACCGCGGCGACGGCGGCTACGCCCCGCGACCGGCGCGGGACGAGCGGGAGGCGTGGCGGCGCTCCGCGATGGGTCCCGGCAGCGCTCGCGGCTGAGCGCACGGCGGCACGGCACCCGGCGTGCGACGCCTGTGTGACTTGTGTGACAGATGTGACGGATGAGGTGGACCGAGGGTCTCGTCAGAGGGCCAGATCGGCGCAGACACGCGGAAAGGTGGCGTGTGCGGACGACATCGGCGCCCGGCTGTGCGTAGTGTCGGGCGCAGCGGCACCCGATACGGGTGCCCGTTCCGAACGATGAGAGGGTTTCTATGTCCGTCAACCGCACCGAGCTCGTCGCCGCCGTCGCCGAGCGCGCCTCGCTCTCCAAGACCCAGGCCGACGCCGCCCTGTCCGCGCTGCAGGACGTCCTGGTGGACTCCCTCGGCAAGGGGGAGGCCGTCAAGGTCACCGGTCTGCTGAGCGTGGAGCGCGTCGAGCGCGCCGCCCGCACCGGTCGCAACCCCCGCACCGGCGAGGAGATCCAGATCCCCGCCGGCTACGGCGTCAAGATCTCCGCCGGCTCGGCCCTGAAGAAGGCCGTCGCCAAGTGACCCTGCGCTGACGCGCGAGGGACGGGCAGGACCACACCGGTCCTGCCCGTCCCGTCTTCACCGGCGCGGCGGCGACGCCCCGCGTCCCCGGCGCCCCGCGCCCCGAGCACCAGGAGAGTGACGTGGAAGTCGTCATCCAGCCCGATGCGGCGGCCATCGCCCGGCTCGTGGCCGACGAGGTCCAGAGCCTCCTCGCCGACCGTCCCGACGCCGTGCTCGGCCTGGCCACGGGCTCCAGCCCCCTGGCCGTCTACGACGAGCTCGTCCGCCGGTACGAGGCCGGCGCCCTCAGCCTCGCCCGGGTGCGGGCGTTCATGCTCGACGAGTACGTCGGGCTGCCGGACGACCACCCGGAGCGGTACCGCAACGTCATCGAGCGCGAGTTCGCCGGGCGCGTGGACCTCCCGGACGGCGCGGTCCAGGGGCCCGACGGCAACGCCGAGGACCTGCCCGCCGCGTGCACCGCCTACGAGGCGGCCATCGCCGACGCGGGCGGGGTCGACCTCCAGCTCCTCGGCATCGGCAGCGACGGCCACATCGCCTTCAACGAGCCGGGCTCCTCCCTCGCCTCGCGCACCCGCATCAAGACCCTGACCTCCCAGACCCGGCGGGACAACGCCCGCTTCTTCGACGGCGACGTCGACGCCGTCCCGCGGCACTGCCTCACCCAGGGTCTGGCGACGATCATGTCCGCCCGCCACCTCGTCCTCGTCGCCACCGGCGCCGGCAAGGCCGAGGCAGTGCACCACCTGGTCGAGGGCCCCGTCAGCGCGATGTGGCCGGCCACGATCATGCAGCACCACCCGCGGGCCACCGTGCTCGTCGACGACGCCGCGGCCTCCCGCCTCCAGCTCGCCGGCTACTACCGCGAGGTCTTCGCCGGCAAGCCGTCCTGGCAGGGACTCTGACGACGTCGGGACCTGGGTCCCTTGCGCCGTCGGCACGCGAGCGTGGCGCCCGGGTGTGGCACCCGCGGCGGTGCTTAGACTGGGTGCCATGAGCTCCACCCCCGACCGGCCCACCGGTCCGCAGCAGCCGGCACCCCCCTCCAGCGCCCCCGCGGGCGGCACGAGCGTGCTCGAGCGCGAGGAGGTGCGCGAGCAGGTCTCGCCCGGGGACGACGAGCGCTACGCCCACTACGTCCGCAAGGACAAGATCACCGCCGCGGCCGTCACCGGCCAGCCGGTGGTCGCCCTGTGCGGAAAGGTCTGGACGCCGGGGCGCGACCCGAACAAGTACCCGGTGTGCCCCACGTGCAAGGCGATCTTCGAGGGCATGAACCCCGGCGGCGACGAGGGCGGCAAGGGGCGTGGCTGGCCCTTCGGGCGCGGCCGCAAGGACGGCGCCTCCTCGGGAAGCGGGGAGTGAGCGCGGAGCACCCGCGCCGCTCGACGCCGAGCCACCCCGCCGGACCGACCGCCGTCTCCACGGCGGCGGCCGAGAGCCTCTCGCCCGCCTACCCCGCGCGGGCGGCCTGGGGCACGGCCTCGCGCCTGCGCGCCTGGCAGGCGGACGCCCTGGCGCGGTACCTCGAGCGTCAGCCGCGGGACTTCCTCGCCGTCGCCACGCCCGGGGCCGGGAAGACGACGTTCGCCCTGCGGATCGCCACCGAGCTCATCGCGGCCGGGACCGTGCGTCGGGTGACCGTCGTCTGCCCCACCGAGCACCTCAAGACCCAGTGGGCCGACGCGGCCGCGCGGGTCGGCGTGCACCTGGATCCCGCGTTCACCAACGCCCAGGGACGCCACGGCGCCTCCTTCGACGGCGTGGCCCTGACCTACGCCCAGGTGGCCGCCAACCCCGCCCTGCACCGGGCCCGCACCACCGCCGAGCCGACCCTGGTCATCCTCGACGAGGTCCACCACGGCGGCGACGCGCTCAGCTGGGGCGACGCCGTCCTCGAGGCGTTCGAGCCGGCCCGGCGGCGCCTCGCCCTGACGGGAACCCCGTTCCGGTCCGACACCGCGGCGATCCCGTTCGTGGAGTACGCGCGCGACGCCGACGGCATCCGCCGCTCCCGGCCGGACTACTCCTACGGCTACGGCGACGCGCTGCGCGACGGCGTCGTCCGCCCGGTGATCTTCCTGTCCTACTCCGGCCAGATGCGCTGGCGGACCAAGGCGGGCGACGAGGTCTCGGCGACCCTGGGCGAGCCGCTGACCAAGGACTTCACCGCCCAGGCGTGGCGCACGGCGCTCGACCCGGCCGGGGAGTGGGTCCCCGCCGTGCTCGCGGCGGCGGACCAGCGGCTGAGCGAGGTCCGCCGGCAGGTGCCCGACGCCGGCGGGCTCGTCATCGCCACCGACCAGACCAAGGCGCGCGCCTACGCGCGGATGCTTGAGCAGATCACGGGCGAGCCCGCGGTGACCGTGCTGTCCGACGACGACGGGGCCTCGGCCCGCATCGACGCCTTCTCCGAGGGTGAGCAGCGCTGGATGGTCGCGGTGCGGATGGTCTCCGAGGGGGTGGACGTCCCGCGGCTGGCGGTGGGGGTCTACGCCACCGCCACCTCGACGCCGCTCTTCTTCGCCCAGGCCGTGGGCCGGTTCGTCCGCGCCCGTCGCCGGGGCGAGACGGCATCGGTGTTCGTGCCCTCGGTCCCGCACCTGCTCGGCCTGGCCGGCGAGCTCGAGGTCGAGCGGGACCACGCCCTGGACCGGGTGCTCACCGCCGAGGAGAAGGGCACCTTCTACAACCCGGAGGACGCCCTCGTCGCCCGGGCGAACCAGGCCGAGCAGGCCTCGGACTCCCTCATGCTCCCCGGTTTCGAGGCGCTGGGCTCACAGGCGTCGTTCGACAAGGTGCTCTTCGACGGTGGGGAGTTCGGTACCGGCGCCGAGGTCGGCTCGGTCGAGGAGCAGGAGTACCTGGGGATCCCGGGCCTGCTCGAGCCCGAGCAGGTGACCACGCTGCTGCGGGCCCGCCAGGCCGAGCAGGTCCGGGCGCAGCAGCGCCAGTCGGCCGCCGAGTCCACGCGGCGGCACAACGCCGGTGCCGACGACCACCGTCGCCGGGCCGCCGCCCGCAAGGAGCTCTCCGGTCTCGTCTCGGCGTGGTCGCGGCGGTCGGGCACCCCGCACGGTGTCGTCCACACCGAGCTGCGCAACAAGTGCGGCGGACCGGAGGTGGCCCTGGCCCGCACCGAGGAGATCGAGGCCAGGATCGCCCTCCTGCGGAAGTGGTTCGTCGGCCGGAGCTGACGGTCCCGCCGCGCTGACGTGCGGTCTCGGGATGCGGGGGTGACCCGGCGGTGCCACGCTGTGACCATCGAAGGTGCACGGCACGTCCCCGAACCCCGGGGGCGGGAGTCGTTCACAGAATCGGGAGGAACCCCATGTCCCTCTGGCTCATTCTCATCATCGTCGGTGTCGTGCTGTTGGTACTCGGCATCGCGGAGGTTGTCGGTCAGGCCCTGCTCTGGATCGGCGTGATCCTCCTTGTGGTCTCACTCATCATGACGGTCATCTCGCGCGGCAAGTCGCGCGTCTGAGCCGGTCCGGGCCTCAGCGCCCGGTCCCGCAGGAGGCCGCCCCCACCCGGGGGCGGCCTCCTGCCGTCTGCGGGGGTCATCGGGGGCGCGGTCCGCGCGCGGCGGGACAAGCGGCGAGCGTGTGCGGGCGAGCGGGGACGATCTGCCGGGTCGGGGCACTTCCGACGGGTGACAGCCGCCGGATCGTCCCCGGTGAACGAGCGAGGGGTGGCGGGCAACGGGGCCCCCGCGGCCGGCCCGGCCGTCCACGCGCTCAGCGGGCGCGGCGCTCGTCGTCGCGCGGGTCGAGGTCGACGTGCCGGGTCGGGATCGCCGGCTCGCCCTCGCTGAGGCGCCAGGCCTGGTACGGCAGCTCCGCCCGTGAGGCGAGGTGACGCTGGGCGGCGGCCTCCAGGGCACCCGGACCGCGGTGCTCCTCGACGATCTCCCCGCCGACCACCAGCGGTACCTGCAGCGGCCGGGCGCCCGCCCGCTCGATCTCCGTCCGCGCCCGGGCCACGTCGGACGTGGCGACCACGAGCTCCTCGACGGCCCGGCCGGCCTCGTCCAGCACCCGGCCGGCCACCTTGTGCCCGCCCATCGAGGTCTTCGAGGCCGACGCCTTGGCGACCTCCTCCATCCGGCCCTCGGCGTCCTCCCGGACGACGATCTTGTACACGAGCTCGGCCGTGGGGTGGCCCGAGCCGGTGACGAGCTTGGTGCCGACCCCGTAGGAGTCCACCGGTGCGGCCCCGAGCGCGGCGATGGCGTACTCGTCCAGGTCGGAGGTCACCGTGATCCGGGTCGAGGTCGCACCGAGCGCGTCGAGCTGCTCGCGGACGGTGAAGGCCTGGGCCACCAGGTCGCCGGAGTCCAGGCGCACCGCGCCGAGCTCGCCGCCGGCCGCCCGCGCCGCCGCCACCGCCCGCTCGACGCCGCGGGGGACGTCGTAGGTGTCCACGAGCAGGGTGGTGCCCGGGCCGAGGGCCGCCACCTGCGCGGCGAAGGCCGCCTCCTCGTCGTCGTGGAGGAGGGTGAAGGAGTGCGCGGCCGTCCCGATGGCGCGGATGCCGTAGGAGCGGCCCGCCTCGAGGACCGACGTCCCGGCGAACCCGCCCACGACGGCGGCGCGGGCGGCGGCCACCGCGGCCGCCTCGTGCGTGCGCCGTGCGCCCATCTCCAGGCAGGGTCGCCCGTGGGCGGCCACCGTCATCCGGGAGGCGGCCGCCGCGACGGCGCAGTCGTGGTTGAGGATGGACAGGATCACCGTCTCCAGCACGACGGCGTCCGCGAAGGTGCCCTCGACCGTGAGCACCGGTGACCCGGGGAAGAAGACCTCACCCTCGGCGTAGCCGGTGATGTCCCCGCCGAAGCGGTAGCCCGCCAGCCGGTCGAGCGTCTCCCCGCTCACGACGCCCGCGGCCCCGAGGTAGTCGATCTCGGCCGGACCGAACCGGAACGCCTCGACCGCGTCGAGGATGCGGGCGGTCCCGGCGACGACGCCGTACCGGCGCCCCGCCGGCAGCCGACGGGCGAAGACCTCGAAGACGCTTCGCCGCTCGGCGGTCCCCGAGCGCACCGCTCCCTCGATCATGGTCAGCTCGTACATGTCCGTCAGCAGCGCCGTGCTCGCCGTGGTCCTCATGGCCACACGGTAGTGGGCCGCCGCTCTGCCTAGAGTGGGGGGTGTGAGTCCACCCCCCGCCGTCCCGGTCCTCGCCCTGCCCGTGGAGCAGCGTGCCGAGGAGACGGACGAGGCCGAGGAGGTCGAGGCCGACCAGCCTTGGCGGACCATCGTCTGGGACGACCCGGTCAACCTCATGAGCTACGTGACGTACGTCTTCCGCACCTACTTCGGCTACGACGAGCCCCGCGCGCACCGGCTGATGATGGAGGTCCACACCCAGGGCCGGGCCGTGGTCTCCACCGGTCACCGTGAGCAGATGGAGGTCGACGTGCAGGCCATGCACTCCTACGGGCTGTGGGCGACCCTGGACCAGGAGGCCTAGTGCACGCCTTCGTCCCCGTGCCCGGTGGGCACGCCTCGAAGCTCGCGGAGACCGAGCGCACGGTCCTGGCCCGCCTCGTGGCCGACACCGCCGAGCTCCTCGGCACCCGCCTGGCAGAGACCGGCTCGGGAGCCGGGACGGGCACCGGCGCCGGCGAGCTGCCCGCCGCCGGCGGCACCCGCCTCACCCCCGACGACGCCGTCCTCGCCGCCCTGGACTTCACCCCCGCCGAGCACCTGGCCCCCGACGCCCCCGCCGACCCGGCCCTCGCCCGGCTCCTGCCGCCGATGAGCCACGACGACCCCGAGCTCGCCGCGGAGCTGCGTGCCCTGACCGAGGGCGGCCTGCGCTCGGCCAAGGTCTCCCGGCTCGAGACGGTCTGGCGCGAGCTGCGCGGGCCCGCCCGGCCCGGCGGCGCCGCCGTCGTGCGCACGGGGCAGGAGGGGGCGTGGCTGGCCGCCCTGACCGACGTGCGTCTGGTGCTGGCCTCGCGCCTGGGGATCGAGGACGACGACGACGCCGAGGAGGTCTACGACCGCGCCCAGTCCGCCCGCTCGGGCGGCGACGACGGTGACGACGGTCACGACCCCGTGACGGACGCCCTGGCCACGATGTACGCGGCCCTGACGTGGTGGCAGGAGTCACTGCTCGAGTCCATGGAGCGGGCCCGGCGCGCGAAGTAGGCTCGCCCACCATGGACGACGCACCCATCGGCATCTTCGACTCCGGGGTGGGCGGACTGACCGTCGCCCGCGCGGTGCTCGACCAGCTGCCGGGGGAGTCCGTCGTCTACATCGGCGACACCGCCAACACCCCCTACGGGCCCAAGCCCATCGCCCAGGTCCGGGCGCTCGCCCTGGACGTCATGGACCGCCTGGTCGTCTCGGGCGTGAAGATGCTCGTCATCGCCTGCAACTCCGCCTCGGCGGCCGTCCTGCGTGACGCGCGGGAGCGCTACACCGTCGACGCCGGCGTCCCGGTCGTCGAGGTCATCCAGCCCGCGGTGCGCCGCGCCGTCGCCGCCACCCGCAGCGGGCGCGTCGGCGTCATCGGCACCCGGGCGACCATCGACTCCGGCGCCTACCGCGACGCCTTCGCCGCCGCCCCGCACCTGGACCTGACGATGGCCGCCGCCCCACGGTTCGTGGAGTTCGTCGAGCGCGGCATCACCTCCGGCCCGGAGGTCCTCGCCGCCGCCGAGGAGTACCTCGCCCCCGTGCGCGCCGCCGGGGTGGACACCCTCGTCCTGGGCTGCACCCACTACCCGCTGCTCACCGGCGTCATCTCCTACGTCATGGGGGAGGACGTCACGCTCGTCTCCTCGGCCGAGGAGACCGCCAAGGACGTCTACCGCACCCTCGTCGCGCACGACCTCGAGCGCGACCCCGCGTCGGGCCCGCCCGAGCACCGGTTCCTCGCGACCGGGGACACCGGGTCGTTCCAGCGCCTCGCCCGGCGCTTCCTCGGCCCGGAGGTCGTGGCGGTCCAGGGTGCCGCCGAGCTGGAGGGCGCGCGGTGAGGCTGACGGTCATCGGCAGCTCGGGCTCGATGTCCGGGCCGGCCTCCCCGGCGTCGTGCTACCTCGTCCAGGCCGAGGGGCCGGGGCCCGACGGCGCCGTCCGCACCTGGTCCGTGGTCCTCGACCTCGGCCCCGGCGCGATGGGCGCCCTGCTCAACCACGTCGACCCCGCCCAGGTCGACCTCGTGGCGATCACCCACCTGCACGCCGACCACATGGTCGACCTCATCGGCATGCAGGTCTACCGCCGCTGGCACCCCGACGGCGTCCTGGCCCCCGTGCCCGTCCTCGCCCCCTCGGGCGCCCTCGAGCGGGTCCGTGGCGTCGGCGGGGACCCCGAGAGCGAGACCTACTCCGGGGAGTTCCGCTTCCTCGAGCACGACCCGGCCACGCCGCTGCAGGTGGGGCCGCTGCGGGTGGAGTCCTTCCCGGTCGAGCACCCCGTCCCCGCCTACGGCATCCGGGTGACCGGACCGGGCAGCGTCCCGGGCGGGCCCGCGGAGGTCTCGCTCGCCTACACGGGCGACACCGACTCGTGCCGAGGGGTGGTGGAGCTGGCCACCGGCGTGGACCTGCTCCTGTCCGAGGCCGCGTTCCAGGAGGGCCGCGACACCGTCCGCGGGGTCCACATGACCGGCTGCCGGGCGGGCGCCGCGGCCACCGCCGGCGGCGCCCGCCGCCTGGTCCTGACCCACCTCCAGCCCTGGACCGACCCCGACGTCGTGCGGGCCGAGGCCGAGGACACCTTCGCGGGCCCGGTCGAGGTCGCGGTCCCCGGCGCGACCTGGGAGCTCTGACCCCCGCTCCTCGGCGCCGTGCCGGCCTGCTCCCGACGCCGTCTTAAGGAATGGTCATGTCGGGGTGAGGGAAACCTCACGCCCCGGTCACGGCGCGGCACCGGCGGCCCTCGGTAGCCTTCAGGACCATGAACCCACGCAGCGACGAGCACTCCCGCGGGGCGGCCCGCCACGAGGTGCCCGAGGTCATGCGCGACGACGTCCGGCTCCTGGGCGGGATGCTCGGCCGGGTGCTGACCGAGTACGGCTCGCCCGGCCTCTACGAGGACGTCGAGCGCCTGCGCGAGCTCGCCATCGGCGCGGTGGAGCAGCCCGGCGCGGACCTCACCGCCGCCGAGGAGCTCGTGGCCTCCCTCGCGCCCGGCCGCGCGGAGGAGGTGGCCCGGGCCTTCACCTGCTACTTCCACCTGAGCAACCTCGCCGAGGAGCAGCACCGCGTCCGGACGCTGCGGGCCCGCGACGGCGAGGTGCCGCTGGCCGAGCAGCGCCCCTCCGACTCCGTGGCCGCCGCCTACGCCCACCTCGCCGGCGAGGTCGGCGAGGACGAGGCCCGGCGCCGGCTCGCGGCGCTGCGCTTCCACCCGGTCCTCACCGCCCACCCCACCGAGGCCCGCCGCAACGCCGTCGCCAGCAGCGTGCGGCGCCTGGGCGAGCTCCTCGACGAGCGTGACGACCCACGCCTGGGCCCCGGTGCGCGGGACGAGAACGAGCGGCGCATGCTCGCCGAGGTCGACAACCTCTGGCGCACCGCCCAGCTGCGCCCGGCCAACCCCTCCCCGCTGGACGAGGTGCGCACCTCCCTCGCCGTCTTCGACACCTCCCTCTTCGACGTCTTCCCGGCCGTCTACCGGCGCCTGGACGACTGGCTCCTCGGCTCGGGCCGCGGCGCGGCCGAGCCGCTCGCCCCGGCGTTCGTGCGCCTGGGCACGTGGATCGGCGGCGACCGCGACGGCAACCCCAACGTCACCGCGGCGATCACCCGCCAGGCCGCCGCGCAGTCGGCGGACCGGATCCTCACCGCCCTGGAGCAGGTGACCCGGCGGGTGGGCCTCGGCCTGACCCTGGACGACCGGTTCGCCCGGCCGAGCGCCGAGCTCGGCGCGCTCTGGCAGCGTCAGCGCCAGCTCTCCCCGGAGGTGACCCGCCAGGCCACGGAGAACTCCCCGGGCGAGACCCACCGCCAGGTCCTCCTCGTGGTCGCCGAGCGCATCGCCGCCACCCGCCGGCGCGACGCCGACCTCGCCTACGCGCGGCCCGAGGAGCTCCTGGCCGACCTCGCCGTCGTCCAGTCCTCCCTCGTCGCCACCGGCGCGGCCCGCGCCGCGTACGGCGACCTGCAGACCCTCGTGTGGCAGGTGCGGACCTTCGGGTTCCACCTCGCCGAGCTCGAGGTGCGCCAGCACTCCAAGGTCCACGCCCAGACCCTGGCGTGGCTGGCGGACCCGGCGGCCGTGCCCTCGCCGGCGGTCCCGCCCGAGGAGGTGCTCGACACCTTCCGCTCCATCGCGGCGGTCCAGGCCCGCCACGGCGTCGAGGCGTGCCGGCGCTACATCGTCTCCTTCACCCAGTCGGCGCAGAACCTCGCCGACGTCTACGCCCTCGCCGAGGCCGCGATGGGCTCCGCCGAGGCCGCACCCGTCCTCGACGTCATCCCGCTCTTCGAGACCTTCGACGACCTGCGGGCCGCGCCCGACGTCCTCGAGGAGATGCTCGCCATCCCCGCCGTCCAGCGGCGGCTCGAGGCCACCGGGCGCCGGATCGAGGTCATGCTCGGGTACTCCGACTCCGCGAAGGACGTCGGACCGGTCTCGGCCACGCTGGCCCTGTACGAGGCGCAGCAGCGCATCGCCGACTGGGCCCGCACGCACGACATCACCCTCACGCAGTTCCACGGCCGCGGCGGCGCCCTCGGGCGCGGCGGCGGCCCCGCCAACCGGGCCGTCCTGGCGCAGCCGCCCCACTCGGTGGACCTGCGGTTCAAGGTCACCGAGCAGGGCGAGGTCATCCAGGCGCGCTACGGCAACCGAGACATCGCGGTGCGGCACATCGAGCAGGTCGCCGCCGCGACGCTCATGGCGTCGGCGCCCTCGACCGAGCGGCGCAACGCCGAGGCCGCCGAGCGCTACACCGACCTGGCCGGGCGCCTCGACGAGGTCTCCCGCGCCCGGTTCTACGACCTCATCCACGCCGAGGGGTTCGCCCCCTGGTTCGCCGAGGTCACCCCCATGGAGGAGGTCGGGCTCCTCGCCATCGGCTCGCGCCCCGCCCGCCGAGGCCTGAGCGTGGAGTCCCTGGAGGACCTGCGCGCCATCCCGTGGAACTTCGCCTGGACCCAGGCGCGGATCAACCTCACCGGGTGGTTCGGGCTGGGCACCGCCCTGGACGCCGTCGGCGACCTGGACCTCCTGCGCCGGGCGTACGCCGAGTGGCCCCTCCTCGCCACGATGATCGACAACGTCGAGATGTCCCTGGCCAAGACCGACCACCGCATCGCCCGGCGCTACCTCGAGCTCGGGGACCGGGACGACCTCGCCGAGATGGTCATGACCGAGCTGGACCTGACGACGTCGTGGGTGCTGGCCATCACCGGGCACACCCGCCTGCTCGAGGGCCACCGGGTGCTGGGCCGGGCCGTGCAGCTGCGCAACCCCTACGTCGACGCCCTCTCGCTCCTGCAGCTGCGGGCCCTGCGGGCGCTGCGGGACAGCTCGGCCGAGCTGAGCGAGGACGAGACCGCCGACCAGCGGCGCCTGCTGCTGCTCACCCTCAAGGGTGTCGCGGCGGGCCTGCAGAACACGGGCTGATCCCGCGGTCGAACCCGCACCCGGGGCACCCCGCCCCGGGTGCGGGCCCGGGCACGGCTGCCGCGCCCGCACCGGTAACCTCGGGGGCATGACCACCTCCCCCAGCACCGCCCTGCGCGCCGACGGCCGCGCCCCCGACGAGCTGCGCGAGGTCCGCCTCACACGGGGCTGGCTCGACGAGGCCGAGGGCAGCGTCCTGGTGGAGTTCGGCCGCACGCGCGTGCTGTGCGTGGCCTCGTTCACCGAGGGGGTGCCGCGCTGGCGGCAGGGCTCGGGCCTGGGCTGGGTCACCGCGGAGTACGCCATGCTGCCCCGGGCCACCTCCACCCGCAGCCAGCGTGAGTCGGTCAAGGGCAGGATCGGCGGGCGCACCCACGAGATCTCCCGGCTCATCGGCCGCTCGCTGCGCGCCGTCGTCGACCTCTCCGCGCTCGGCGAGAACTCGGTGGTCCTGGACTGCGACGTCCTCCAGGCCGACGGCGGCACCCGCACCGCCGCCGTCACCGGCGCCTACGTCGCGCTCGCCGACGCCATCGCGTGGGGTACCCGGGAGGGGCACGTCCGGCCGCGGGCCGGCGCGCCGGTCCTGACCGACTCCGTCGCCGCGGTCTCCGTCGGGATCGTCGACGGCCTGCCGGTGCTCGACCTGCCCTACGTGGAGGACGTGCGCGCGGAGACCGACATGAACGTCGTCGTCACCGGCGCCGGCGACTTCGTCGAGGTCCAGGGCACCGCCGAGGGCGTGCCCTTCAAGCGTGCCGAGCTCGACACCCTGCTCGACCTGGCCGTCGCGGGGACGGCCCGGCTGCGCGACCTCCAGGCCGAGGCGCTGGAGCGGCCCCTCGAGCGTCGCCCGTGAGCGGTCCGCGTCTGGTCCTGGCCACGCACAACCCGCACAAGGTCGGCGAGCTCCGGGAGATCCTCCGGCCGTTGCTGCCCGGGCTGGACGAGGACGACGTGGTCGGCGCCGCCGACGTGGGCGCCGACCCGCCCGTCGAGGACGGCGTCACCTTCGCCGAGAACGCCCTGCTCAAGGCCCGGGCGCTCGCCGCGGCCACCGGGCTGCCCGCGGTCGCGGACGACTCGGGCCTGTGCGTGGACGTCCTCGGCGGGGCGCCGGGGGTCTTCTCCGCCCGGTGGGCGGGGCGGCACGGCGACGACCGCGCGAACCTCGAGCTGCTCCTCGCCCAGCTCGCCGACGTGCCCGAGGCGCACCGCGGGGCGCACTTCGCGTGCGCGGCCGCGCTCGTCACGCCCGACGGCCTGGAGGTGGTCGAGGAGGGCACGATGCCCGGCACGCTGCTCACCGCGCCGCGCGGCACCGGCGGGTTCGGCTACGACCCGATCCTGCGCCCGGCGGGGGAGGCCCGGTCCTCGGCGGAGCTGACCCCGGCCGAGAAGAACGCCATCAGTCACCGCGGCAAGGCCTTCCGGGCCCTGGCACCCCACCTCGTGCCGCTGCTGGGCTGACACCCCCGCGCACGGCTCCCGGCGCGCGCGCGGGCCGCCGCTCGACTAGAGGTAGCGCGCGCGCCGCTCCCGTCGCCGCTCGACGACCTCGGGGACCACGCGCCAGCCGACGAGCAGGAGCCCGAGGACCCCGAGGGTCACCCACGGGAACGCGCCGGACATGCCGCCGCCCGAGACGGCCCGCAGCGCCAGGCCGATGCCGGCGGTGAACACCCAGATCATCACCCCGGAGGGCCAGATGAGCAGCGGCAGCGCCCGCACGGCCGGGACGAACCACGCCACGGCCAGGCCCACGAGGAAGGGCCAGACGATGCCGAGGTACCCGTCCGAGCCGTGGCTGAGCATGCCCACGAGCGCGAAGACCAGGACGGCGGCGGCGTCGATCCCGAACCACCACGCGGGGTGGACCTGGTCCGGGACGACCGGCTCCGGTGCGGTGTCCATCAGCGCAACCTCCCCAGGTGGGCGAGCGCCTGCCGCAGCAGGGTCGCGTGCCCCTCGATCATGTCACCGAGGATCTCCGGCGTCTGCGCCTCGGCGGCGGTGAGCCACGTCAGCTCCAGCGTGTCGTGGCTCGGCCGGCAGTCGCCGGCGACCGGGACGACGTAGGCGAGGGAGACGGCGTGCTGGCGCGGGTCGTGGAAGGGGCTCCCGGGCGTCGGGAAGTACTCCCCGACCGCGAACGGGTGCAGGGAGAGCGGCAGCCGCGGCAGCGCCATCGGCCCGAGGTCCTTCTCGAGGTGACGCTCCAGCGCCTCCCGGATGGTCTCGTGCAGGAGCACCCGGCCCGAGACCAGGGCCCGGGAGATCGTCCCCTCGTCCGTCGCCCGCAGGAGCAGCCCCACCGCCTCGAGGTCCCCGTGTGCGTCGACCCTCGCCGGGATCGCGTCCACGTAGAGGATCGGCACCTTCCGGCGCACCAGGTCCAGGTCCTCGGGGGAGAGCCACGGGCCCATGTCCCCGCTCGCGATGTCACTCACCCCCCGTTTGTATCGTGCCCGGCGCCCGCGCGCGACGCCGCCTCGCCGTTCACCGCCCCGAACACGAGCGTGCCGGCCAGTCGCAGCGTCAGCAGCGGCCGGCGGCGGGCGAGGTGGCCCAGCGGCCCCGCCGGGTTGAAGTCCCACGCCGAGCGCAGCCCGCCCACCCGGGCCGAGAGCCGGTGGGTCGCGCGGTGGTCCGCGCCGTCGAGGCGCTGCGCCGTCGCGAAGGACAGGCGGACCCGCCCGGGCAACCACCGCCGGGCGCGGGTCCGGACCCGGACGAGCGCCGAGGGCCCGTCCTCGGCGGCGGCCGGCCCGCTCGCAGGGACCGCCGCCGCCAGCGCCCCGAACGCGGCGAGCTCCTTGGGGATGCCCCACAGGGCGCGGGCTCCGTCGCGGGAGGCGGGCGAGTCCACCCAGATCTGGGTGACCGTGACCACGGGCCGCAGGCCGCAGCGGCCGAGGACGGCGACGACGAGCTCGTCGTAGGTCAGGTCACCGGGAGGTCCGTACCGGACCAGCGCGACGCCGGTGAGGAGCCTCCCGGCGAGGACCACCGGCCGACAGCCGGCCGGCGTCACCGGTCGGGCCGCCGGGGGCACCGTTGCTCGCGGGACGACGACGAGCGAGAGCGCCGCGGACGCGGTGAGCGACCACGGCGCCGCCGGCCAGTCCCCCATCCGTCCTCCTCGACCGAGGGTCGTCCGTGCGCGAGAGGGGACTCGAACCCCTACGCCCGAAGGCACCAGGACCTAAACCTGGCGCGGCTGCCAGTTACGCCACTCGCGCTCGGCGGACAGCCTACGCGGGAGGAGGGACCGCTCCGGCACCGCGTGGCCGCCACCCGCGGCGGGCCGATCAGCCGACGCCGAGCTCCTTGCGCAGCCGCGCGACGTGACCGGTGGCCTTGACGTTGTACTGGGCGAGGGTGACCGTCCCGTCCGGGCCGACCACGACGGTCGACCGGATGACGCCCACCGAGGTGCGCCCGTAGCTCGACTTCTCCCCCCAGGCGCCGTAGGCCTCGAGCACCTCGTGGTCGGGGTCGGACGCCAGGGGGAAGGGCAGCGACTCCTCCTCGGCGAAGCGGGCGAGCTTGGCGACGCGGTCGGGGGAGATCCCCACCACCGCGTAGCCCGCGGACCGCAGCGCGGCGAGGGAGTCCCGGAAGTCGCAGGCCTCCTTGGTGCAGCCCGGGGTCGCCGCGGCCGGGTAGAAGTAGACGACGACGCCGCGCTCGGTGCCGGCGCGGAGCTCGCCGAGGGCGACCTCGCTGCCGTCGGCCGTGGGGAGGCGGAAGTCCGGGGCGGTGTCGCCGGGGGCGAGACGGGGCATGGTGCGGCTCCTTGTGCGGGTCGGGCGGCGAGGGGTCAGCGGTCGAGGCCGAGATCGGCGCGCAGCGCCGCGACGTGGCCGTCCGGGTCGACGTCGTACTGCGCCAGCCGCAGCGTGCCGTCGGGCTCGACCACGAAGGTCGAGCGGTGCACGACCTCGCGGGTGACGCCGTTGCGGGTCACGGGCCCCCAGGTGCCGTAGGCCTCGGCGACGGCGTGGTCCCGGTCGGAGGCGAGGGGGAAGGTCAGCTGCTCCGCCGCGGCGAAGGACTCCAGGTCCTCGAGGGGGTCGGCCGAGAGTCCGACGACGGAGTAGCCGCCACCGCCGAGGGAGGCGAGGTTGTCGCGGAAGTCGCACGCCTCGGTGGTGCAGCCGGGCGTGGCGGCGCGGGGGTAGAAGTAGACGACCACGCCGCGCTCGCTGCCCCGGCGGAGCTCGGCGAGGGAGACCTGCCCGCCGCCGGCGGCGGGCAGGGTGAAGTCGGGCGCGGTCGTTCCGGGTTCGAGACGGCTCATGCGCCCATCCTGTCATCGCCCGGCCGGGTCCTCCCGTCGGTGCGTCCGTCCACGGCCGGACCTGCGTCCCTCGCGCGGCGTCCGCTCGGCGCCTGTACTGGGACGAGGGGGTGAGAGCGGAGGGCAGTGACATGCTGGTCGTCATCGCCGGTGGCACGGGCCGGCTCGGGACCGCGGTGGCAGGCCGCCTGGTCGAGGCAGGTCACCGGGTGCGGGTGTTCAGCCGCGGGCTCACCCCGCGCGCACAGCTCGACCCGCGCGTGGAGGTGGCCGTGGCGGACGTGCGCGACCCGGCGAGCCTGCCGCCGGTCCTCGCCGGCGCCTCGGTGGTGGTCTCCGCGGTCCAGGGGTTCGTCGGCCGGGGCGGGGCCACCCCGGCGAACACCGACCGGGACGGCAACGCCGCGCTCGTCGACGCGGCCCGGGCGGCCGGGGCGGACGTCGTCCTCGTCTCCCTGGTCAACGCCTCGCCCGACAGCCCCATGGAGCTGGCGCGCGCCAAGGCGGCCGCCGAGGAGCACCTCCGGCGCTCGGGGGTGCGGTGGACGATCGTGCGCTCGGACGCCTTCATCCAGGCGTGGGTCGCCCTGCTCGAGCAGACCTCGAAGGACGGCAGGCCCGTCGTGTTCGGCCGGGCCGACAACCCGGTGGCCTGGGTCGACGTCGAGGACGTCGCCGACGTCGTGACGGCGGCCGTGCTGGACGGTTCGCTGCGCGGGCGCACCCTCGACGTCTGTGGGCCCGAACGGCTCACGCTCGGCCAGCTCGCTCTGGCGGTCATGCGCCGGGGCGGTGTCGCGGGCAGGCCCCGGCGGGTGCCGCGCCCGGTGCTGTACGTCGCGGCCCGGACCGTGGGCGTGGCGAGGCCGGTGCTCGGCCGGCAGATGCGGGCGGCGCTCGCGATGGACGTGATGCCGCCCGCCGACGACTCCGTCACCCGCGCGGAGCTTCCCGGCCTCGCCGGGCGCGGGGTGAGCGACGTGCTGGGGCTCCGGCGCCGGTGAGCCGTCGCGGTCGCGGACCTGTGCGCCATCTCACCCACCGGGACGCCGGCCCGGCTTGGGCCCTTCCCGAGGGGTGCGGTAATGTCTCATCCGCGCCACGCACCGCTAGCTCAATTGGCAGAGCAGCTGACTCTTAATCAGCGGGTTCTGGGTTCGAGTCCCAGGCGGTGTACTCCTCGAAGGTCCTCGGCCCGCTCCGCGGGCCGGGGACCTTCCTCGTCCTGCGCTACCCGCGAAGGCGTAGCCGGTACCACCGCGGCGACGTCCTCGTCAGCGGCCACCCCAGACCTGTGGTCTCCGCGGCCTCGACGGAGACGGCCTCCCAGCCGGCGAACGCGGCCTCGACCTCCGCGCGCGTCACACCGCCGACGACGGAGCGGATCGCGGTGGCCCCGAACGCGAGCATCAGCAGTGTCGCCCCCGGTTCGGCGAGCGCGGTGACCCCCCGCCCCTCGGCGAGACGGTCCTCGGCGCCCAGGCCCTGGAAGCAGCCGACGTCGAGGAAGAAGTCGAACGAGCCCAGGCGGTCCCGCGACAGGTCCGTCACGTCGCCGACGACGAACGTGGCGTCCAGGCCCCGCCCGCGCGCCGCGTCGATCGCCCGTGGGACGTCGTCGACACCCACGAGCTGCCACCCGCGCGCCAGAAGGGCGGGAGCGTACTGGCCCCGGCCGCAGCCGAGGTCGAGCGCCCGGCCGGGTGGGTGGGGCCGTTCGGCGACCTCCCGCTCCAGCAGGGCCTCGATGCCGGCGCGGGCGGCCCGGCCGTGGCGTTCCCACGGGGTGAGCCCGAGGAGGTACGAGAGCGAGTATCTCCGCATCCGCCTCACCTCTCGTCGGTGCGCCGCGTCCCGGCCACAAGACATCGTCAGCCCTGCCCGCGACGCGCGTCCAGGGCCGCGCCGCCGGTGGCCCTCACGGTTGAAGGGCCTCGTGGCGTACGCCGCCGCCGGCGGGCACCTCGTCCTGGGCCGCGCACGGGCTACGCCGACCCCGAGGCGCGGGCGCGGACGGAGGCCAAGCCGGGGTGCCTCGCCGACGCCGCGGGGTGCGCTACCAGGAGTTCGCGAACCTCGCCGAGCCGCTGCCGGTCCAGGGCACCGACGGGCTGGCCCTGCCGGCCGGGGCCCGCGCCACCGGGTGGGCCGACGCGCTGCTGCTCGGCGGGGCCGAGATCCTCGCCCGGTACGACCACCCCCACCACGGCGCGTACCCCGCCGCGGTCACCGCCGCGCACGGCTCCGGACGGATCATCACCGTCGGCACGGTCCCGGACGACGTGTTCGCCCGGGCGCTGGTCGACATGGCCCCCGGCGGGGGAGGACCCGTGGCGCGCCCTGGTCGCCGGGTCGGTGACGGTCCTGTCCGGCACCAACGGCGCGGGCGCGCGGGTGCGGTTCGTCCACGACTGGTCGTGGGAGCCGACGTCGGTCACCGTGCCGACCGCCGTGCGGGACGTCCTCGCGGGGACGTCGAGCGACGCCGGCGGCGAGGTCGAGCTCGGCCCCTGGGACGTCCGGGCGCTCGTCGAGGAGCGAGCCGGCGGGCCCGGAGCCCGCGTGGCTCCCGGCCCGTGCCCGGGGTCCGTCAGCCCGCCCAGGCCTCGACGCGGGTCCCGCCGGTCGTGCGCGTCCGGGCGGAGTCCTCCACGGCGAGGGCGAGCATGTGGTCCTGGAGCCCGCCGGCGAGCGGGTACGGGGCCGGCCCCTCGCCGCGTCCCCACCGGGCGGCCTCGACGAGGATCGCCGCGACGGCGAGGTCGTCCTCGGACAGCCGTGCGCCGAGGAACGAGTTGCGCCACCGCACCTGGCCGTCCACCGAGATGTGGTCGAGGTCGAGGGCCCTCGAGGTTGAGGTCGGTGCCGACCACTCGGCGCAGGAGTGCGGACTCCACCGGGGTGCGGGGGTCGGCCAGCCGTACTGGAGGTGTCGAGGAAGTTCACCGGCCCGGCGAGCGCGCGTCGGAGCGTCTCCCGGGCGCGGTCCGCCGGCACCTCGTAGCCGTAGATCGCCGGTGAGCTGCCCAGGGCGCTGGCCCCGACGGAGACCTCGGTGACCGCGAGGTCCGTCCTACCCAGTGTGCGGGTCGTCAACATCGCCCCAGGCCAGTGCGACGAGGCCCGCCCGGCCGTGGTGGCCGGGCGGGCCTCGTCGGCCGTGGAGCTACCTCCTGGGTCCACCCTTGGTGCGGGCGGGCTCAGGGGCGGTGTCCGTCGTCGCCGTCGTGAACGCGGCGTCGAGCGCGGCGGGGACGTCGACGACGCCCGACCCACTCGCGTCGACGCCCCAGGCGATGGTGCGCAGGCCACCGAGGTTGGGGTCGAAGACCTCCCGCTCGCCGGCGGGCAGCGCGGTCGCCGTCTCCTCGAGGATGCGCTCGGCGTCGGCCTGGGCCAGGGCCGGATTGCGCTCGGCCATGAGTGCGACGGCGCCCGCGACGTGCGGCGACGCCATGGACGTACCGCCGAGGAAGTAGTAGCTCTGCTTGGCGTTGAGCTGGTAGGGCCCGACGATCCACGAGCCGGGGGCGGCGACGTCGAGGTCCTGGCCGGCGAGCTCGCGGGAGGAGAACTCGGCGATGTAGGCGGTCTCGGCCACGGCGCCCTCGGCGACGTCGACGCCTGTCCACCACGAGGTGTCCACCGGCGCCTGCCACTCCCCGGTCCAGCCGTTGGCGGCCACGGAGATGACCGGCTCGTACGCGCCGGGGTAGCCCATGCCGGCCTCGCCGGAGTTGCCGGCCGAGGCGACGATGAGCACGCCGGCCTCGACCGCGCGGTCGATGGCGGCCGTGCTCAGCGCGTCGTTCGTGGGACCGCCGAGGGACATGTTGATGACGACGGGCGCGTCGCCGAGGACGCCGCTCTCCTTGAGGTCGGTGACGTAGTCGATGCCCGCCGCCACGACCGAGGACCAGCCCGAGCCGTTCTGGTTGAGCACCTTGACCGGGATGACCGTGGCCTCGGGCGCGACGCCGGCGATGGCCGTGCCGTTCATGTTGTAGCCGAGGATCGTGCTGGTCACGTGCGTGCCGTGGCCGTTCTGGTCCACCGACCACTTGTTCGGCTGGTAGGAGATCGAGCCCCGCTCCCCGCCGCCGCCGCCGATGGCGACGCCGAGCTCCTCCGCGATGCGCTCCTCGCCGAAGTACGCCGGCCACGAGCTGTGCAGCCCGGTGTCGAGGACCGCCACGTAGACGCCCGCTCCCGTCTCGGCGACCTCGCGGGCCTGGGTCGCGACGTCCTGGACGTCGATCTGGTCGGTGTGCCAGGTGGCCAGGCCGTCCTCGAGGGTGGAGGTGAACGGGCTGGAGGCCACCGGCTTGCCGATGACCTCGACGTCCTTGTTCACCGCCTCGACGTAGGGCAGCCGGCCGATCCCGGCGACGGCGGAGGCGGGCGCGCGCATCGTCAGCGCGTCGATCTCGGGGTACTGCTCGTTGACCGCGCCGTACGCGGAGAGCTCGGCGAGGATCGCGGGGGTGATGTCGGTGGAGAGCACGACGTTTACGCCCACGTCGTTGCCGGCGGCCTGGGCGACCGGGACGGTCGCGAGGGTCAGGGCGGCAAGGGCGGAGAGTCCGGTGACGGCACGGCGCATGGAGCGACTTCTTCCTCTAGGTGCTCGGGCGACCCGCCCCGGGGGCAGGGGGAGGGGCCTGGTGCTCAGAGCCTAGGGGTGCCCGCTCCCCGTGCGGGGGACGACGGGCCGGTGACCTGCGGTTGTCCGCGGGGCGGCCACGCCCCGGCTGCTGCGTGGCTACCGGCGCAGGACCTTGCGCGCGAGGTGGTTGCCCAGGAACTGCACCGCCTGGACGAGGGCGACGATGACGAGCACCGTGATGTAGGTGACGCCCCAGTCGAAGCGCTGGTAGCCGTAGGTGAGCGCGAAGTTGCCCAGCCCGCCGCCGCCGACGATGCCGGCCAGGGCGGACATGTCCACGACGGCGACGAAGAGGAACGTGTAGCCCAGGATCAGCGGGGCGAGCGCCTCCGGGATGATCACGGTGAGGATGATCCGGACGGGTGAGGCGCCCATGGACCGGGCCGCCTCGATGACGCCCGGGTCGAGGGCCACGAGGTTCTGCTCGACGAGGCGGGAGGTGGCGAACGCCGCCATGATCGCCGCGGGCACGATGAAGGCGTCGGTGCCGATGCGCGAGCCCACCAGGGCCAGGGTGAGCGGTCCGACGGCCGTGAGGAAGATGATGAACGGGATCGGCCGGACGAAGTTGACCAGGACGTTGAGCGCCGCGAAGACGTACCGGTTCGCGAGCAGCCCGCCGCGGCGGGTGGTGTAGAGGACCAGGCCCAGCACCAGGCCGATCGCGCCGCCGATGCCCATCGCGAGGGCGACGATGTACAGCGTCTGCCAGAACGCCTCGAGGAAGAGGTCCCAGTCGGCCGCCCAGTCGAACTTCATCGTGTGGCCTCCAGCTCGGGGTACTCCTGGACGGTGGTGAAGTGCCGCAGCTCCGCCAGCGCGGCCCCGATCGCGGCGGGCTCGCCGGTCAGGGCCAGGGTGAGGGAGCCGAAGGGGCGCTCGCCGATCTCGGTGATGCCGCCGTAGACGATGGCCCCGTCGACGGCGTTGACGGCGAGGGTGCGCATGATCTGCGCGCTCGAGCCGTGGTCCTCCTGCACCCCCACCGTCACCAGCGTGCCGGGGTGGCTGGCCGCGAGCCGGGCCAGGACCTCGGGGGTGGGCCGGTCGCGCAGCGAGGTCCCCACGAACCGCCGGGTGGCCTCCTGCGTGGGGTGGGAGAAGACGTCGTAGACGCTGCCCAGCTCGACGACGCGGCCGCCCTCCATGACCGCGACCCGGTCGCACAGGTACTTCACGACGTCCATCTCGTGGGTGATGACGACGATGGTGACGCCGAGCTCGGCGTTGACCCGCCGGAGCAGGGACAGCACGTCCCGGGTGGTCTCGGGGTCCAGCGCCGACGTCGACTCGTCGGCGAGGAGGATCTTGGGGCTGCTGGCCAGCGCGCGGGCGATGCCGACCCGCTGCTTCTGCCCGCCCGAGAGCTCGGCCGGCCGGGCCCCCGCCTTGTCGGCCAGGCCGACGAAGCGCAGGAGCTCGGCCACGCGCTCGCGGCGCCGGTCCTTGTCCCACCCGGCGACCCGGAGCGGGTAGGCGATGTTCTCCGCGACGGACTTGGCGGAGAAGAGGTTGAACTGCTGGAAGATCATGCCGATGTCGGCACGGACCGGCCGCAGCTGCTTCTCCGTCATCGCCGAGACCGTCCGGCCGTCGACGACGACGGTGCCCGCCGTCGCCCGTTCGAGCCCGTTGACGAGCCGGACCAGCGTGGACTTCCCGGCGCCCGAGTAGCCGATGACGCCGAAGATCTCGCCCTGCGCGATCTCCAGGGTGACGTCCTCGACGGCGCGGACCGCCCCCGGGCCGTCGCCGAAGACCTTGTGCACGCCGTCGAGCCGGATGATGGGGGAGCTCATGGGGCCATCATCGCGGGCCGTGCCCGGCGCCGCCCGGCGGCACCGGGCACGTGCGCGCTCACTCGGTCAGGCCCGCCTGGACCTCGGCGAGGATCTCCTGGAGCTCGGCGGCGTCCTGGTCGGCGAAGGAGGCGGTGCCGCCCGCGGTCTCCTGGACCGCGTCGAGGACCTCCTGCTCGTGGTAGAGCTCGACGAGACGGGCGTAGGTCTCGTTGTCGGCGTCCTCGGCGCGGGCGACCCAGATGTTGATGTAGGGCCGGGCGCCCTCGCTCTCGGCGCTGTCGGCGAAGATCGCGTCGTCGGGCGTGAGGCCCGCGTCGGCGACGAAGTCGTTGTTGACGACCGAGGCGGCCACCGAGTCCAGCGCGACGACGGTCTGGTTGGCCTCGACGGGGGTGACCGTGACGGTGGAGGCGGCCTCGTCGATGTCCGACGGGGTGGGCACGGTGCCGGCGTCGTCGTCGAGGGTGAGCAGCCCCGCCTCCTCCAGGACGAACAGGGCCCGCGCCTGGTTCGTGACGTCGTTGGGGATGGCGATCTCGGCGCCGTCGGGGATGTCGGCCACGTCGTCGTACTCCTGGGAGTACACGGCCAGCGGGTAGACCGCGGTGGCGCCGATCGGGGTGAGGTCCTGCCCGTCCGCCTCGTTGTACTGGGCGAGGTAGAGGATGTGCTGGAACTGGTTGAGGTCGAGGTCGCCGTCGGTCAGGGCCGGGTTGGGCTGGGTGTAGTCGCTGAAGTCGACGATCTCGACCGCGATGCCCTCCTCGGCGGCGAGGTCCTCGAAGATCGTCCACTCCGGGTTGGCGGCGCCGACGACGCCGATGCGGACCGGGTCGTCCTCGGTGCCGCCGGCGGCCGTGGTGGCCTCCCCGCCGCCGCAGGCGGCCAGGGTCAGGGCGAGGGCGGCGCCGGCCGTGAGGGCGGCGGCGCGGCGGGGGCGGAGCGTCATGGTGGTCCTTCGCTGGTTCGGCTCGTGCTGGGTCGTCGGTCGCGGCGCGGGGCGTCGCCGGGTCCCAGGTTCGCCGCTGCCCCCGTCACGGGGCGACCCGAGACGGAGCCGTCTCAAGATCCGGACGCCCACCGGGGTGGTTTGAGAGGAGCATCACGTGGGGGCGGGAGACGTGCCGCGCCTGCCTCGATCCTGTCCTGGCGCGCAGCCGACGTGGCCGCACCTCCGTAGGAGGGCATCGCGCTCGTCCGGAGTGACACCCGACTGTGGCTCGCGTGTACCTTCAACCTTCGGCGGTGCCCCCGCTGTCCATGCCGGGGCCCACGAACGTGGCGGTCCGGTCCTCGATGGTGATGACGATGTCTACCTCGCCGGCGAGCTCGCCCCTCCGTTCGGTCAGCTCGAGATCATCGAGTGGGGCGCCGACGATCTCCACCGAAGGCTCAGAGCACTGCTCGGGGTCGGAGTCCGCGACCGAGTCGCAGAGGAAAGGGACGCCGTCCTCGGTGACCAGAGTTGTCTGCACCCGCACCTGCTCGCCGGCTTCGACGCGGTCGAGGGCATCTCTGATGGAGATCGGCTCCCGCGCGGAGGCGCTGGACGTGGGTTCGTCAGGCACTGGCGCCGGCTCTTCGGTGCATCCGGCCAGAAGCACCATGAGCGCTGTGACAGTGCAAACGCCCATCACCGTGCGCAAGGCGACCACCCACCTACTCCTTGGCTCGGACGGTGACGCTGCTCATAGCGTCCCAGTTTGCGGCACCCGAGTATCGATGGGGCCGCTTCTGGTTGACCGCACCTCAACGTATCGGGTGATATCTCTCATGGCGGGTGCTGGCGCGGAGTCCATGGCGGCTCGTTGGACGCGGACTCGGGAGTTCTTACCGACGTCACCGACAGGAGGACACCGTGAGCGAACCACGATCCGCGCCGGCTGCGGCGGACCGCGCGAAGGTGCGAACGCTGATCGGCCTGACGGCCGAGCTCGCCGCTGTACCGGAGGTGCGCCGGCAGGGTGAGGGCGACGTCGTCGACGGTGTGCGGGTGCGGCGCCTCGTGCTGACGTCACCCGACGGCGGTGACGTGCCCTGCCTCTATCTCACGCCCGGGTCCGAGGGACCCTGGCCCGGTGTGGTGGCCGTGCACCAGCACAACGACGAGTTCCATCTCGGCAAGAGCGAGCCGGCGGGTCTGGCCGGCGATCCGACCATGGCCTACGGCGCCGCGATGGCGCGGCTGGGCGTCGCCGTCGTCGTCCCCGACCTGCTCGGTTTCGAGGACCGGCGGGCAGCGGGCCCGCGCGGCGAGCGGGGGTACGAGCTCCTGGAGGCGTTCCACCTGCTCGCCGTGGGTACGACGCTGCAGGCGCAGCACGTCCGCGACGTCGCGCTGGCGGTCTCGTTCCTCGGCACCCAGGCGGACGTGACGGACCGGATCGGCGTCATCGGTCACTCGCTCGGTGGGCAGGTGGCGCTGTTCGCGACGGCGTGCGACCCGCGGATCGGCTCCGCCGTCCTCAGCTGCGGGGTGGGGACGGTGGAGTCGTTCCACCGCGAGTCCGTGCTGCACAACCCGGCCTGGTACGTGCCCGGCGTCATCCCTGCGGGTGACGTCCCCGCCGTCGCGGCGGTCGCCGCCGGGCAGACGTTCTGGGTCTCGGCCGGCTCCGCGGACCCCCTCTTCCCCCTGGACGGGGTCGAGGCGGTCGTGGCCGGGTTCCCGGCCGGAGCGGCCGAGCTCCATGTGTTCGACGGCGGGCACGCCTTCCCGCCGCAGGTCGCGGGGCCGGCGACCACCTGGCTCGCGCGTGCGCTCGGGGCGACCGTCGCCGGCTGACGTGGCGGGTTCGCCTGGGCGTGGCCCCCGCACGTGCTCACCGACCACGACCCGACAGGGACCAGATCGGTGGGTCCTGGTTCAGGACGAGCCGCGCACCACCAGGGCCGTGGGGAACTGGACGGACTCGGTGCCGCCGGTGCCCTCGAGCTGGGCCAGGAGCATCTCCACGGCGCGGCGGGACATCGCCTGGGCCGGGTTGACCACGGTCGTCAGCGGCGGGCGCGTGCGGGCCGCGAGGCCCATGTCGTCGAAGCCGACGACCCGGACCTGGTCCGGCACCGCGATCCCGCGGCCGCGCAGCACCTCCATCGCGGCCTCCGCCATGAGGTCGGAGGCGACGAACAGGCCGTCGACGTCCGGGTGGTCGTCGAGCAGCCGGCCGGTGGCGGCCGCGGCCGCGTCGGCGGTCCAGTCGGTGTGCTCGACGGCGTCGGTGGGCAGGCCCGCCGCGGCGACGACCTCGGCCCAGCCGGCGAGTCGGTCGCGGCCGGCGGCCATGTCGGCGGGTCCGGCCACCGTGGCGGGGCGCCGCGCACCGCGGGCGAGGAGGTGCTCGGCGGCGAGCCGGCCGCCGCCGGCGTTGTCGACGTCGACCCAGGTCAGCGGCAGGGACGCGTCCCAGGGGCGGCCGATGAGCACCGCGGGCACGGCGGACTCCGCGAGCGCCTCGACGACGTTGTCCATCCGGTGGTGGGAGACGACGATGGCGCCGTCGGCGTGCCCGGCCTGGAGGTAGTTGACCATCCGGGCCGCGCGCTCGCCGGGCTGGCCCACGAGCAGGACGATCTGCAGGTCGGTGCTCGACAGGGCCGTGGTCACGCCGTGGAGCACGGTCGCGAAGAACGGGTCGGTGAACAGGGTGGAGTCGGACTCGGGGATGACCACGGCGATGGAGTCGGTGCGCCGGGTCACCAGGCTCCGGGCGGCCTGGTTGGGGCGGTAGCCGATCTCGCGCACGGCGGCCTCGACGGCCGCCCGGGCCTCCGGGCTGACCCGCTCCCCGCCGCGCACGGCTCGGGACGCCGTCGCCCGGGAGACCCCTGCGAGCCGGGCGACCTCCACGAGGGTGGGGGCCGGTGAGCCGGTCCTGGTCATCGTCGCCCCCGTTCCGTTCGTCCGTGCGGGGCTGGTCGCCCCACCGGTGGAGTCTGCCACCCACCGGGCCGCGCGGGGCCCGCTCCGTGGGTCCCGCGCGGCCCGGCCGCCGCCGGCCGGGACGGTCCTAGTCCCTGCCACCGGGCAGGGACCGGCTGTGGGTGAGGTCGGCGTACCACAGCGCGCTGGCCTTGGGGGTGCGCTCGAGGGTGTCGTAGTCGACCCGGACGACGCCGAACCGCTTGCCGTACCCGAAGGCCCACTCGAAGTTGTCGAGCAGGGACCACACGAAGTACCCGCGCACGTCCGCGCCGGCGTCCACCGCGTCGGTGACCGCGGCGAGGTGGGCGGCGACGTAGTCCCGGCGCTCGGCGTCGTCGACGAACCCGTGCGCGTCGGGGGCGTCGTCGAACGCGGCGCCGTTCTCGGTGACGTACACGGGGATGCCTGCTGGGCCGGTGTACTCCTGCTGGAGCCGCACGAGGAGACGGGTGAGGCCCTCGGGCTGGACCTCCCAGCCCATGGCGGTCGTCGGCAGGCCCCGCGGCACCGCCCGCAGGTGCTCGGACCCGACGAACGGGCTGCGGCGCTGGCGCCCCCCGAGGGTGGCCTGCGGCTCCGTCGCGTCCGCCGGCCGCCCGTCCGCGGTGAGGCCGGTGGTTGCGCCGCCGTTGTAGTAGTTGACGCCGAGGAAGTCCAGGGGCGCGGAGATCGTCGCGAGGTCGCCGGCGCGGACGAGGCCGTCCGGCCAGTGGGCGGCCATGTCGGTGCGGACGTCGTCGGGGTACTCCCCGCGCAGCACCGGGTCGAGGAAGATCCGGTTGAACGCGCCGTCCACCCGGCGGGCGGCGTCGACGTCGGCGGGCTCGGCCGGGTCGGCGGGGTCGGAGACCGTGAGGTTGAGGGTGATCCCGAGGTGGAGGTCGGCGTCGCGCTCGCGCAGGGCCTCCACCGCGAGGCCGTGCGCCAGGAGGAGGTGGTGCGCGGCGGCGACCGCCTCGGCCGGGTCGGTGTGGCCGGGGGCGTGCTCGCCGGCGGCGTAGGAGAGGAACGAGGAGCACCAGGGCTCGTTGAGCGTGGTGATGTGCCGGACCCGGTCACCGAGCGCCTCGTGCACGCTGACGGCGTACTCGGCGAACCGGTGGGCGGTGTCCCGGTCGGTCCAGCCGCCCCGGTCCTGCAGCGCCTGCGGCAGGTCCCAGTGGTAGAGCGTGAGCCACGGGGTGATCCCGGCGCCGAGGAGCTCGTCGACGAGGCGGGAGTAGAAGTCCAGCCCCGCGGGGTTGACCGGGCCGCCGTCCGGGCGCACCCGCGCCCACGAGGTGGAGAAGCGGTAGGCGTCCAGGCCGAGGTCGGCCATGAGGGCGACGTCCTCGCGGTAGCGGTGGTAGTGGTCGACGGCGACCGTGCCGTCGTCGCCGTTCACGACGGCGCCCGGGACCCGGCAGAACGTGTCCCAGATGGAGTCGGTGCGCCCGTCCTCGTGGGTGGCACCCTCGATCTGGAAGGCGGCCGTGGCGGCGCCGAGGACGAACCCCGGCGGCAGGGCCCGGCCGGCGCCCGCGGGGCGGGTGGCCGTGGCCGTGGTGGCGGACTCGGCCGTGGTGGCGGTGGGGTTCATCCCTTGACAGCTCCTTGCATGATGCCGGTCACGAGGTGGCGACCGGCGAGGGCGAAGACGAGGACGAGCGGCAGCGTGGCCGCCACCACCCCGGCCATGATGAGCGAGTAGTCCTTGAAGTAGGAGGCCTGCAGCAGCTGCACGGCCACCGTGAGGGTGGGGTTGGTCGAGCCGAGCACGATGAACGGCCAGAAGAAGTTCGTCCAGGAGCCCACGAACGTGAACAGGGCGAGCATCGCCGCGGCCGGCCGGGCGGCCGGCATCGCCACGTGCCAGAAGGTGCGGATCATCGAGCACCCGTCGACCCGGGCGGCCTCGACCAGCTCGTAGGGCAGAGCCTCGGAGAGGTACTGGGTCATCCAGAACACCCCGAAGGCGGTGACCATTCCGGGGACGATGACGGCCTGGAGCTGGCCCACCCAGCCGAGCTCGGACATGACGATGAACAGCGGGACGATGCCGAGCTGGGTCGGCACGGCCATCGTCGCGACGACGAACACGAGCAGCGGACCGCGCCCGCGGAAGCGCAGCTTGGCGAAGGAGTACCCCGCGAGGGTGGAGAAGACGACGACGGAGAAGGCCGTCGCGGTGGAGACGATGACGCTGTTGCCCAGCGCGCGCCAGAACTGGATGTCGGAGTCGACCACCCGGCGGAGGTTCTCCAGCAGGTTGCCCTCCGGGACGAGGGACGGCACGGGGTTCTGGGCGATCGTGGCCGCGTCGGAGGAGGCGAGCAGGATCGCGTAGTAGATGGGGTAGACCGAGACGAGGAGGACGACGGCGAGGAGGGTGTAGGTGACCCAGCCCGGACGGCGGTTGCCCCCCCCCGCGGCGGCGGGCGGCGGCGCGGGCGGCACCCGGTCCGGCGGTCTGGCGGATGACGGCGATCGAGGGGGCGCTCATCGGGCCCCTCCCTTCGTGGCGGCGCCGGCGGAGGCGATCTTGCGGGTGAGGGCGAAGTTCAGCAGGCCGATGCCGACGATGATGAGGAACAGGATCCACGCGACGGCGGAGGCACGGCCGAAGCTCTTCTGCGCCCCCCAGCCGAGCTCGTAGAGGTACATCGTCACGGTCATCCACTGCCGGTCCGCGCCGCCCTGGCCCAGGGTGTCGAACATGCGCGGCTCGTCGAAGATCTGCAGGCCGCCGATGGTCGAGGTGATGACGACGAAGATCAGCGTGGGACGCAGCATGGGCACGGTGACGGAGAGGAACTGGCGCAGCCGGCCGGCGCCGTCGATGACGGCGGCCTCGTACAGGTCCCGGGGGACGGCCTGCATCGCGGCGAGGAGGATGAGGGTGTTGTAGCCGGTCCAGCGGAAGTTCACCATGGTCGCGATGGCCACGTGGCTCGCCAGCGGGTCGGAGTGCCAGCCGATCGGGTCCAGGCCCACGCCGGCGAGAACAGTGTTGATGAGACCGGACTGGTCGGCGAACATCTTGGAGAAGATGAGGGCCACCGCGACCGGGGCGACGACGTAGGGCAGGAGCACGCCCATGCGCCAGAAGGTCTTCGCGCGCAGGTTGGCGTCCAGGACGGCCGCCACCACGATGGCCACGACCAGCTGGGGCACCGAGGACAGCAGGAAGATGCTGAAGGTGTTGCGCAGGGCGGTGAGGAAGCGCGGCTGGGTCAGGACGTCGGCGTAGTTCTGCAGGCCGACGAATCCGCCCTGGCCGCCGATGAGGTGCCAGTCGTGCACCGAGACGTACGCGGTGTAGACGATGGGGAACAGGCCCGCGACGGCGAAGACGAGGAAGAACGGGGCGATGTAGAGGTAGGGGGAGAAGGTGACGTCCCACCGGGCCAGGCGCTGACGCAGCCCGCGGGGGGCGGTGTCGGGTCGGGCGGTGGGCCGGGACGGCGCGGGCGTCGGCGGCGCCGGGGTGGTGACGGCCATGAGGGACCTCCGGGACGGGCTGGGGGACGGGGGCCGGCCGGACGGCCGGCCCCCGCCCGGCTGTCAGAGACCGAGCTCGTCGAAGGCGGTCAGCGCCTTCTCCCACGAGGTGGCGGCGTCGTCGGTGCCGTTGGCGTCGACGCGGACGATTGCGTCGGAGACGGCCAGGTGGATGGCGAAGTAGTTCGGGCCCTTGAACGGGGTGACCGTCACGGCCTCGGCGCGGTTGGCGAGGATCTCACCGGTGGGGGCGTCGTTGAAGAACGCGTTGGTCTGGCCCAGGAGCTCCTCGCTCTCGAGCGCCTCGACCTGGCTGGGGAAGGTGCCCTTGGAGACGAACGCCTTGACCTGCTGCTCCGGCGCGGTCAGCCAGGCGGCGAGCGCCTTGGCCTCCTCGGGGTGCTCGCCCTGGGTCGGGACGGTGAGGAAGGACCCGCCCCAGTTGCCGCCACCGCCGGGGAAGACGTCGGCGATGTCCCAGCCCTCGACGCCGGCCGCGTTGCCCTCGATGACACCGAGCATCCAGCCCGGGGCCAGCATGGTGGCGAAGCCGTCGTTCTGGAAGGCGTTGGTCCAGTCCTCGCCCCACTGCTCGAGGCCCGCGGAGAGGCCGTCGTCGACGGCGGCGGTGAGCACCTCGTCGTACAGGGCCTTGACCTCGGTGTTCCCGGCGAGGTCCTTGGGCGTGCCGTCGGTCTCCTCGTAGGCGTTGGGGAGCTGGTTGACCATGCCCTGGTACGTGGCCTGGGCCGAGTCGAACCACGGGACGTCGGAGCTCTCGGCGAACTGGCGACCCACCTCGAAGTAGGTGTCCCAGTCACCCTCCAGCAGCGCGGCCACCTCCTCGCGGTCGGTGGGCAGCCCGGCCTCGGCGAAGAGGTCGCTGCGGTACGCCACGGCCTCCGGGCCGATGTCGGTGCCGTAGCCGATGAGCTTGCCGTCGGCGGTGGTGGCCTGCTCGACCTTCCAGTCGAGCCAGCGGCCCTCGAGCTCGGGGTCGGACAGGTCCACGAACTGGTCGGGGTACTGCATGAGCTCGGGGAGCCAGTCGACCTCGATGGCCTCGACGTCGGCCAGGCCGGACCCGGCGGCGAGGCGGGTGTTCATGTTGTCGCGGGCCTCGTTGGAGGTCGCCGCCTTCTTGTGCTCGACGGTGATGCCGGGGTTCTCGGCCATGTACTCGTCGAGGAGCTCCTCGTAGCCGAACTCGTTGAACGTGGCGACCGTGAGGGTGATGTCACCGGCCTCCTCGGTCGAGCCGCCGCCGCCGGCGGCGGCGTCGCCGTCGGCCTCGGTGCCGCCGCAGGCGGCGAGGACCAGGCTGAGCCCGGCCAGACCGGCCGCACCGGCCGTGAGACGTGTGATGCGCACTGTGACTCCTTCGTCGTGTGCGGCGGTGAAGCCGCCTGCGGGCGGGACCGGGGGGGGGTTCCGGGCCCTGGTGTGGGAGCGCTCTCACGTTCGCGCACGGCTTGGCGTGGGAGCGCTCTCACGGGATGGATGGAGAATGACAGAGCCGGGCCGGGCGCGTCAAGCGCGGTTCGCGACGTTCGCCGTCACGTCCGCGCGGTGGCGCCCGTCACGGTAGGTTGAGCGCGTGCCGAAGCCGATCGTGAACCTCGTGACCAGCGCCTCGCAGCCCCGCCTCGCCGCCGACGACGCCGCCCTGCCGGACGCCCTCGCCGATCGGGGTATCGAGCCGCGGATCACCGTGTGGGACGACCCGTCCGTGGACTGGAGCCAGGGGATGTCCGTCGTGCGGTCGGTGCACGACTACGCCCACCAGCGGGAGAAGTTCCTCGCCTGGGCCGAGTCGGTGCCGCGCCTGGTCAACCACCCCGACGTGCTGCGGTGGAACACCGACAAGCACTACATGCTCGAGCTGGAGAAGCGGGGCATGCCCATCATCCCGACCACCTGGTTGGAGCCGGCCGCCGGGCTCAGCAAGCACCAGCTGCACACGCGGTTCCCCGCGAGCGGCGACTTCGTCGTCAAGCCGGCGGTGTCCTCCGGCGCCCATGACACCGGCCGGTACACCTCCAACGACGCACGCTCGCGGCAGGCGGCGATCGCCCACGCCACCGAGCTGCTCGCGGAGGGGCGCACGGTCATGGTCCAGCGGTACCTGGAGTCGGTGGACCGCCGGGGGGAGACCGCCCTGATCTTCATGAACGGCCTGGTCTCGCACGCGGTGGAGAAGGACGCCATGCTCCACGGCCCGTTCCGTCAGCAGGCCGACGCCCCGGAGGAGGTGGCCCACCCCCGCCAGGCCACGCCCGCGGAGTGGCGGCTGGGGGAGAGCGCGCGCACGGCGATCCACTCCTACATCAAGAGCCGGATCGGCCGCGACGAGCAGCTCGTCTACTGCCGGGTCGACGTCGTCGAGGGCGACGGCGGCCAGATGTACGTCATGGAGGTCTCGCTCGTCGACGCCTCCCTGTACCTCTCGACGACGCCCGGCGCGGTCGAGAACTTCGCCGACGCGATCTCGGTCCGCGCCTTCTGGTGAGGCGCCCGGGGCGGGTTGGGCGACCGGCCGCCGCGGCGGGTCGTGGGCGCTCCGGCGCCTGCACCGGTCGAGGACCACGGAGCGACGACCCGGCCCACGGAGCGATGACAAGGCCCCCGCGGCGAACCGCGGGGGCCTTGTCGACGGGGTGAGTAACGGGGCTTGAACCCGCGACCTCCTGGACCACAACCAGGCGCTCTACCGGCTGAGCTATACCCACCATGCCTGTGCCGGCGAACCGGCGGCGACGACCAAGCATAGCCGACCGGCGCAGGGCGCCGGGACCGCTGCGGCGGTGGCGTGGGTCACTCGGCGGGCGCCGCGGGCTCGTCCGTCGGGCCGGCCGCCGGCTCGTCCGTCGGAACGGCAGCGGGCTGCGCGGCGAGCTCGGCGTGCCGGGCCACCGCGAGCGCGGTCGGGGCGGCGGTCACGGCGGCCGCGGCCTTCCGGGCGGTCGCGGAGTCGGGCCCGTCCCCGGCGGGGAAGAGGACCGAGCGGTAGTACCGCAGCTCGTCGATGGACTCGAGGATGTCCGCCAGCGCGCGGTGCCCGCCGTTCTTGGCGGGGGACTGGTAGTAGGCACGGGGGTACCACCGCCGGGCGAGCTCCTTGATGGAGGAGACGTCGATGATGCGGTAGTGGAGGTGGTCGACCAGCTCGGGCATGTCCCGCGCGAGGAAGGACCGGTCGGTCCCCACGCTGTTGCCGGCGAGGGGGGCCTTGCGCGGCTCCGGCACCCATCGGCGGACGTAGTCGAGGACGGCGCGCTGAGCGAGCTCCATGGTGGTCCCGCCGGCGAGCTCGTCGAGCAGCCCGGACTCGGTGTGCATGG
The DNA here is from genome assembly GCF_038049925.1 of Georgenia sp. M64. Classification (NCBI taxonomy): domain Bacteria; kingdom Bacillati; phylum Actinomycetota; class Actinomycetes; order Allobogoriellales; family Allobogoriellaceae; genus Georgenia; species Georgenia sp. M64. The sequence goes on from NZ_CP145809.1 coordinate 1,020,942, forward strand.
TTCGCACGACCTCCTCCATCTGCTCGACGCTGCCGGGCGTGGGGGCGATGACGACGTCGATGCCGGCGTCGAGCGGGGTCAGCTCGGAGTCCGTGACGACGACGGCGACCTCGACGAGGGCGTCCTTGACGAGGTCCAGCCCGGTCATCTCGCAGTCGATCCAGACGATCGGGTCCTGGGGGGAGGGGTTTCGGCTCACGTGCCCCCAGCAGGACTCGAACCTGCAACCTACGGATTAGAAGGCCGTTGCTCTATCCATTGAGCTATGGGGGCGCCGGTCAATCGTACCGGGCGGGCCCCGTCCGCCCGCAGCGGCGGGCGCCCCGCGACGCCCCGCACCGGCGTGCTTGCCGCGGGCGGGAGCCCGGCTGACGGAGAATGGCCAGGTGACCACCGACGCCCCCGACTCCGCGCTGCGCGCTCCCCGGCTCGACGTCGTCACGGACCTGCGCGCCGAGATCGAGCGCGCCGCGTTCCCCCTCGACCTGCCCGGCGCCGCGGGGCTGCGGGCCCTGCGCGAGCAGCTCCTCACGCAGATCGACGCGCGCCTGCTGCCGCGGCTCGCGCGGACCGCCGGGCCCGCCGTCGTCGTCCTCGGCGGCTCCAGCGGCGCCGGCAAATCCAGCCTGCTCAATGCGGTCGTCGGCCGCGAGATCAGCGAGGCCGGCGTCCTGCGCCCCACCACCCGCCGGGCCGTCCTTGCCGTCCACCCCGACGACGTCGCCGCCCTCTCCGGCGGGCCGCTCGAGCGCCTGGCCGACGTCGTCGTCGACGAGGGGGTCCCCCGCGGGCTCGCGCTGCTCGACGCCCCGGACCTCGACTCGGTCCACCCCCACAACCGCTCCCTCTCGGCGCAGCTGCTGGAGACGGCCGACCTGTGGGTCTTCACCACCACCGCCTCGCGCTACGGCGACGCCGCCGCGTGGCACCAGCTCACTGCCGCCCACGAGCGCGGCATCACCACCGCCGTGGTGCTCAACCGGGTCCCCGGCCGCGTCCTCGCCCCGGTCCGGGCCGACCTGCTGGCCCGGATGGACGACCTGGGCCTGGGGTCGGCGCCGCTGTTCGTCGTCCCCGACGCCGGTGCCCTGGACGGGCCCCTGCCGGACGGGCTCGCGGAGGAGCTCGGGGCGTGGCTGCGCCTCGTGGCGGCCAGCCACCAGGGCGAGGGTCTCGCCGGGCGCACCACCCGCGGCGTGTGGGCGGCGCTGCGGGAGCAGCTCCTCGACCTCGCCGTCGGCCTCGACGACCAGGTGGAGGCCGCCGACGCGCTGCGCGCGGCGGTCCACCACGCCGCGCAGGGGCCCGCGGAAGGTGTCGCCGACGCCCTGCGTGCGGGCCGCGCCGGCGCGGGGGCGCCGACGACGAGGTGGCTCTCGCTCGCGTCGACCGGCGGGCCGCTCGCCCCGCTGGTGGACCCGCGGCTGCGGCCCGGCCGGCGCGGGGGTGCGGCGGCGGCCCGCTCCGCGGCGGCCGCGGGGCTGGGGGACGAGGTCGGCGCCGCCCTCGAGGTGGTCGTCGCCGACGCCGTCGCCACGGCGACCGACGCCGTCCGGCGCGCCTGGCACGGCCGGGAGCTGGGGGCCGAGCAGGTCGGGGTGGAGGTCCCCGCCGACCGCTCGCACGAGGTGGTGGCCCGGTGGCGCGCGGACGTGCGCGCCGTCGTCACGGCACCCGCGGGCGTCCTCGACGACGACGGGATCGCCGGCCTCGTGCAGGCCGGGGCCGCCGGCGTCGCCGGGGCGGCCGAGGCCGCCGCGGCGCTCGCCGGTGCGGAGGCGGTGCCCCGGGCGCGGGAGTCCCTCGCCGAGGCCGCCGCGGAGGCCGTGCGCTCGGTGGTCCAGCCGTTCCTCGACGCGGTCGACGAGCTGCCGGTCACCTCGGGAACGGGACTGAGACTGCGGGCGAGCGAGCTGAAGGAGCACGCATGAGCACCGATGTGCGCGACCACGACCTCATCGACCGGGCGGAGGAGCAGGGCGACGGGCAGGCGCCGGCGGCGGGGACCGCACCGGCGCACGACGCGCCGGCTGATGACGCGCCCGGTGGACGCGCCGGCGCCGCGGACGCGCTCACGGCCCGGGTGGCCGCGGTGCGCTCGGCGCTCGACGCCGCGCAGCAGCACCTGGACCCCCGCACGGTGGCCCGCGCCCGGACCGACCTCGACGCCGCGGAGGCCCGCCTCGCCGTCGGGGTGGACCGCACGGTGGTGGCGCTCGTCGGCGGCACCGGGTCGGGCAAGTCGTCGTTGTTCAACGCGATCTCGGGGTTGGAGTTCGCGGACGTGGGGGCCCTGCGCCCCACCACGGAGGTCGCCGCCGCGTGCGTGTGGGGCGGTGACGCCGAGGTGCTGCTCGACTTCCTCGACGTCGCCCCGACCCGGCGGATCCGGCGCGAGTCGGTCCTCGACGCCGACCGGGAGAGGGCCCTGGCGGGGATGGTCCTGCTGGACCTGCCCGACCACGACTCGGTCGCGCTCGGCCACGCCCGCCAGGTGGACCGGCTCCTGCCGCTCGTCGACCTCCTCGTCTGGGTGGTCGACCCGCAGAAGTACGCCGACCACCTCCTGCACGAGCGGTACCTCCGCGCGCTGGTCGACCGGCAGGAGAGCATGCTCGTCCTGGTCAACCAGGCGGACACCATCCCGGCCGACGCCGTCGAGAAGGTCCGGGCGGACGTCGCCGCACTGCTCGCCGCGGACGGCCTCGACCGGGTGCCGGTCCTGGCCACGTCCGCCCTGGCGCACACCGGGATCGCCGAGGTCCGCCGGGCGCTGGCCGAGGCGGTGGCCCGCCCCTCGGCCGCCGCGCGCACCGCCGGCGCCGAGCTCGACGCCATGGCCGCCCGACTCGCACCGGCGCTGGGCCGCGCCCCCGAGCCCGACCCCGAGGAGACGGCGCGGCTCGCCGCCGACCTGACCCGGGCCAGCGGCGCCGACGCCGTGGCCGGTGCCATCCGCACCGCGCTCGCCGCCCCGCGCGGCGGCGCTCTCGCCCGCCCCGAGCCGCCCGCCGCCGCGACGGTGGCCGCCGTCCGCGACCGGTGGACCACGCGCGTGGGGGAGGGCCTGCCCACCCGGTGGCGCGCCGCCGTCGACGCGGCCGTGCCGGACGTGGCGGCGCTGCGCAGCCTGACCGCGGAGGCCGCGGCCGGGGTGCCTCTGCCGGCGGGCCGCAGCACCCGCGGGACGCGCGCGCTCGTCCTCGCCGGCATCCTCGCGCTGGTCGGGATCGCGCTCGCCGTGGCCGCGGCCGGTGCGGGCCAGATCCTCCTCGGTCTCGGGGCGCTGGCCGGTCTGGGCGCGGCTGGTGCGCTCGTCGTGCGCGCGCGCGGCCTGCGTGAGCAGGACGCCGCGGAGGAGGCCGAGCGGTACGTCGCGGAGTCGCACCGCCGGGCGGTCGAGGTCGTCGAGGATCACCTCGTGCGGCCCACCGAGGAGGCGCTCGAGCCGCACCGAGCGCTCACCCGGGCGCTCGGCCGGTAGCCCGGCCCGGTCCGCCCGCCGGGCTGCGCGCGGGCGACCTGCCGGGCTGCGCGGGGGCGTGACCCGACCGGGACGGCCACCCGCGTCCCCAGGACCCGGGTGCGACTCGGCCGTCCCCAGCGCCGCCCCTGCGGCCGCACGCACGTCCCTCGCCCGCGGGCACTGTCGACCCGTGGCCGGCGCCCGGCCGGCCGGATCGGGGAGCGAACATGAAGGACAACGCCGACATCACGGTCCTGGGCAGACTGGGGAGCGAACCGGTGCTGCGGACCTCGGCCGCCGGCAGGCCGTGGGTCTCGTTCCGGGTGGTGGCCAACTCCCGCCGCCGGGAGGAGGACGGCCAGTACCGGGACGTCGCGAGCTACTGGTTCACCGTCAAGGCGTGGGACGACCTGGCGCGCAACGCGGGCTTCTCCCTCCACAAGGGCATGAGCGTGGTCGTGCAGGGGAAGCTGAGCGTCGAGACCTGGACCGGGGAGGACGGCCAGAAGTTCGACCACGTCCTCAAGGCCGACGCCATCGCCGTCGAGCTCGGGCTGGGCATGGTCAACTTCGTCAGGACGGCGCCGCCCCGGGTCACCTCCGGCGACGACGCCGCCGGCGCCGTCGCCGGCGCGGACACCGTGACCGGACCGGACGGCTCGCGGTGGGAGAGCGTGGACCTCCCCGAGGGGGAGACCGAGGTGGTCGGCGAGGACCGCGCGGGTGACGTGCCGGAGGACGTGACCGACGAGCTGCCGGGGCACGGGCCCGAGGACGACCCGGACGGTGACGACGACCACCTCGGTCTGTCCGCGGCGGTCGCGGCGAGGTAGGCCGCGGGGCGGGAGTGGCCGGATGCGGGGCCCCGCGCTGAGCACCGGGCGGTGGTGTCCTACCCTGGAGACAGCAACGGCCCGCCCCACGGCGGGCCACCACCCCCACCCACGATGCGGAGAGCAGTGGCCGAGTACATCTACTCCATGGTCCGGGCGCGCAAGGCGCACGGCGACAAGCTGATCCTCGACGACGTCACGATGGCGTTCCTGCCGGGCGCCAAGATCGGCATGGTCGGTCCGAACGGTGCCGGGAAGTCCACGATCCTCAAGATCATGGCCGGGCTCGACACGCCCTCGAACGGTGAGGCCCGCCTCACGCCCGGCTTCAGCGTCGGCATCCTCCAGCAGGAGCCGCCGCTCAACGAGGAGAAGACCGTCCTGGGCAACGTCCAGGAGGGTGTCGCGGAGATCCTCGGCAAGGTCGAGCGGTTCAACGAGATCGGCAACCTCATGGCCGAGCCCGACGCCGACTTCGACGCCCTCATGGAGGAGATGGGGCACCTCCAGACCGAGATCGACGCCGCGAACGCCTGGGACCTCGACGCCCAGCTCGCCCAGGCGATGGACGCGCTGCGCTGCCCGCCGCCCGACGCCGACGTGACCCTGCTCTCCGGCGGTGAGCGACGCCGCGTCGCGCTGTGCAAGCTCCTGCTCGAGGCGCCGGACCTGCTCCTGCTCGACGAGCCCACCAACCACCTCGACGCCGAGTCGGTGCTGTGGCTCGAGCAGCACCTGGCGAAGTACGCCGGCGCCGTCATCGCCGTCACCCACGACCGGTACTTCCTCGACCACGTCGCGGAGTGGATCGCCGAGGTCGACCGTGGGCGCCTGTACCCGTACGAGGGGAACTACTCCACCTACCTGGAGAAGAAGGGCGAGCGCCTGCAGGTGCAGGGCAAGAAGGACGCCAAGCTCGCCAAGCGCCTCAAGGAGGAGCTGGAGTGGGTGCGCTCCAACGCCAAGGGGCGCCAGGCCAAGTCCAAGGCCCGCCTGGCTCGCTACGAGGAGATGGCCGCCGAGGCCGAGCGCACCCGCAAGCTCGACTTCGAGGAGATCCAGATCCCGCCGGGCCCCCGCCTGGGCTCGGTCGTCATCGAGGCCGAGGGGCTGCGCAAGGGCTTCGACGAGCGCGTCCTCATCGACGGGCTCTCCTTCTCCCTGCCCCCCAACGGCATCGTGGGCGTCATCGGCCCCAACGGCGTCGGCAAGACCACGCTGTTCAAGACGATCGTCGGCCTGGAGTCCCTCGACGACGGCCGGCTCACCATCGGCGAGACCGTGAAGCTGTCCTACGTGGACCAGTCCCGCGCGGGCATCGACCCGAAGAAGAGCCTGTGGGAGGTCGTCTCCGACGGTCTGGACTTCATCCAGGTCGGCAACGTCGAGATGCCCTCGCGCGCCTACGTCTCGGCGTTCGGGTTCAAGGGCCCGGACCAGCAGAAGCCGGCCGGTGTCCTCTCCGGCGGGGAGCGCAACCGCCTCAACCTGGCCCTGACGCTCAAGCAGGGCGGCAACGTGCTGCTCCTCGACGAGCCCACGAACGACCTCGACGTCGAGACCCTCGGCTCGCTCGAGAACGCGCTGCTGGAGTTCCCCGGCTGCGCCGTCGTCGTCAGCCACGACCGGTGGTTCCTCGACCGCGTCGCCACCCACATCCTCGCGTGGGAGGGCGACGACGAGAACCCGGCGAAGTGGTACTGGTTCGAGGGGAACTTCGAGTCCTACGAGGCGAACAAGGTCTCCCGGCTGGGCGCGGAGGCCGCGCGGCCCCACGCCGTGACCTACCGCAAGCTCACCCGCGACTGAGCCCACGGCCGGGCGGCGACCGCGCCGCCCGGCCGTCCTCGCCGCCGCGTGCACCGACGAGAGGAAGAGGGTTCCCGGTGAGCCGGCTGACGATCCCCGTGAAGCTGCGCTGGAGCGACATCGACGCCTACCAGCACGTCAACAACGCCCGGATGTTCACCATCCTCGAGGAGACGCGCATCGCCGCGTTCTGGGCGTCCGTCCCCGGTGACGCCCATCGTGCGGAGGTGGACCGGGCCGCGACCGCGGGCGGTGCGGACCGGCCCGGCGACGCCGCGGCGGGCGGTGACGGGCACGGTGACGCCGCCGGTGACCGGCCCGGCACGCGGGTCCTCGACACCGGCCCCGGCTCGGGGACGAACACCTACATCGCCCGGCAGGAGATCGAGTACCTCGAGGCGGTGCCGTACTCGCTGGAGCCGCTGCCGGTGCAGCTGTGGATCTCCCACCTCGGCGGGGCGAGCATCGACATCTGCTACGAGATCGCCGGACGGACCGGGCCCGCTGTGCGGGCGATGACCACCCTCGTCCTCGTCGACGAGGCGAGCGGCCGCCCGCGTCGGATGAGCGAGGCCGAGCGCGCGTCCTGGCTCGAGTTCGTCGACGAGCCGCTGGTCTTCCGGCGCCGGCGGGGCGAGTAGCTCCCCCGGCCGCCGGCGCGAGCGGCTGCCGGCCACGGGACCGTCGTACACGCCGGGCGCGGCGTGGGAGTCACCCGAGCAGCTCGAGCAGTGCGCCCTCCACCGCGCCGCGGGTGTCGGGCGGGAGGAGGTCGTCGCCGTCCGCCCGACCCACGACGCGCCGGGCGAGCGCGGGGTCGATGGTCTGGCCCCGCTCGAACAGGTCGACGACGCGCGCGTCGACGTAGGACGCCCGGCACACCGCGGGGGTGTTGCCCAGGTACCCCGCGACCACCTGCACGGCCTCACGGACCGCCCGGCTCCGCGCGCGGTCGCTCGCTCCCGGCTCGACGCGCACGGCCAGCTCGACGGCAGCCAGAGCGGTGCCGTGCCAGGTGCGGAAGTCCTTGGCTGAGGCATCCTCACCGAGGAGGTCCTTGACGTAGTCGTTGATGTCGGTCGAGGTGATGTCGTGCCACTGCCCGCCCGCGCGGTGGGCGAGCAGCTCGTCACCGCCTCCGCGGCGCCGCCGGAGCATCGACACCGGCCTGATGAGGTCCTCGTCGCGCAGGCGCAGCACCCGGTGCTGTCCCGACTTGGCCGTGTAGTCGAACGTCAGGGTCCCGTCCCGGCCGATCCGCACGTGGTCCTTGCGCAGGGTGGCCAGGCCGAAGCTGCCGTTGACCTCGGCGTAGCCCTCGCCACCGATCCGGAAGTAGCCGAGGTCGAGCAGGCGGAACGCGACCGCCAGGGCCCGCTCGCGGGGCATGCCGGTGCCGCTGAGGTCCATCGTCACGCGGCGCCGCGCCGAGGGCAGCCGCCGGGCCAGCGTGACGACCCGTTCGTGCTTGGCCGAGTCCCGGCTCTCGCGCCACGCCGGGTGGTAGAGGTACTGGCGCCGGCCGGCGGCGTCGGTCCCCACGGCCTGGATGTGGCCGTTGGGCACCGGGCAGATCCACACGTCGGTCCACGCCGGCGGGATGACGAGGTCGCGGCAGCGGGTGAGGACCTCCTCGTCGGTGACCCGGTTGCCGCCGGCATCGAGGTAGACGAACCCGCGACCCACCCGGCGGCGGGTCAGCCCCGGCGTGCCGACCTTGACCTTCCGCAGCCTCATGCGGCGTACCCGGCGCTCATGGTGACAGTGTGGGGGCGCAGCGGCGGCTCCGCGCGTCGTCAGCGCAGCGAGGGGCGACGCCACTCGCCGTCGGCAGGGGTCTCCGGCACGGCACCGTCGCTCGGGGCGTCGGCGGACCGGGCGTCGTCGTCGGGCACCCGGACCATGCCCTCCTGGGCGATGGTGGCCACGTGCGTGCCGGCGCGGTCGAAGACCTGGGCGGTGCCGAGGCCCCGCCCGCCCTGGGCGCTGGGGGAGTCCTGGACGAAGAGGAGCCAGTCGTCGACCGCGACGTCGCGGTGCCACCACATCGAGTGGTCCAGGCTGGCGACGCTGAGTCCCCGGGTGCGCCAGGACAGCCCGTGCCGGCGCAGGACCGGCTCGAGGAGCACCTGGTCGCAGGCGTACGCGAGCAGCGCGCGGTGCTGGAGCTGGGTGAGGCCGGCCGGCAGCGGGGACCGCGCGCGCATCCACAGCATCTGGGTCCGCTCCGCCGACCCGGCCGGGCGCAGGTACACGTCCTGGTCGACGTGGCGGATGTCGAACGCCGCGATCGAGGACATGAACTTCGCGACCGGGTGGTCGATCTCGCCGAAGAGCGTGATGGCGCTGCGCAGCGTCTCCGGGTCCGGCGCGGTGGGGGCCGTCGAGGAGTGGTCGCGGCCGGGCTGGTCCTCCTGGTAGGAGCTGATGAGCGAGAGGATCGGCTTGCCCTGCTGCAGGGCGTGGGTGCGGCGCGTGCTGAAGGACCGGCCGTCGTGGAGCCGCTCGACGGCGAAGCTGATCGGCAGGTCCACCTTCCCGGGGCGCAGGAAGTACCCGTGGACCGAGTGGAGCTGGCGGGCGCCGTCGGCCGGGAGCGTGGCGTGCGCGGCCAGCACGGACTGCGCGAGCACCTGACCGCCGTAGATCCGGCCGCTGAGCTGCGGCAGGGACGTGCCGGTGAACTGGTCCGGGCCGAGCCGGCCCAGGCGCAGGATGCGCAGGACCGTGGCCATCGGCTCGACGTCGCTCTGCGGGACGTCGAGGGTCTCGGTGACGCCCTCGGCGTGCTCGACCTCGTCGGGCATCGACGCTCTCCTCGCGGTGGTACGACGGCGGGTCGCCGTCAGATCAGGGGGGTCCGGCCGGGGCTGTCCGTGTTGACCATGGCGTGGGCGGCCCGGACGAGATAGTCCCACAGCAGCGCCTCCGACTCGGCCGGCAGGGCGAGCTCGTCGACCGCTTCGCGCATGTGGGCGAGCCAGCGGTCGCGGGCGGCCGGGGTGACGGTGAACGGCATGTGGCGACGGCGCAGCATCGGGTGCCCGCGGCGCTCGGAGTACGTGGTGGGACCGCCCCAGTACTGCTCGAGGAACATCCGGAGCCGGTCCTCCGCGCCCTCCCAGTCGTCCTGCGGGTACATCGGGGCGAGCAGCTCGTCGGTGCGCACGCCGGCGTAGAACCGCTTCACCAGGCGCGCGAAGGTCTCGTGCCCGCCCATCGCGGTGAAGAGCGAGTCCATGTCCACGGGTTCGGTGCTCACGGCTCCCATTCTCCCAGGTGCGCGGCGGCCGCTCGTCCGTTGGTCCGCCCGTCCGCCGTCCGCCGGTCTGCCGGTCTACAGCGCCAGCTCGGCCAGGACCGGCAGGCCCGCCCGCACCCGGGCGCGGCCCTCCTCCGCGGACTCGGCGTCCACGGCGGCGCGGGCCAGCTCGCGGCAGCGCTGCAGGTCCGTGGCCGCCAGGACGGCAGCGACGTCGGGGATGGCCCGGGGGGTCATGGACAGGGTCGCGACGCCCAGGCCCACGAGGACGACGGCGAGGGCGGGGTCCGCGGCGGCCTCCCCGCACACGCCCACCGGCCGGGACTGCTGCGCACCGCCCCGGCAGGTCTCCTCCACCAGTCGCAGGACCGCCGGCTGCCAGGAGTCGGAGAGGTCGGCGAGGGGGCCCAGGAGCCGGTCCGCCGCCATGACGTACTGGGTGAGGTCGTTGGTCCCGACGGAGGCGAAGTGGGCCCGGGCGAGGATCGGCCCGGCCAGCAGGGCGGCGGCGGGCACCTCGACCATGACCCCCGACCGGTCGAGGCCGTGGGCGGCGCACGCGGCCACGAAGCTCTCGGCCTCGGCCACCGTCGCCACCATGGGCGCCATCACCCAGACCTGCGCCTCCTCCGCCGCCGCGGCGGCCGCGATCGCCTCGAGCTGGTGGTCGAGGACGGCGGGGGAGCGGCGGGCGGTGCGCAGGCCGCGCACCCCGAGTGCGGGGTTCGCCTCGGCGGTGTCGGTGAGGAAAGGCAGCGGCTTGTCCGCGCCGGCGTCGAGCGTCCGCACGACCACCTTCCGGCCGGGGAAGTGGGCCAGCACCTCGCGGTAGGCGGCGGTCTGGTCGGCGACCGAGGGCTCCTCGGCGCGGTCGAGGAAGCAGAACTCCGTCCGGAAGAGGCCGATCCCCTCCGCGCCGGCGGCGGCCGCGGCCTCCGCCCCGCGGGCGTCGCCCACGTTGGCCAGGAGCGCCACCTCGTGCCCGTCGGCCGTGCGACCGCGGCCGTCGAAGCTGCGCCGGCGTCCCGCCGCGACGGCGGCCCGCGCGAGGTCGTCGGCGTCCGGGTCCAGCCGCACGGTCCCGGCCCCGCCGTCGACGAGGACGGCCCGGCCCTCCGGCAGGGCGTCGAGCGCACCGGCCAGGGCCACGACCGCGGGGATGCCCAGGGAGCGGGCGAGGATGGCGGTGTGGGACGTCGGGCCGCCCTCGGCGGTGACGATCGCCCGCACCCGCGCGGGGTCGAGGAGGGCGGTGTCGGCGGGCGCGAGGTCCTGCGCGACGAGGACGAACGGCTCGGCCCGGGTGGGGACGCCCGGCAGCGCCGTGCCGGTCAGGACGGCGACGATCCGGTTGCGCACGTCGGTGACGTCCTGGGCGCGCTCGGCCATGTACCCGCCCAGGGCGCGCAGCTGCTCGGCGACGGTCCCGGCCGCCTCCCACACGCCGCGGGCGGCGGTGAGCCGGTCCGCCCGGACCCGGCGGGCGGCGGTCTTGACGAGGCTCGGGTCCCGCGCCATCTGCGCGGTGGTCTCGAGCAGCTCGCGGGCCTGCCCCTCGACGGTGGTTGCCGCGGTCTCGAGCCCGGCGGCGACCTCCTCGGCGGCGGCGCGGACCCGCGCGGCCTCGGCGTCGACGTCCGCCCCCGGGGGCAGGGTCTCGCGAGACGGCTCCACGGGCGCCGCACCGAGCCGCGCCACGGGCCCGGCGGCAAGGCCCGGACTGACGCCGACGCCCCGGAGGTCGCGGGCCCGCAGGCCCGGCTGGTCGTTCATGGCGCTCCTCCCTCGTCGGCGACCATCATGCCGCCTCTGCCGCAGGGTCGCCCGGCGCAGGTAGGCTCTCCCCGGACCGAGACCCCGGTCACACCTGACGACCGACGACGCCCGGAGGCACCGACGATGACCAAGGCCGAAGACATCCTCACCGCGCTGGGAGGTGCCGGGAACGTCGTCGACGTCGAGCCGTGCATCACCCGCCTGCGGGTGGAGGTCCGCGACCCGGCGGCGGTGGGGGAGCGCGACCTCAAGGCCACGGGCGCGTTCGGCGTGGTCCGCTCCGGCCGCATCGTCCAGATCGTCGTCGGTCCCGAGGCGGACGACCTGGCCGAGGCGATCGGCGCCATGCTCTGAGCCGGTCGCCGGTGCGCCCCGGCGGGCGCGGGCGGCAGCCTCTGGCAGGATCGTCTCGCGACGAGGGCGACCGACCGCCCCTCGCGACGTGAGGAGCGAGATGACAGACCCGGCCGCCGCCGAGGCCCCCGGACCGTCCCTGCACCGGCTGGCCGACGCCCTGGGCGTCGCCACGGACTTCTGGGACTTCACGGGACACCACCGGACCGTCGGTGCACCGACCATCCGTGCGGTGCTCGCCGCGCTCGGCGTCGACGCCGCGACCGAGGAGGCCGCGGAGGCGGCGCTGGCGGAGATCGACGTCGCCCCGTGGCGGGCCACCCTCCCGCCGTCCGTCGTCGTGCGGGCCGGGCGTGAGCACGACCTGGCCGTCCACGTCCCCGACGGCACCGCCGTGCGGGTGCACGTCGCGGTGGAGGACGGCCGCCGCTGGGAGCTCACCCAGCGCGAGGTGTGGACCGCCCCGCGGGACGTCGACGGCGTGCGCACCGGCCGGGCGACGTTCGTCCTGCCCGCGGACCTTCCGCTGGGCTGGCACGAGCTGGTCGCCGACGTCGAGGGCGGCAGCCGGGCGACGGCGCCGCTCGCCGTCACCCCCGCCGCCCTCGAGGCCCCCACCCTGGCCACCGACCGCGGCTGGGGGGTCATGGCGCAGCTGTACTCCGTGCGCTCGGCCACCTCGTGGGGGGTGGGGGACCTCGCCGACCTCGCCGAGCTGACCGCGTTCTTCGGTGACGTCGGCGCGGACTTCCTCCTCATCAACCCCCTCCACGCGGCGGAGACCACCGGGCACATGACGCCCTCGCCGTACCTGCCGGTCAGCCGCCGGTTCTTCAACCCTCTGTACATCCGTCCCGAGGACATCCCCGAGACCGCCTACCTCACCGGGCCCCAGCGGGCCCTGGTGGAGTGGGCCGCGCAGGAGGTCCGCCCCGCGAACACGACCAACGAGCCGCTCGACCGCGACGCCTCGTGGGCGGCGAAGCTGCGGGCGCTCGAGGTCGTCCACGCGGCGGGCCGGTCCCGGTCGCGCCAGCGCTCCCTCGACCGGTTCCGCGCCGAGGAGGGGCAGGGCCTGGAGGACTTCGCCCTGTGGTGCGCGCTGCAGGAGAAGTACGCGGGCCGGCCGTGGCCCGAGGAGCTCGCGGACGCGCGCTCGCCCTTCGCCGCCCGGGAGCGTCGCGAGCTCGCCGACCGCGTGGACTTCCACGTTTGGCTGCAGTGGGTCGCGGACTCCCAGCTCGCCCACGCCCAGCGGGTCGCCAAGGAGTCCGGGATGGGCCTGGGCGTCATGCACGACCTCGCCGTGGGCGTCCACCCCGACGGCGCCGACTCGTGGTCCCAGCGCGAGGCCTTCGCCCTCGGGATCGGTGTGGGCGCGCCCCCGGACATGTACAACCAGCAGGGCCAGAACTGGCACCAGCCGCCCTGGCGGCCCGACGCCCTGGCCCGCACGGCCTACGCCCCGCTGCGGGAGATGGCCCGCACGGTGCTGCGCCACGCCGGGGCGGTGCGGGTCGACCACATCCTCGGCCTGTTCCGGCTGTGGTGGATCCCCGACGGCATGGGCGCCGGCGAGGGCACCTACGTCCGCTACGACCACGAGGCGATGGTCGGGGTGCTCCTGCTCGAGGCCCACCGCGCCGGCGCGGTCGTCATCGGTGAGGACCTCGGGACGGTCGAGCCGTGGGTCCGCGGCTACCTCGCCGAGCGCGGGGTGCTGGGCACGTCCGTGCTGTGGTTCGAGAAGGACGCCGCCGGCTGGCCCCTCGAGCCGGGCGACTACCGCGAGCTCGTCCTGGCCACGGTCGACACCCACGACCTGCCCCCGGTGGCCGGCTACCTCGCCGAGGAGCACGTGGACCTGCGCGAGCGCCTCGGGCTGCTCACCACCCCGGTGGAGGAGGTGCGGGCCGAGGCCCGGCTCGAGCGCGAGCGGATGGTCGCGCGGCTGCGCGAGCACGGGCTGGTCGACGAGAACCCCACCGAGCGCGAGCTCGTCGAGGCTCTGCACGCCTACGTCGTGCGCACCCCGGCGGTCCTCGTGGGCGTCTCCCTCACCGACGCCGTCGGCGAGCGGCGTGCGCAGAACCAGCCCGGGACGGACACCGAGTACCCGAACTGGAAGGTCCCGCTCGCCGACGGCGCGGAGCGCGTCGTCATGGTCGAGGACCTGCCGGGGTCGGCCCGCCTGCTCTCCCTCGTGGCCGCGGTGCGCGCCGCCATGGGCGACGACGACCGGTTGGCCTGACCGGCGCGGCGGGTCGCGGTTGACACGCCCCCGCGCGCAGGGTGTCATCAGCATGACGGGCCGCACGGCCCGGCACGGCGCGCACGGCCGCACGGATGTTCCCGTCGCCCGCCGGCAGTGACGACAGGAGCGAAAAGATGAGCCAGGCCGAGCAGATCCTCGCGGCACTCGGCGGGGACGCGAACGTCCTCGACCTCGAGGCGTGCATCACCCGCCTCCGCGTGGAGGTGGAGGACCCGTCCAAGGTGGACGAGGCGGCCCTCAAGGCCGCGGGCGCCTTCGGCGTCGTGCAGCAGGGTGCCGCCGTGCAGGTCGTGGTGGGCCCGCAGGCGGACACCATCGCCGAGGACATCGAGGACCTCCGCTAGGACGCCCGACCCCGCCGCGCCCGGCGCGGCGGAGGGGTCGCGGTGCCCGGACCGGCCGGCGGGACGTCCCGCCGGCCGGTTCTCCGCGCGCCCGCTCAGGCGGTCGAGGCCACCCCGGCGTCCGCGGCCTGCGCCCGCACCGCACGGCGGGCGGCGTCGAGGTTCTCCACCACCAGGCGGCGCAGCGCCGGGGGCGCTGCAGGGTGGTCGGCCAGCCACTGCTCGGTGAGCGCGACGACGTCGACGCCGTGCTCGCCGGCGAGCCCGGCGAGCTTGTGCGGGTACAGGCCGATGACGATGTTCTGCGCCATCTCGTTGGTGCGCTCGCGCCACACCGTCTCCAGGGCGCCGAAGTACCGCCCGGCGAACGGCACGAGCAGCCCCCGGTCGTGGACCTGGGAGAACCCGCCGATGACGTTGGACTGCACCGCGTTCGGCAGCGCGTCGGAGTCGACGACGTCGGCCCAGGCGGCTGCCTTGTTCTCGGCGGTGGGGATCGCCGCCCGGGCCCGCGCCGCCTGCTGGTGCCCGGTGGCCGTGGCGTCCCGGCCGAGCTCGGCCTCGATGCGCGCGGCGTCGGCGCGCCCGCCCGCGACCAGGCCCTGCAGGAGGGTCCAGCGCAGGTCGGTGTCGACCTCGAGGCCGTCGAGGTCCACGGTCCCGTCGAGAAGGCCGGCGAGGACGTCGAGCTGCTCCGCGGTCACGGCGTGCTGGGCGAGCGCCCGGACCAGCTGGAGCTGGGTGTCGGACCCCCCGCGCGAGCTGCGGGCCAGCGCGAGGAGACGGTCCGCGACACGCGCGGCCAGGTCGGTGCGCGTCCCCGGTGCCGAGTACGAGCCCACCGCGGTCGCGAGCTGGCGGAGCAGCACCTGGACCACGGAGGAGTCCGACTCGCCGGGGATCGCGGCGAGCACGAGCTCGGTGAACTCCCGGGCCGGCCACTCGCCGTCACGGGTGGTGTCCCAGGCCGAGGCGAGCACCAGCGCGCGCGGCAGGGAGTGGGTGAAGCCGCCCAGGTTCGCCCGCGCCGTCGCCAGGGAGGCCTCGTCCAGGCGGACCTTGGCGTAGGCGAGGTCCTCGTCGTTGACCAGGACGAGGTCCGGCCGGCGCTCGCCGACCAGCTCGGGCACCTCGGTCCGGGGGCCGTCCACGTCCAGCTCGACGCGCAGGCGCCGCTCGAGCCGGTCCCCGACGACGTCGTAGCCGCCGACGACCAGCCGGTGCGGGCGCAGCGTCGGGTGCTCGGCGGGCGCCTCCTGGAGCACCGCGAAGGAGGTGACGGTCCCCTCGCCGTCGACCTCGATCTCCGGGCGCAGCAGGGTCACGCCGGCCTGCTCGAGCCATACCTGCGACCACGCCGCCAGGTCGCGGCCGGAGGTGGTCTCCAGCTCGGTGAGGAGGTCGGTGAGCTCGGTGTTGGCGAAGGCGTGCTTGGCGAAGTAGCGCTGCAGGCCCGCGAGGAACGCCTCGCTGCCGACCCACGCGACGAGCTGCTTGAGGACCGAGGCGCCCTTGGCGTACGTGATGCCGTCGAAGTTGACCTCGACGTCCTCGAGGTCGTTGATGGGCGCCACGATGGGGTGGGTCGAGGGCAGCTGGTCCTGGTTGTAGGCCCAGGACTTCTCCAGGGAGGAGAAGGTGGTCCACGCGCTCGTCCAGCGGGTCGCCTCGGCGGTGGCCAGGTGGGAGGCGTACTCCGCGAAGGACTCGTTCAGCCACAGGTCGTTCCACCAGCGCATGGTCACGAGGTCGCCGAACCACATGTGGGCGAGCTCGTGGAGGATCGTCACGGCCCGGCGCTCGACGGTGGCCTCGGGCACCTTGGAGCGGAAGACGTAGTTCTCGAGGAACGTCACCGCGCCCGCGTTCTCCATGGCGCCGGCGTTGAACTCGGGCACGAAGAGCTGGTCGTACTTGGCGAAGGGGTAGGGCCGGTCGAACGCCACCTCGTAGAAGGCGAACCCGGCCCGCGTGATGTCCATGATCTCCTCGGCGTCGACGTACCGGGCCAGGGAGGCGCGGGCGTAGACCCCCAGGGGGATGGTGCGGCCGTCGGTGGAGACCAGCTCGCCGGTGAAGCGCGAGTACGGCCCGGCGATGATCGCCGTCAGGTAGGAGGAGATGACGTCCGTCGGCGCGAAGCGCCACGTGGCCACGTCCTCACCGGCCGGCTCGGGGTCGGGGGTCGGGCTGTTGGACACCACGGTCCAGTGCTCGGGGGCCGTGACCGTGAAGGTGAACGTGGCCTTGAGGTCGGGCTGCTCGAACACGGCGAACACGCGGCGGGAGTCGGCCACCTCGAACTGGGTGTAGAGGTAGACCTCCTCGTCCACCGGGTCGACGAAGCGGTGCAGACCCTCACCGGTGTTCATGTAGCGGCACGTGGCGACGACGACGAGCTCGTTGTCCGCGGCGAGGTCGGTGAGGGCGATCCGCGAGTCGGCGAAGGCGGAGGTGGCCACGGCGGCGCCGTTGAGGGTGATCTCCTCGACCGACTCGGCGATGAGGTCCACGAACGTGCTCGCGCCCTCGCGGGCGGCGAACCGGATCGTCGTCGTCGAGCCGAACACGCGCTCGCCCCGGGTCAGGTCCAGCGCGACGTCGTACGTGGACGTCGTCACGGTCCCGGCCCGCTCCTGGGCCTCGGCGCGGGTGAGGTTCTCTCCGGGCATGGGTCTCCTTCGTCCGGGCCGCCGTGGCGCCCCACTCCCGGCGCGCCATGACGCGCACCGCCGGCGCCGTGCGCGCCGACGACGATCCTGCCACCCGGGGGCCGTCCGGGCCGAGCCCAATACCGCCCGGCACGCGGACCGGCGCGTGGACCGACGTGCGGGCCCTGGGCGGCGTCACGCAGGATGGTCCCATGACGGACACCCACCGCGCCGACTTCTGGTTCGACCCCTTGTGCCCCTGGGCCTGGATGACCTCCCGCTGGATGGGCGAGGTGGAGAGGGTGCGCGACGTCGAGGTGAGCTGGCACGTGATGAGCCTGGCGGTCCTCAACGACGACCCCGACGACGGTGAGGCCGGCGGCCGGTGGGGGCCGGTGCGCGTGGTCAACGCCGCCCGTGAGCTCCACGGACCGGGGGTCGTCAAGCCGCTCTACGACGCGCTCGGCACCCGTATCCACCCCGGCGGCCGCGGCGGGGAGCCGGGCGCCGTCATCGACGAGGCGCTCGCCGAGGTCGGGCTGCCCGCCGAGCTGGCGCGGTACGCCACCTCGGACGAGCACGACGACGCGCTGCGCGCCTCGCACCAGCGGGCGATGGACCTTGTCGGCACCGACGTCGGGACTCCCGTCGTCGCCGTCGACGGCGTCGCCTTCTTCGGTCCGGTCGTCACGCCGGCCCCGCGCGGTGAGGCGGCCGGACGGCTGTGGGACGGCGCCGTGCTGGTGGCCGGGACGCCCGGCTTCTACGAGCTCAAGCGCAGCCGCACCAGCGGCCCGGTCTTCGACTGACGGCGGCCGCTCGCCCGTCGGCGGCCCCGGTCCTCGGGCGGGACCGGGGCGCGTCAGGACCGATGGCGTAGCGTGACCTCCCGGCAAACCCGGGAACGAGGAGGGCAGATGGCACAGGCAGGCGCGCGCAGGCTCAGCGGCGGCGAGATCGCGGTGGTGGTCGTGTCCCTGCTCCTCGTCGCTGCCTTCGTCGTCATGCTGGCGGTGCGGCTGTCGACGGCTGACGACGCCGGGGCCGCCGGGGCCGGCAGCGGGTCGACACCCACCGGGACCTCCGCCCCGGGCGGCACGCCCGAGGCGAGCACGGAGCCCCCGGCCGGTGAGGACCTCTCCGGCGTCGAGTTCGACTTCGTCAGTCCCAGCGGCAACATCGCCTGCGACATCGACGGCGAGCGCGCCCTGTGCGGCATCGCCGCGTTCGACTACGCCGAGGAGATCCCGGAGGCCGAGACCCGTGCCTGCGAGGGGACCGTGGGGCACTACCTGCAGGTGACGGCGGAGGGCGCCTCCCTCGTCTGTGACACCTCCGGGCAGGCGCCCGCCGTCTCCGCCGGCACCGCGGTGCTCGACTACGGGCAGACCGAGAGCGTGGACGGCTTCACGTGCCAGTCGAGCGAGACCGGCATGACCTGCACGCACGACGAGTCGGGATACTCCTTCTCCGTGCGCCGCGCCGGCTACACCCTCTCCTGACGACGGACGCCGCCCGAGGGTCACGACACGTCACGCTCAGTGGCCGCCGGGTGAGCGCGTGGCTTCGGGGTGAGCGCGTGGCTTGCGGGTGAGCGCGCGGCTTCGGGGTGAGCGCGCGGCTTCGGGGTGAGTGCGTGGCTTCGGGGTGAGCGCGCGGACCCGGACGCACTCGCTCACCCCGAAGCCTCGACCTCGGCGCACCGGGCTCGTGCCCCCCGATGCCACCGTGCGACGCCGAGGCGTCGCGGCCGGTCACCAGATCCGCACGCGCTCCTCCGGCGGCAGGTACAGGGCGTCCCCGGGCCGGACGTCGAAGGCCTCGTGGAAGGCGTCCATGTTCCGCACCACCCCGTTGCAGCGGAACTCCGCGGGGGAGTGCGGGTCGATGGTCAGCAGGCGCACGACCTCCGCGTCCCGGCTCTTCTCGCGCCAGATCCGCGCCCACGACGCGAAGAGGCGCTGCAGGCCCGAGAGACCCTCGACCACGGGCGCGGCGTCGATGCCGGGCAGCCCCTGACGGCGCAGGGCGATCTCGTACGCCTTGAGCGCGATCGACAGGCCGCCGAGGTCGCCGATGTTCTCGCCGATCGTCAGGGCACCGTTCACGTGGTGGGACCCGTCCAGCTGGGCCGGTGAGAACGCGTCGTACTGGGCGATGAGCGCCTTGGTCCGGGACTCGAACTCGCGCCGGTCGTCCTCGGTCCACCAGTCCGTGAGCCGGCCGGTGCCGTCGTACTTCGACCCCTGGTCGTCGAAGCCGTGCCCGATCTCGTGGCCGATGACGGCGCCGATCCCGCCGTAGTTCCAGGCGTCGTCGGCGTCGGGGTCGAAGAACGGCGGCTGGAGGATCGCGGCGGGGAAGACGATCTCGTTCATCGTCGGGTTGTAGTAGGCGTTGACCATCTGCGGCGGCATGAACCACTCGTCGCGGTCCATCGGCCTGCCCAGCTTGGCCAGGTCGCGGCGCTCCTCGAAGACGTTGGCCGCGCGGACGTTGCCGAGCAGGTCGGTCGGGTCGACCTCCAGCGCGGAGTAGTCGCGCCACTTGTCCGGGTAGCCGATCTTCGGGGTGAAGGCCTCGAGCTTGGCCAGCGCCCGCCGGCGGGTCTCCTCGCCCATCCACTCCAGCGAGGCGATCGACTCGCGGTACGCCTCGACGAGGTCGGCCACGAGGGTCTGCATGGCGGCCTTGTGCGCGGGCGGGAAGTGCCGGGCCACGTAGAGCTCACCGACGGCCTCGCCGAGGGCGCCCTCGACCAGCGCGACCCCGCGCTTCCAGCGCTCGCGCAGCTCCTCGGCCCCGGTGAGGGTGCGGCCGTAGAAGTCGAAGTTCTCGTCCACCACGTCCGCGGGGAGGTACGGCGCCCGCGCGTGGACGACGTGCCACATCAGCCACATCCGCAGCGAGTCGACGTCGGTCTCGGCCCACGAGCGTGCGAAGTGGGTGATGTAGGAGGGCATGGCCACGATGAGCTGGTCGAACGCGCCCTCGGGGACCCCCAGCGCGGCCCGCCACAGCGACCAGTCGAAGCCGGGCGCGCTCGCGACCGTCTCCTCCCAGGTCATGGGGTTGTTGAGCTGGTCGGCCTCGCGGGAGCGGACCTTGTCCCAGTGGCCGGCAGCCAGGGTGGTCTCGACCTTCATGACACGCTCGGCGGCCCCCATCGCCTCGTCCTCGGTCACCAGACCGGTCAGGGCGAGCATCGCCGCCACGTGCGCGACGTAGGCGGTGCGCGTGGCCGCGTGGACGTCCTCGCGGTAGTAGGACTCGTCCGGCAGTCCCAGACCGGACTGCCAGAGGTAGACGGTGTACCGCTCGGGGTCGTTGAGGTCGGTGTCCACCTGGTAGGCGACGGCGCCGCCGACGCCGGTGGGCTGCAGGGCGCCCATCGCGCGGGTGAGGGCCTCGTGGTCGCGGGCGGCGGTGAGCGCCTCGAGGTCGGCCCGCAGGGGGGCGGTGCCCAGGGCCTCGACCCGCTCGGTGGCCATGAAGGACGCGTAGACGTCGCCGATCTTCCGGGCGTTCTCCGGGTTGCCCTCGGTGCCCCGGCCGGCCGCCGCGTCGTCGATGATGGCTCGCACCCGCTCCTCGGAGAGGTCGCGCAGGGCGGTGAAGGATCCGTCGCGCGCGCGGTCGGCGGGGATGACGTGCTCGCGCAGGAACGTGCCGTTGAACCGGCGGAAGAGGTCGTCCTGGGGACGGACGCCGTCGTCCATGGCCTCGGCGTCGCTCATCGGTGCGGTGTTCGTGGTGGTCATGCTCCGACACTACGGGGCGAGGGTGCGGGACCGCTCCCGCGCACCGGGCACAATGTCCCCATGCGCATCCACATCGCCGCTGACCACGCCGGGTTCGAGCTCAAGGCGGTGCTCGTCGAGCACCTGCGGGGAGCGGGGCACGTGGTCGTCGACCACGGTGCCGCGACCTACGACGCCGAGGACGACTACACCTCCTTCTGCTTCGCCGCCGGGGAGGCCGTCGCCAGCGAGACCGGCTCCCTGGGCATCGTGCTCGGCGGCTCCGGCAACGGTGAGCAGATCGCCGCGAACAAGGTGCCCGGCATCCGCGCCGCGCTCGCGTGGAACACCGACACGGCGCGGCTCGCCCGCGCCCACAACGACGCCAACGTCCTGGCGATCGGGGCGCGCCAGCACTCCCTCGACGACGCCGTGGGGCTGGTCGAGACGTTCGTCGCCGAGCCGTTCTCCGGGGAGCCGCGCCACCAGCGCCGCATCGACATGCTCACCGCGTACGAGGCGCTGCGCAGCCAGTAGCCCGGCCGAGCCCCGAGCGCCTCAGAACCCCCACCCGTTCGCAGGCGCGACCGGCCAGCCGAACGCGGTCGCGGCCGGCGCGAGCGCGGCGCCGTCGAGGACCTGCACCCGCCCGGCGGCGGCGAGCGCCGCCAGGGACGTCCCACCGAGGTAGGCCGAGCCGAGGTCGGCGACGTCCAGGGACAGGTGGGCCGGGGCCGTCGTGGCGGCGACCTCGGCGCCCGCCGTCCCGCCGCGCAGGTGCCAGTGGCCGGCGTTCGCCGGGACGAGGTCGTCACGGACCTCGAGGACGACGTCGACGTCGGCCGCGTACGCGCGCCCGGCCAGGGCCCGGGGGACGTCGAGCAGACGCACCCACAGGTCGTCGCTGAGGCGGACGGAGGCGCCGCGCAGGTCCGCGAGGAGGTGCAGGAGGGGGTCGTCCAGGGGGAGCTGGGCGGTCTCGACCTTCGCCATGAGGTCGAGGTCGGTCAGAGCCCCCCACAGCGCCCGCGCGGCCGGGGCGTCGAGCGCGGCGGACTCGCGGACCTTCACGGTCCCCTCGGGCACCCCCGCGTCGGACCACTTGCCCTTGCGGCGGAAGATCGCGTAGGCGCGCGGCTCACCCGCGGGGGTGCGCACCACCGCCACCCGCAGGCCCTCCATCTCCTTCCGCGCGGTGGGCCAGTCCACGAGCTGGGCCGCGCGCAGGGCGTCGGTGTCGCGGCTGATCCACCCCGGCCGCACGACGGCCGTGTGGACCTGCTCGATCACCGCGCCGTGGCGGGCGGGGTCGAGGCGGTCGAGCTCGACGACGAGGTCCGCGGCGCCGGGCACCTCGCGCAGGTCCGCGCCGCGGCCCACGGTCAGGGTGGCCGTCTGGCTCGCCACCCCGTAGCCGTAGCGGCCGTAGATGCCGGTCTCGGCGGCGTACAGGACCGACAGCGCCTCCCCGCGCCCGACCGTGCGGGCCAGGTGCGCGGTGAGCATGGCTCGGGCCAGCCCCCGGCGCCGGTGGCCGGGGTGCACCGCCACCCACGTCAGGCCCGCGGCGGGCAGGCGCGCCCCGCCGGGCACGGGCACGGCGAAGGCGTACGAGGAGTGGACGGCGGCCAGGCGGGCCTCCGCGCCCCGCTCGTCCCAGACCCCGACGGTCCGGCCGGGCTCGAGGTCCCACACCGCCACCGCCTCGTCCTCGGGCGCCATCTCGAAGGCGAAGCCCCAGCGGTCGACGTCGATGATCTGCGCACGGTGCGCGACGTCGTCGAGCTCGGCGAGCCGGTACCCGGCCGGCACGGCGGTGGTGCGGACCGCGGTGGTGGTGGCGTCGGCTGGGGTGGTGGCGTCGGCCGTGGTGGTGGCGTTGTCGATCACGCCGAGAAGCATGTCAGGGCAACCCGGGACGGGGCGAGGACATTTCGGTGGCGCCTCGCGTCGGACGCCGGACGCCTCGCGCACGACGCCGGCCGCCGCGCGGACCGGGTCAGGGCCGTTCGAGCGACCGGCGGGCAGCGAGGGCGACGACGGCGGGCGCCAGGGGCACGAGGACGACCACC
The DNA here is from genome assembly GCF_038049925.1 of Georgenia sp. M64. Classification (NCBI taxonomy): domain Bacteria; kingdom Bacillati; phylum Actinomycetota; class Actinomycetes; order Allobogoriellales; family Allobogoriellaceae; genus Georgenia; species Georgenia sp. M64. The sequence continues at coordinate 1,043,524 of NZ_CP145809.1, forward strand.
GCCGGGGCCACCACGCCGAGCAGCCACGTGGCCGCCCCGACGAGGACACCCTGGGCGGCCCAGCGGGCGGAGGTCGGGTCGTGGCTCCCGCGGTCGGCGACCGCGCCGGCGCGGGCCCGCTCGCCGGCGTCGCCCGCGGTGAGCAGCAGCCGGTTCCGGGACCGGACCCGCGCGGCCTCCGCCAGCGCCGTGACCAGCAGCCACGTGGTGGCGGCCACGAGCGCCACCGCCCAGCCCGGTCCGGTGACCGCGGCGACCACGAGGGCGACGAGCGGGGTCAGGGCCGCCGTCGTGAGGGAGGCGCCCAGGACGGCGACCGAGCCGGACGTGCGCCGCCGCGCCGAGCCCGCGACGACGACGCCCACGCAGGCGACGGCGACGTACCCGGCCAGGGTCAGCCCCGCGGCGCCTGCCGCCAGTCCCGGCCCCGCGACGAGGGCGGCCAGGACCACGGCGGCCGCCGTGAGGGCCCCCGCGACGGCGACCATCGTCACCGCCCGGCGCCGCGCCGCGCGGCGGGCGCCGTCGATGACGGCGGGCACGTCGAGGTGCTCGTGGGGGACGGAGGTGTCGCAGTGGTGGCAGGCGTCGGAGGCGGGTCCGGGCCCGGCGGTGGCGTGGGTGCTCATCTCGCTTGCGATCATAGGCGGGTGCAACCCGAACGGACGGAGCTGACCGAGCTCGTGCTCGACGTCGTCGACCAGGTCCCCACCGGCCGTGCCACCACCTACGGCCACGTGGCCGAGGCGGTTCGCGCGCGGACGGGGCACGGGCACGCCCGGCACGTGGGCCAGGTCATGGCCACGTGGGGCGCGGAGGTGCCGTGGTGGCGGGTGGTGCGCGCCGACGGCACCCTGCCGCGCCAGCTGCGCTCCGGGGCGCTGGAGCACTACCGCGAGGAGGGCACACCGCTGACCCCGCACGTGCCGGTCCGCGTCAACCTCGACCGGGCGCTGTGGGACCCCGCCGACGCGTGGGTCCCGCCGGCCGGGGTGGGGGAGCACCGTGCCTGAGGGGCACACCGTCCACCGGCTCGCGCACGCCTTCGCCGAGCTGTTCGGCGGGCACCGCCTGGCCGTCAGCTCGCCGCAGGGCCGCTTCACCGACGGCGCCGCGCTCCTGGACGGCCGCGCGCTCGTGGGCACCGAGGCCCACGGGAAGCAGCTCTTCCTCGCCTTCGCCGGGCCCGACCGGCACGCCTTCGCCGGGCCCGACCGGCACCGGCCGGCAGCCCTGGGGACCGCGGACGGCAGCGACACGGCCACCGTCGAGGCCGAGCCCCGGTGGCTCCGCGTGCACCTGGGCCTGTACGGGTCGTGGACCTTCGACGGCGACGAGTCCTTCCGCGCGCCCCACGCCATCGGCGCCCCGCGCCGGCGGGTGGCCGAGGAGGAGGTGGCGGTGCGCCAGGCCGGTGTGCCCGTCGCCGGCGACTGGTCACCGCCCGCCCCGCGCGGGGCGGTGCGGGTGCGCCTGCTCGGCGAGCACGGGGTCGCCGACCTCACCGGCCCGACCGCCTGCGAGGTGGTCACCGCGCAGGAGAAGGCGGCCGTCCAGGGGCGGCTCGGGCCCGACCCGCTGCGGAGCGACGGCGACCCCGAGGCGTTCGTCCGTGCCGTCCGCACCACCCGTCGCCCGGTCGGGGAGCTGCTCATGGACCAGGCGGTCCTGGCGGGTGTGGGGAACATCTACCGCGCCGAGGCGCTCTACCGGGCGCGTCTGCACCCCCGCCGGGCCGGCCGGGACGTCCCCGCCGCCCGCCTGCGGGCGATGTGGGCGGACCTGCGCGAGCTCATGGCGGACGGCGTGGCGACCGGCCGGATCGTCACCACCCGGCCCGAGCACCGGAACCACCTCGGCGAGGCGGGCGACGTCGCCCTCGTCCCCGACGACGACGACCGCTGGTACGTCTACCACCGCTCGGGCCGGCCGTGCCTGGTCTGCGGTACGAAGGTGAGCGAGGCCGAGATGGCCGGGCGGCGGGTCTTCTGGTGCCCCCGCTGCCAGCGGGCGCCGCGCGCCTGACCTCCCCGCACGGACGACCCGACAGCGGACCGGGGCGTACCGGCGGCCGGTTCGGGGACCAGGCGGCTCAGATGTAGATCGCGGGCTCCGACCACGGGTCGAGCAGGGCGCCCGGCGGGGCCGGCTGGGCCCGGGCGGGAACGCCCACGGCGACGGCACCGGCCGGGACGTCCTTGACCACCACGGCGTTCGCGCCGACCCGCGCGTCGGACCCGACCCGGATGGGCCCGAGGACCTTGGCGCCGGCGCCGATGAGCACCCGGTCGCCGATCGTCGGGTGGCGCTTGCCCCGGCTCATCGAGACCCCGCCGAGGGTGGTGCCGTGGAAGAGGACGACGTCCTCGCCGACCTCGGCCGTCTCGCCGATGACCACGCCCATGCCGTGGTCGATGAAGAGCCGGCGGCCCAGGACCGCCCCGGGGTGGATCTCGATCCCCGTGGCGGCCCTGAGCACCTGCGAGAGCAGGCGGGCCGGCAGCTTCAGCAGCGGGCTGGCGTGCCACATCCGGTGCGCCAGCCGGTGACCCCACAGTGCGTGCACGCCGGGGTAGGCCAGCGCGACCTCGACCAGGGTGCGCGCCGCCGGGTCCCGGCGGCGCGCGGCCTGGAGGTCCTCCAGCAGCAGCTGGCGGAACGGCACGTGGGAGTCGTGCAACTCAGTCCACCAGTCCCTCGAAGAGGATGGTGGAGAGGTAGCGCTCGCCGAAGGAGGGGATGATGACGACGATCGTCTTCCCCGCCATCTCGGGCCGCTGGGCGACCTGGACCGCGGCGGCCAGGGCCGCGCCGGAGGACAGGCCCACGAGCAGCCCCTCCTCGGTGGCGGCGCGCCGCGCCCACGCCACGGACGTCGCGGCGTCGACGTCGATGACCTCGTCGTAGACCTCGGTGTCGAGGATCTCGGGGACGAAGTTCGCGCCGATGCCCTGGATCTTGTGCGGTCCGGGCTTGCCGCCGTTGAGGATGGGCGACTCCGCCGGCTCGACGGCGATGATCCGCACCTCGGGCTTGCGCTCCTTGAGCACCTGCCCGACACCGGTGATCGTCCCGCCGGTGCCGATGCCGGCGACGACGGCGTCGACCTCGCCGTCGGTGTCGGCCCAGATCTCCTCGGCGGTGGTGCGCCGGTGGATGGCCGGGTTGGCCTCGTTGGCGAACTGCCGGGCCAGGACCGCGCTCTCACGCTCGGCGGCGATCGCCTCGGCCCGCTCGACGGCGCCCCTCATGCCCGTGGACGGGTCGGTCAGGACGAGCTCGGCGCCGAAGGCGCGCAGGAGTGCACGGCGCTCCTTGCTCATCGACTCGGGCATCGTCAGGACGACCTTGTAGCCGCGCGCCGCGCCCACCATCGCCAGCGCGATGCCGGTGTTGCCCGACGTCGCCTCGACGATCGTGCCGCCCGGGGGCAGCTCGCCCGACGCCTCGGCGGCGTCGACGATCGCGACGCCGATGCGGTCCTTGACCGAGTTGGCCGGGTTGTAGAACTCGAGCTTGGCGAGCACGGTGGCGCCCGCGCCGTCCGTGATCTTGTTCAGGCGCACCAGGGGGGTGCGGCCGATGAGCTGGGTGACGTCGTCGTAGATGGTTGCCATGGTCCTCTTCCTCGGGGGTGGGTGGCCTGGGCGGCCGGGGCGCGTTGCGTCGGTGCCGCCGGGCGGCGGCGGTGTGAGGAGCGCCTGGCATGCGGTCAGGGGCCGCACGCTTGAGCCGGGCGCTCTACCGACAACGGCAGGACCGGACCGTCGAGGGCCGGTCGACGAGCGTCGTGCTCATGGCGGCATCCTTCCGACGGAGCGGCGGCGCCCACGGGCGCCGGTGCCGGGACCGGCACCTTGAAGTGTCAACAACACTAGTGCCTCGGCCGCTCCAGCCGCACCCCCTCCCAGATGGCGGCCGGCGCTCCCGGGCGGAGGCCTCGGTCGTCACAGCGGGCGCTCGACCGCCGTCGCGCCCACCAGGACCGGACGCGCCGCACCGGCGGTGAGGGCGGCCAGGCGGGTGGTGAGGGCGGCGCCGTCGACCACCGCCAGGGTCAGGCGGACGCCGTCGGGCTCGTAGGCCACGAGCTCGACCCGGACGTCGTGGTCGTGCAGGTCCGCCTCGACCCGGCCCGCGTCGGCGTGGGGGAGGGCCACCTCCCACAGCTCGTGCTCGACCACGGTCACGACGGACGCTGCGTCCAGCGCCGCCCGGACCGCGTCGCCGTAGGCCCGCACCAGCCCGCCGGTCCCCAGCTTCACCCCGCCGAAGTACCGCACGACGACGGCGGCCACGTCACGCAGTCCGGAGACCCGCAGCGCCTCGAGCACGGGCATCCCGGCGGTGCCGGCAGGCTCACCGTCGTCGCTGGAGCGCTCGACGGCGCTGGTGCCGGGCAGGTCGAGGATGAAGGCGGAGCAGTGGTGCCGGGCGTCGGGGTGGCGGGTGCGCAGCTCGGCGACCAGCGCCCGGGCGGCCTCCTCGCTGTCGACGCGGCGCAGCGTGGTGAGGAACCGTGAGCGCCGGACCTCGATCTCGGCGACGGCGTCGCCCGCCAGCCTGAGGTCGCTCATGGCACGAGTATCCCGCGACGGGAATGCGTGGGCCGGTGGGCGTGTTCGCGTCTCAGTGAGAACAGTTCTCAGGAGGTTGAGATGAAGCAGACCGTCCACCCCGACTACCACGCCGTCGTCTTCCAGGACGCCTCGGCGGACTTCCGGTTCCTCACCCGGTCCACGCTCACCTCGAGCCGGACGATCGAGTGGGAGGACGGGCAGACCTACCCGGTGGTCGACGTCGAGATCTCCTCGGCGTCGCACCCCTTCTACACCGGACGCTCCCGCGTCATGGACACGGCGGGCCGGGTGGAGCAGTTCCGTCGCCGGTACGGTGACCGGGTCCGCTGACCGTCGCGGCGCGTTCCGGGCTGTGCGCGGCCCATCTCACACCTGGGGTAGGCTGTCCCGGTTGGCCTGACGGAGCCCTCTCGTGGGAGGGTGTACGTCGGCAGGATCCCCCTCAACGACGGAAGGAGCGGCAAGGGCATGGCAGTTCCCAAGCGCAAGATGTCCCGCAGCAACACCCGCTCTCGCCGGTCCCAGTGGAAGGCCGAGCTCACCGAGCTCGTCGCCGTCCGCGTCCAGGGCCGCGAGCTCAAGGTGCCGCGGCGGCTGGCCAAGGCTTACCAGAAGGGTCTGATCGCCGCGGAGTGACGCGACGACCTTCCCTGCACGCAGGTCCCCACACCCTCGGGTGCGGGGACCTTCGTCGTTCTTGCGCCGGCCGGCCCGGCCCGGTGGCGCTGGGCGAGGCGGGTTCAGTGGAGCAGCTTGAGCCCGACCACGCAGCCGACGATGCCGCCCAGGAGCAGGATCTTCGCGAGCGAGGCCGCCTCCTCGCCGGTGAGCATCGCGTACGCCACGGTGAGCACGGCGCCGATGCCGACCCAGACGGCGTAGGCGGTCCCGACCGGGATCGAGCGCATCGCGTACGCGAGCCCGGCCATGCTCAGGCCGAGAGCGAGGAAGAACGTCACGGTCGGGGCGAGGCGGGTCATCCCCTCGGAGCGGCCGAGGGCGGTGGCCCAGACGGCCTCGAGGACGCCGGACAGGACGAGCACGAGCCAGGACATGACGGTTCTCCCTCATGGCCGTCTTGTCGCTCGCCGGGTACGGCTCCCTCGTCCGGTGCCCCGATGGGGGTCGGCGTCCGGCGCCACCCCGGAGGGGGAGCCGCCTGACGTGGAGCGGGTGACCGGGATCGAACCGGCACCATCTGCTTGGAAGGCAGAGGCTCTACCATTGAGCTACACCCGCGGGCCTGAGCCGCACGAGGAGTCTACCCGGACCCCGCCGTCGGCTCGAACCGCGTGGTGCGACGGCCCGGTCAGGTTGGTCACAGGGGCCGGTCGCGGTGGCCGAGCCCCTAGACTGCACCTTCGCACCCGCGAGGTGCGACGGGATGTGGCGCAGCTTGGTAGCGCGTCCGCTTTGGGAGCGGAAGGTCGTCGGTTCGAATCCGTCCATCCCGACGGTTGCCGGCCACGCGGTGCGGGGCGCACGGGTTGAGCTCCGGACCTGGGCTCACCGAGGGCGAGTTCGTCGCCCGCGAGGTCCCCGCGCGCCGGTGAGGTCTCAGAGCCGCCGGGTGGAACCGCGCACGACGAGCTCGGTGGGCAGCTGGACGTGGGCGTCGCGCTCCTTGCCGTCGAGCAGGTCGATGAGCAGGCCCAGCGCGGCCCGCCCCATCGCCTGCATCGGCTGGTTGACCGTGGTCAGCGGTGGCTGCGCCAGCGCCGACTCGGGCACGTTGTCGAAGCCGACCACCGAGACGTCGCCGGGCACCGAGAGCCCGAGCCCACCCGCGACCTCCATCGTCCGGATGGCCGAGAGGTCGTTCGCCGCGAAGATCGCCGACGGGCGCCGCGTCAGGGTGAGCAGCCCCCGGGCCGGCTGCTCGGCGTCGTCCGCCCGGTACCCGCCCACCCGGATGAGCTCGGGGTCGACGTCGAGCCCCGCGCGCTCGAGAGCCGTGCGGTAGCCCGCCTCCCGCAGCCGTGAGGACTCCAGGTCCGGCCGGCCGGCGAGGTGCCCGATGCGCGTGTGTCCCAGGGCGATGAGGTGCTCGGTGGCGCTCAGGGCGCCGGAGAAGTTGTCCGCGTCCACCGTGGGGAAGCCGGAGGGCCCGGTGTGCGGGTCGATCGCCACGACCGGGATGCCGTACTCGGCGTCGACGACGGTGGGCGTGACGAGGATGGCACCGTCGATGAGGGTGCCGCTGAGCCGGGAGAGGTAGCGCCGCTCCCACCCGGCGTGGCCGCCGGCCCGGCCGCCGCCGGAGTAGGCGAGGAGCTCGTACCCGGTGCCCTGGACGGCGCTCGAGACGCCCTTGAGGAGCTCGGTGGAGTAGGGCTCGAACTCGGCCACGAGGATGCCGATGACGTTGGTGCGCAGGCTGCGCAGGCTCCGGGCGACCAGGCTCGACTCGTAGCCCAGGTCGTCGATGACCCGCTGGACGCGCTGGGAGGTGGCCGCGGCGACGCCGTAGCGGCCGTTGATGACCTTCGAGACGGTCGCGACGGAGACGCCGGCTGTCCGGGCGACGTCGCCGATGGTGGTCCTGGGCCGCTGCACCCCTCCAGCGTACCCGTGTCGAAAACGTTATCGATACCGATTGACATTAGTTCGTCCATGCGGCAAAACTGTGTCCCGACCGTTAGTCAACGAAGACCGAGGGGATCGACCCATGAGGATCGTCCGAGCAGCCGGGACAGCCGTCGCGCTGACCCTGAGCGTTGCCATGCTGGCCGCGTGCGGCGGCACCGATGCCGAGAACGGCGCCGGCGGGGGTGAGGCCGGCGCGGACGGCGACGTCACGCTGACCTGGTGGCACAACTCCAACAGCGAGCCCGGCAAGGGCTACTACGAGCAGGTCGCCGCCGACTTCGAGGCGGCGAACGAGGGGGTGACGATCGAGATCAGCGCCCTCGCCCACGAGGACATGCTCACCCGCCTGGACGCCGCGTTCCAGACCGGTGACGCGCCCGACGTCTTCATGGAGCGCGGTGGCGGCGAGCTCGCCGCCCACGTCGAGGCCGGGCTGGTCAAGGACCTCACCGACGTCGCGGCCGACACGATCGACACGCTCGGCGGTTCCGTCGCCGGCTGGCAGGTGGACGGCCAGACCTACGCGCTGCCGTTCTCGGTCGGCGTCGTGGGCTTCTGGTACAACGAGGCCCTCTTCGAGCAGGCCGGCATCACCGAGGCGCCCGAGACGATGGAGGACCTCTACGCCGCCGTCGACGCGCTCAAGGCCGAGGGCATCGAGCCCATCTCCGTCGGTGCCGGCGACAAGTGGCCCGCGGCGCACTACTGGTACTACCTCGCCCTGCGCGAGTGCAGCGAGGACGTCCTCTCCGACGCCGTGACCTCGCTCGACTTCTCCGACCAGTGCTTCGTCAAGGCCGGCGAGGACCTCGTCGAGCTCATCGGCGCCGAGCCCTTCAACTCCGGCTTCCTCGCCACCCCGGCCCAGACGGGGCCGACGAGCGCCTCGGGCCTGCTCGCCACCGAGAAGGTCGCCATGGAGCTAGCCGGTCACTGGGAGCCCGGCGTCATGCAGGGCCTCACCGAGGACAACCAGGGACTGGGCGAGAACACCGGCTGGTTCCCCTTCCCGTCCGTCGAGGGCGGCGAGGGTGACCCCGAGGCCGCCCTCGGTGGTGGCGACGCGTGGGCGTGCTCGCAGGACGCCCCGGACGTGTGCGTCGACTTCGTCGAGTACCTGCTGAGCGACGAGGTCCAGACCGGTTTCGCCGAGAACGACATGGGCCTGCCGACCAACCCCGCGGCCACCGGCTCGGTGTCCGACCCGGTCCTGGCCGACCTCCTGAAGTTCCGTGACGAGGCGCCCTACGTCCAGCTCTACTTCGACACCGCCTTCGGCGAGAACGTCGGCGGCGCCATGAACGACGAGATCGCCCTGGTCTTCGCGGGCGAGTCCTCGCCGCAGGGCATCGTCGACGCGACCCAGGCCGCAGCCGACCTCGGATGACCTCGATGGCAGACGACGTGACCCACCGCACCGGCACGGCCACGGTTGCTGCCACCCCCACCGCCGCCGGCCGGGCCCCCACCCGGCCGGCGGCCCCGGGGGCGCGGCCCCGGCTCTCCTCCCGGTGGCGCAAGCGCCTGGAGATCCTGTTCTTCGTCACCCCCGCGCTCACGCTGTTCGCGATGTTCGTGGTGGTCCCCGTCGTCCAGGCGGGGCGGTACTCGGTGTTCCGGTGGAACGGGCTCGGTCCGATGGACAACTTCGTCGGCCTGGAGAACTACGCCAACGCCCTGCGCGACCAGGTCTTCACCGACGCGGTGATGCACAACCTCACGATCATCGTCCTGTCGATCCTCATCCAGCTGCCCCTCGGGCTGGCCGTCGCGCTCCTGCTCAACCGCGACATGTGGGGCCGCGCGGCGATGCGCGTCATCATCTTCGTGCCGTACGTCCTGGCCGAGGTGGTCGCCGGCGTCGTGTGGCTCATGCTGCTCCAGCCGAACGGGGTCGTGGACGCCGTCCTCGACGCCGTCGGCCTCGGCGGCCTCACCCAGCTCTGGCTCGGCAACCCCGAGATCGCGCTGTACACGGTGATGTTCGTCCTGACCTGGAAGTACCTCGGCCTGGCCGTCATCCTCTTCCTCGCGGGCCTCCAGGGGGTCCCGCCGGACCTGTACGAGGCCGCCCAGATCGACGGCGCGTCGTGGTGGCAGGTCCAGCGCCGGATCACCATCCCGCTCCTCGGGCCCACCATCCGCACCTGGGGCTTCCTGTCCATGATCGGCTCCCTCCAGGTGTTCGACATGGTCTGGATCCTCACCAAGGGCGGACCGGCCAACTCCACGGTGACGATGGCGACGTACCTCATCAACCAGGGCACCAACCGCAGCCTCTACGGCTACTCCTCGGCCGTGGCGGTGCTCCTCTTCGGCATCTCCCTGGTCCTCGCGCTGGCCTACCAGGTCTTCGTGCTGCGCCGGGACAACGAGGACGCTCCCCAGCCCAGGAAGGCAGCTCGATGACCGCGCCCCTCACGGCCGTCCCCGGACAGCCCGCGCCGCTGACCGACGCCCCGCCCCGCCGGCGCCGGTCGTTCTCCGGCGGCAGCCCGCTGGTCTACGCCGCGGCCCTCGTCGTCGTCGCGGCGACGCTCGGTCCGGTGGTCTACGCGATCCTCGGCGGCTTCCGCTCCAACGCCCAGCTCGCCGCCGATCCCGTCGGCCTGCCCGACCCGTGGGTGACGACGAACTACCTCAACGTCCTCACGTCGTCGAGCTTCTGGCGGTACGCCCTCAACTCCACGGTCGTCGCCGGGATCACCACCGTCGTCGTCGCCGTCTTCGGGGTCATGGCCGCCTACCCGCTGGCGAGGTACCGGTTCCGGGGCCGCGAGGCGCTGTTCCTCGTCTTCACCCTCGGCCTGCTGTTCCCGCTGACCGTCGCGATCATCCCGCTGTTCCTCATGCTGCGGGACCTCGACCTCACCAACAGCCTGTGGGGGGTGGCCCTGCCGCAGGCCGCCTTCGCCCTGCCGATGACGATCGTCATCCTCCGGCCCTTCCTCATGGCGATCCCACGCGAGCTCGAGGAGGCGGCGATGCTGGACGGCACCTCCCGGATCGGCTTCTTCTGGCGGATCCTGCTCCCGCTGTCCGGGCCCGGTCTGGTCACGGTCGGCGTGCTCGCCTTCGTGGCCTCGTGGAACTCCTACCTCCTGCCGCTGCTCATCCTCAGCGACCCGGCCGCGCAGACCCTGCCCCTGGGGGTGGCGACCTTCTCGAGCGAGCACGCCCAGGACACCGCCGGCGTCCTGGCCTTCACCTCCCTGGCGATGATCCCCGCCCTGGTGTTCTTCCTGGCGATGGAGAAGCGCATCGTCAACGGCCTCCAGGGCGCCGTCAAGGGCTGACCCGCCCGACGCCCGGCAAACCGACCCTCCGTCCGGCCGCCACCGCTGCGCGCCGCGACCGCCACCGCACCACCACGCAGTAAGGACATCGACGTGACCGAAGCCCAGGTCCGACCGACCACCACCCAGAACCCCCCGGACCGGGCCGGTGCCGCACCCGGCGCGGCGCAGGGGGCCGGCGGCGCCGACCGTCCCGGCGCCCTCCTCGCCGCGATGACCCTGGAGGAGAAGCTCGCCCAGATCGTGGGTTTCTGGGTGGACGAGGGCGGCGAGGTCGTCGCGCCCCTGCAGAGCGAGATGGCCGACGACGCCACCCCCGAGAAGCTCGAGGAGGCCACCCGGCACGGGCTGGGGCACTTCACCCGCGTGTACGGCACCCGTCCGGTCGAGCCTGCCGAACGGGCGGCGTGGCTGCGCGACGCCCAGCGGCGCCTCGTCACCGGGACCCGCCTGGGCATCCCGGCGATCGTCCACGAGGAGTGCCTCACCGGGCTCGCCGCGTGGCAGGCCGCGACCTTCCCCACGCCGCTGGCGTGGGGCGCCTCCTTCGACCCGGACCTCGTCGAGGAGATGGGGGCGGCGATCGGCACCTCCATGCGCGAGCTCGGGATCCACCAGGGCCTCGCCCCGGTCCTCGACGTCATCCGCGACCCGCGGTGGGGGCGCGTCGACGAGTGCATCGCCGAGGATCCGTACGTCGTCGGCACCGTGGGCACCGCGTACGTCCGCGGCCTCCAGGGGGCGGGCGTCATCGCCACCCTCAAGCACTTCGTCGGGTACTCCGCCTCCCGCGCCGGCCGCAACCTCGCGCCGGTGCACGCCGGCCCGCGCGAGATCGCCGATGTGCTCCTGCCGCCGTTCGAGATGGCGGTCCTCGACGGCGGGGTCGGGTCGGTCATGCACTCCTACGCCGAGATCGACGGCGTCCCGGTCGCCGCGGACCCCCGCCTGCTCACCGAGCTGCTGCGCGAGCGCTGGGGCTTCGACGGGACCGTCGTCGCCGACTACTTCGGCGTCGCCTTCCTCCACGCCCTCCACGGTGTGGCCGCCGATCTCGGCGACGCCGCCGGGCAGGCCCTCGCCGCGGGTGTCGACATCGAGCTGCCCACCGGCAACGCCTACCTCGCCCCGCTCGCGGAGAAGATCCGCGCCGGCGAGGTCGACGAGGCGCTCGTCGACCGGGCCGTGCTCCGCGTGCTGCGGCAGAAGGAGGCGCTCGGCCTCCTCGACGAGACCTTCGAGGCGGAGCCCCCGGCGGTGGTCGACCTCGACCCGGCCGGGCACCGCGAGATCGCCGCCCGCCTCGCGGAGGAGTCCGTCGTCATGCTCCGCAACGACGGCGTGCTGCCGCTGCGACCGGCGACGACGCGCCGGGTGGCGGTCATCGGCCCCAACGCCGACCGGGCCCCCGCGCTGTTCGGCTGCTACTCCTTCACCAACCACGTCCTGGCCCACCACCCCGACGTGCCGATGGGCATCGACGTGCCCACCGTCCTCGAGGCGGTCCGGGCCGAGGTCGGCGCCGAGGTCACCCACGCGCGGGGCTGCGCCGTCGACGACGACGACCGGTCCGGCTTCGATGCCGCGGTCGCCGACGCTCGAGCCGCCGACGTCGCCGTCCTCGTCATGGGCGACCACGCCGGCCTCTTCGGCCGGGGCACCGTGGGCGAGGGCTGCGACCGCGACGACCTCGAGCTCCCGGGGGTCCAGCGCGAGCTCGTCGAGGCCGTCCTGGCCACCGGCACCCCCGTCGTCCTCGTCCTGCTCACCGGCCGGCCGTACGCGCTGGGCTGGGCGCTGGAGGCGTGCGCCGCGGTCGTGCAGGCGTTCTTCCCCGGCGAGGAGGGCGCCGCGGCGGTCGCCGGTGTGCTGTCCGGGCGGGTCAACCCCTCTGGTCGCCTCCCGGTGAGCCTGCCGCGCTCCGCCGGGTCGCAGCCGTACTCCTACCTCCACCCGGCGCTCGGTGGTGCCTCACCCGTCACGAGCCTCGACCCGGCCCCGGCCCTGCCGTTCGGTCACGGCCTGTCGTACACCTCGTTCACCCGGACCGGGCTCACGGCGGAGGCCACCGCGCCCACCGACGGTGCGCTCACCGCCACGGTCGTCGTGACGAACACCGGCGACCGGGCGGGGGAGGACGTCGTCCAGCTCTACGGCCACGACGTCGTCGCCTCCGTCACCCGGCCGACCGCCCAGCTCCTGGGCTACCGGCGGGTCGCGCTCGCCGCCGGGGAGTCCGCGACCGTGCGGTTCACCGTCCCCACCACCCGGCTGGCGTTCAGCGACCGGGACCTGCGCCGCGTCGTCGAGCCGGGCGAGGTCGAGCTGTGGGTCGGCGGCTCCTGCGCCCACCGCGAGACCGTCGCCCGCGTGGAGCTCACCGGCCCGGTCCACCCGGTCACCGTCACCGACGCCCGGTGGGTCACCACCGACGTGGTCCGGGCATGACCGGCCGCGTGGGCGGTGGGGCGGGCCAGGCCGTCGTCGCCGTCGCCGATCCCGGTGCGGACCTGCGCCACCGGGTGACCGAGACCACCGTCACGCTGCGCGGCGCCGACGGCGCTCCGCTGGCCGCGCACGAGGTCACCGTCGAGCAGCGCTCCCACGCGCTCGGCCTGGGCAACATCGGCTTCGACCTCATCCCGCTCGCCAACGGTGAGACCACGGTCCGCCCGGCCGACGTCGAGACCTTCGGCGGGGCGTCGCTCGACGGGCTCGAGCACCTCGCCGAGCTGTGGCTCGAGGTGTTCAACACCGCCACGCTGCCCTTCTACTGGGGCGCGTTCGAGCCCCGGCGCGGCGAGCCGGGCACGGAGCGGCTGCGCCGCACCGCGCAGTGGTTCGCCGACCGCGGCGTGGCGCTCAAGGGCCACCCGCTCCTGTGGCACACCGTCACCGCCCCGTGGCTGCTCGACCTCGACGTCGACGAGATCGAGCGCGCCCAGCGGGAGAGGATCCGCCGCGAGGTCTCCGGCTTCGCCGGCCTGGTCGACACCTGGGACGCCGTCAACGAGGCGGTGATCATGCCGGTGTTCGACAAGGAGGACAACGGCGTCACCCGACTGTGCCGGGCCCGCGGGCGCATCGCCACGGTGCGGATGGCCTTCGAGGAGGCGCGCGCGGCCAACCCCGACGCGACGCTGCTGCTCAACGACTTCGACATGTCCACCGCGTACGAGTGCCTCCTCGAAGGGGTCCTCGAGGCGGGGGTCGGCGTCGACGTCCTGGGCCTGCAGAGCCACATGCACCAGGGCTACTGGGGCGAGGAGAGGACCCTGGCGGTCCTCGACCGCTTCGCCCGCTACGGCCTGCCGATCCACCTCACGGAGTCCACCCTGCTGTCCGGGGACCTCATGCCTGCCCACGTCGAGGACCTCAACGACTGGCAGGTCGAGCACTGGCCGTCCACCCCCGCGGGGGAGGAGCGCCAGGCCGAGGAGATCCTCCGGCACTACCGCACCCTCGCCTCCCACCCGTCCGTCGAGGCCGTGACGTACTGGGGCCTCACCGACGACGGCGCGTGGCTCGGCGCGCCCGCCGGGCTGGTCCGCACGGACGGCACCCCGAAGCCGGCCTACGAGGCGCTGCGCGACCTGGTCAAGGGGGCGTGGTGGCTGGCGCCGACGACGACGCGCACCGACGACGAGGGCCGGGTGACGGTCCGGGGCTGGGCGGGCGACTACCGGCTGACCACGGCCGCCGGCGTCGTCGACGTCCGGCTGGGCGGGCCGGCGCGGACCGGGACGTCCGGCGAGCCGGTGGACGTCTCCGTCAGCGGTTCCGCAGCCGGGTGAGGACGAGGTAGAGCTCGCAGCCCAGGCAGAGCCCGACGACGGCGTTGAGGAACGCCGCGACGAGGGCCGCGCCCGCCGCGATTTCGAGCGCCCACGGCACCCCGAGCAGGGCGAGGGCCAGGCCGGCGCCGGTGATGACCAGGCCGACGACCTGGGCGAACCGCGGCGGAGCCGCGTCCTCCAGCTCCACGGGGGCGGCCAGGCGCGGACGGACCAGCCCCTTGTACAGCGCCCCCTGCCAGGTGCCCTGCGCCCCGCGCGCGGCGCCGATCGCGAACGAGGCGACCACCACGCCGAGGAGCGCGAGCCCGGCGGTCGAGGCGCCGAGGAGGAGGACCACCACGAGGAGCACGGCGGTCACGGCCGCTCCGAAGCGGGGACCACGCGGGTCGATGGCCGCCTGGCGGCCGGTGGCCGCGGACGCCGCGGCGCTCATGCCGCCCGCCCGGCGCCCACGAGCCCGCCGACGATCTCGCGCGCCTGCGCCGCCGTCGGGGCGCCGCTCACCCGCCCCACCGCCGTCCCCGTGTGGTCGAAGACCAGGGAGGTCGGGGTCCGCATGACCCCGAGCGTCCGCACGAGGTCCAGGTGCTCGGCGGCGTCGAGCTCGACGAGGGCGACGTCCTCCCCGCCGACCAGGGTCCAGGTGCGCGCGCTCGCCCGGCACGGGGTGCAGACCTCGGACGAGAGCTGGACCACGACCGGTCGGCCGGGCTCGGCGAGCTGCCGGCCGGTGGCCGCGCGGAGGGTCTCCAGGGTCACGGCACCCTCGCGCTCGGTGCGCGTGGTCCGCAGCGAGCCGCGGCGCCGCTCCGCCAGCCACCAGGCGGCGGTGGCGACGACGAGCAGGAGGAGCACGGCGAGCAGCCGTGGGAGGAGGTCGGTCACCCCGCGAGGGTAGGTCGCCCGGGCCCGGACATACCGGGCAGCCTCCCGCCGTCCCGGATGGTGGACGCCGCCGGACGGTGCCCGCATCCGGACGGTGCCCGCCGCCGGACGTTGCCCGCTGCCCCGCCGCCGCCGTGCCCCGCAGCGTGGGGGAGCGGGGCCCGCGCGTGCCGCCCCGGTGGGACGTGCCCTAGGATTGGCCGGTCTGTGCTCCGTGATCGCGATCGGTCACCCGGCCAGACGCACAGCCTCCCGCCGTGACCGGCGGGCCCGTCACGACCATCCGATGAGTGGAGACCACCGCAGTGAAGAGCGCCGTCGAGAACCTCGAGCCCACCCGGGTGAAGCTGACCGTGGAGGTGTCGTACGACGAGCTCAAGCCGAGCCTCGACCACGCCTACGCCCACATCGGCGAGCAGGTCAACATCCCCGGCTTCCGCAAGGGCAAGGTCCCCCCGCGCGTGCTGGAGCAGCGCGTCGGCCGCGCCGCGGTGATCGAGCACGCCGTCAACGACGCCGTCCCCGGCTTCTACAACCAGGCCGTCTCCGAGACGGACGTCAAGCCCCTGGGCCAGCCGAGCATCGAGGTCACCGAGATCCCCGCGGTCACGGGCACCCCGGGCGGCCAGCTCGTCTTCACCGCCGAGGTGGACGTCCGCCCCGAGATCGAGCTCCCCTCCCTCGAGGGCGTCGAGCTCACCGTCGACGACGTCGAGGTCTCCGACGTCGACGTCGAGGAGCGTCTGACCACCCTGCGTGAGCGCTTCGGCTCCCTCGTGGGCGTCGACCGCCCGATCGGCGACGGCGACTTCGTCGTCATCGACCTCGCCGCCAAGGTCGGCGAGGAGGAGGTCGACTCCGTCTCCGGTGTCTCCTACCAGATCGGCGAGGGCAACATGCTCGACGGTCTGGACGAGGCGCTCACCGGCCACAGCGCGGGAGAGACCGTCACGTTCACGGCGCCCCTGGCCGGCGGCGACCACGCCGGCGAGGACGCCGAGGTGACCGTCACGGCCACTGCCGTCAAGGAGCGCGAGCTCCCCGAGGCCGACGACGAGTTCGCCCAGCTCGCCTCCGAGTTCGACACGATCGACGAGCTCCGCGCCGACCTGCGCACCCAGGCCGCCCAGGAGAAGTCCTCCGAGCAGGCCGTCCAGGCCCGCGACCTGCTTCTCGAGAAGCTCCGCGGCGGGGCTGACTTCCCGGTCCCGGCCGGGATGGTCGAGAGCGAGATCGAGCGGCACCTGCAGGCCGAGGGCAAGGAGAAGGGCGACCCGCACGGCGAGGAGGTGCGCGAGGAGGTCACCGGCCTGCTGCGCGACCAGCTGCTCCTCGACACCCTCGTCGAGAAGCTCGCCGTCGGCGTGACCCAGAACGAGCTCCTCGAGTTCCTCGTCTCCAACGCCCAGCAGTACGGGATGGACCCCAACCAGTTCATCCAGGCCGCCTCGCAGACCGGGCAGCTCCCGGCCTTCATGGGTGAGATCGCCCGCAACAAGGCCCTCGCGGTCGCGCTGCGCCAGGTGAGCATCAAGGACGGCGCCGGCAACGACGTCGACCTCTCGGAGTTCATCGGCTCCGACGAGCTCGACGCCGCCGGGCCCGAGGGTGAGGCCGGGTCCGCCGACGCGTCGGGGTCCGCCGGCTCGCCGGAGTCCCCGGAGTCCGCCGACTCGCCCGAGTCCGCTGACTCGCCCGAGTCCGCTGACTCGCCCGAGTCCGCTGACTCCGCCGGGTCCGCCGACACCCCGGACGAGGCGGCCGAGGAGCCCGCCGCGGCGCCGAAGAAGAAGGCCACCAAGAAGGCCGACAGCGCCGAGGACTCTGAGGCGAAGAAGCCTGCCGCGAAGAAGGCGGCCGCGAAGAAGCCTGCCGCCAAGAAGGCGGCCGCGAAGGACAAGACGTCCGACGAGGGCTGATCTTCGCAGGTTCGACGTCCGGCGGCGCCGGGGTGCTGACGAGCACCCCGGCGCCGCCGTCGTCGGTAGGCCCTGATGGCGGGACGCCGTCCTCCTATCACTGGGCCCGGGCCGAGTCGCCCGCGGGCAGGCGCGGTCCGCGGCTCGGCGGTGTGGTGCAGCGAGGGCGGGGTGCTTCCCGGCCGAGGTCCCGGTGGGTGCTCGTGCGGCGAGGTCGCGGGTTCCGGGGTCAGTCAGCAGAAACTGGTCTGCTGACTGGACCCGGTCGGTACTCGTTCACCGCGAGTGTGCTGACTGGGCGGAGGCGAGGGCCCGGTGCGGGGTGCTGACTGGACCCGGTCGGTACGGGCTCGTCACCGCCGAGCTCCGACCCCCGACGTGTCCGCGCCGGCCGTACCGTCCCGCGCATCGTGCGCCGTGAGCGAAAAGGCCGCCCCCGGGCGGGGTGCGGGGCGGCGTCAGCGTTAGGGTCCTGGGACAGACCCTGATGGCGACACCCGGGTGCCATGGTGCCCGAGACGAAGGAGCGTGCACGTGAGCGAGCAGATGCCGCAGGCGAGGACCGAGGGCGCCGGCATGGGCCTGAACGACAACATCTACAACCGGCTCCTCAAGGAGCGCATCATCTGGCTGGGCTCGGAGGTGCGCGACGAGAACGCGAACGCCATCTGCGCCCAGATGATGCTCCTGGCGGCGGAGGACCCGCAGAAGGACATCTTCCTCTACATCAACTCCCCGGGCGGCTCGATCACCGCGGGCATGGCGATCTACGACACGATGCAGTTCGTTCAGCCGGACGTCGCGACCGTGGCGATGGGCATGGCGGCCTCGATGGGCCAGTTCCTGCTCTCCTCGGGCGCCAAGGGCAAGCGCTTCGCCACCCCGCACGCGCGGGTGATGATGCACCAGCCCTCCGGCGGCATCGGGGGCACGGCGACGGACATCCGCATCAACGCCGAACTGATCCTGCACATGAAGCGGGTTCTCGCCGAGCTCACGGCCGAGCAGACGGGCAAGCCCGTCGAGCAGGTCAACGCCGACGCCGACCGCGACCGCTGGTTCACGGCGACCGAGGCCCTGGAGTACGGCTTCATCGACCACGTCGTCGAGCACTCCCACTCCGTGCCCGGTGGCGGCGGCACGGACTCCAAGTGACGCCCCCCGACCCGAGAACCCCAGGAGCAACCGTGACCAGCCCCTTCCTCGCCCAGGCCGGCATCATGCCGGCGTCCGCCGCCCCGGCCTCCCCGGGCGCGCGCTACGTCCTCCCGCAGTTCGAGGAGCGCACCGCCTACGGCTACAAGCGGCAGGACCCGTACACCAAGCTCTTCGAGGACCGCATCATCTTCCTCGGCGTGCAGGTCGACGACGCCTCCGCGGACGACGTCATGGCGCAGCTGCTCGTCCTGGAGAGCCAGGACCCCGACGGCCTCATCACCATGTACATCAACTCCCCGGGCGGCTCCTTCACGGCGCTGACGGCGATCTACGACACGATGCAGTACATCAAGCCGCAGATCCAGACCGTGTGCCTGGGGCAGGCGGCCTCGGCCGCGGCGGTGCTGCTCGCCGCCGGCTCCCCGGGCAAGCGGCTCGCCCTCCCCAACGCCCGCGTGATGATCCACCAGCCGGCGATGGAGGGCGGCGGCTACGCCCAGGCCTCCGACATCGAGATCCAGGCGAACGAGATCTTCCGGATGCGCGAGTGGCTCGAGGAGACCCTCGCCCACCACACGGGCACCCCGGTCGACCAGATCCGCAAGGACATCGAGCGCGACAAGATCCTCACCGCCGCCCAGGCGCGGGACTACGGGCTCGTCGACCAGGTGCTGGAGTCCCGCAAGGCTCCCCAGCTCACCGCGGGCTGAGACCCGCGTCGCCGTCGGCGCCGTCCGCTCCCGAGCGGGCGGCGCCGACGTCGTCGTGAGGACCACCACCGGCGCGCCGCCCCCACGGGCAGGACAGCACCATGCCTCGTGGTGTGGAATGGTGGGGTGAGCGCCCGAGGGCGGCACGGACGAGACGAGAGAGGGGTGGAGCCCGGTGGTACGCACGGGTGAAGGCGCAGACCTGCTCAAGTGCTCGTTCTGTGGCAAGAGCCAGAAGCAGGTCAAGAAGCTCATCGCGGGACCCGGGGTCTACATCTGCGACGAGTGCATCGACCTGTGCAACGAGATCATCGACGAGGAGCTGGCCGAGGCCAGCGAGCTCGGTCTCGTGGACCTGCCCAAGCCCCGGGAGATCTACGACTTCCTCGAGGAGTACATCATCGGCCAGGACCGCGCCAAGCGGTCCCTGGCCGTGGCCGTGTACAACCACTACAAGCGTGTCCAGGCGCGTGAGGCGAGCAGCGACGACGACGGCGTCGAGATCGCCAAGTCGAACATCCTCCTCATCGGCCCCACCGGCACGGGCAAGACCTATCTCGCGCAGACGCTGGCGAAGATGCTCAACGTCCCGTTCGCGATCGCCGACGCCACGGCGCTGACGGAGGCGGGGTACGTGGGCGAGGACGTGGAGAACATCCTCCTCAAGCTCATCCAGGCCGCCGACTTCGACGTCAAGAAGGCCGAGAAGGGCATCATCTACATCGACGAGATCGACAAGATCGCCCGTAAGAGCGAGAACCCGTCGATCACGCGCGACGTCTCGGGCGAGGGCGTCCAGCAGGCGCTGCTGAAGATCATCGAGGGCACCCAGGCCTCGGTGCCGCCGCAGGGCGGGCGCAAGCACCCGCACCAGGAGTTCCTCCAGATCGACACGACGAACGTGCTGTTCATCGTCGCCGGGGCCTTCGCGGGCCTGGAGGAGATCATCTCCTCGCGCGTCGGGCGGCGCGGCATCGGCTTCGGCGCCCCGCTGCGCTCCGCCGACCAGGACGTCGACCTCTTCGGCGAGGTCCGGCCCGAGGACCTGCACAAGTTCGGGCTCATCCCCGAGTTCGTCGGCCGCCTGCCGATCGTGGCCACGGTGAGCAAGCTCGACCAGGACGCGCTCGTGCGCATCCTCACCGAGCCGCGCAACGCCCTCGTCAAGCAGTACCAGCGGATGTTCGAGATCGACGGCGTCGAGCTCGAGTTCACCGACGACGCGCTCGACGCCATCGCCGAGCAGGCGCTCCTGCGCGGCACCGGTGCGCGCGGGCTGCGGGCCATCATGGAGGAGGTCCTGCGCGAGGTGATGTTCGAGGTGCCCTCGCGCGACGACGTCGCTCGCGTCGTGATCAACCGCGAGGTCGTCCTCGAGAACGTCAACCCCACGCTCGTGCCGCGCGAGACCGCGGCCAAGCGGCGTCCCCCGCGGGAGAAGTCCGCCTGAGACCCCTCACCGACGCGCGCGGCCGGCCCTCCGGGGCCGGCCGCGCCGTTCGTGGGGCCGGTGGGGCGAGTTCGTCGCCGCGGCCGGAGCGGTAGGTCCGGACCCTGGTCCGGGTGCCGGCGCGGGCGGGTCGCACCGCGCGCCGCCCGACCGGTGAGCGGGCCCGCCCAACCCTGGCACCGCGCCGCCGGAAGGGGCAGAGTGGGGGCATCAGTTCCCGACACAGTGAGGTGCCAGATGCGACTCGACCTTCTCACCGCCGACCTGCCCACCGACGTCCCGTTCGCGACCGTGGTGATGGACGCGACGCGGGAGAGCGAGACGGGTGACCAGGCCGTGCTGACGCGGTGGAAGGACCTGCGCCGCAGCCTCGAGGAACAGGGTGCCGACGCCGCCACGCTCGACGAGATCGGTGAGCGGGTGCGCACGATCAGCAAGGCGGCGGGCCAGCACGGCCGGGTCCTCGTGGCCGCCCGCGGGCAGATCCTCCTCGACTGCGCCCTCCACGAGCCCCCCGCCACGGACGAGGCCGTCTGGGACCACGGCGCGAGCGCCTTCGCCCTCGCCCGGGTCGCCGACGAGCACGTGCGCTACCTCATCGCCTCGGTCGACCGGTCCGGCATGGACCTCATCCTCCGCGAGTCGGCGACGGCGAGCGAGGCCGGCGGTGACGCCGAGTCCTTCGAGGGCGGTCACGACGAGCTGAGCAAGACCAACACCGGCGGGCGCTCGCAGCGCCGCTACGAGTCCCGCGCTGAGGACTCGTGGGAGCGCAACGCGGAGGCGGTCGCGGCCGAGCTCGACCGGGTCGTCGCCGAGCGCCGCCCCGAGCTGGTGCTCCTCACCGGTGACGTGCGGGCCCGCGCCCTGGTCCTCGACGCGCTGGGACGCACCACCCGTGAGCACGTCATCACGGTCGAGGGCGGCTCGCGCTCCGAGGGGGCCAAGCCCGAGACGTTCAACGCGCACGTGGCCGAGGCCGTGGAGGCCTTCCGCCTGCGCCGGCGGGAGAAGGTGCTCGACCGCTTCCGCGAGGTGCACGGGCAGGACGGCGCCGCGATCACCGGCCGGGAGGGCGTCCTGGACGTCCTGCGCCGCGGCCAGGTGGCCGAGCTCGTCGTCACCGAGGCGGTGGCCGGGCCGCCGTCGTCGCTGGCGGGCAAGAAGCTGTGGGTGGGGGACTCCCCGCTGGCGATCGGCGCGAGCCGGTCCGACGTCGAGGACCTCGGCGCCACCGCGCCCCACCAGATGCGCGCCGACCTCGCGATCGGTCGTGCCGCCCTGGCCCAGGGGGCCGGCATCACGGTCGTGGACGAGAACGCCGTCTCCCTCCACGACGGCGTGGGGGCGCTCCTGCGCTGGAACGACGCCGCCACCCCCAACGACCACGTCTTCAGCCAGAGCGGCGACCCCCACCGTGAGGCGCGCGTGCGCCGCTGAGGCGCACCCGGCGTGCCCCGGTGCCCGTCCCGACGGGTGCGCGCCGGGGCGGTGATCACCGGGCGGCCGCGGCGGCGGCCGCCCGGTTGTCGTCCGCGCCCGCGGCGTGGGCGGCGAGGCGCCGGCGGATCGTGTCGTGGCAGCCGCCGCAGCCGGTCCCGGCCCGGGTCGCCCGGCCCACCTCGGCGACGGTGGCGCACCCACCGGCGACGGCGTCGTCGATGCTGCCGAGCGTCGCGCCCGAGCACCGGCAGACCGTGGCCGAGGGGCTCGCCGGCGCCGGGGCCGGCTCCCCGGCGGCGTCGAGGCGGAACAGGCTCGTACGGTCCGCCGGGAGCTCGTCCCCCCGTTCGTACAGCAGCACCAGCTCCGCCGCGGTGCGCGGCATGCCCACGCACGCGAGCCCCTCGAGGACGCCGCCGCGGGTGACCATCTTGACGTACCGGCCGTGCTCGGGGTCCGACCACTGCGCCACCCGCAGCGGCAGGCCGTCCCCCTCCTCCGGCTCGTCCCAGGGCTCGGGGGCGACCCGCCCGGCCGCGGCGAGGTCGAGGGAGCGGGCCTTGAGCAGGATCGTCCCCGGCAGCTCGGCGCCGAGGGGTGACCCCACCGGGGCGGCCGGGACTGCCGGCTCCGTCAGGTCCCCCGGGTCGGCCCCGTGCGGGTCGCCGGCCAGGACCGCGGCGAGCCACTCCGCCTGGCGCCAGCCCGGGCCGATGAGTCCCGAGGGGCCACGGCCCTCCCGGCCCTCGCAGTCCGGGCACCGCCCGCACAGGACCTCGGCGCAGTCCCCGATCGCGAAGACCCGTCCCTCGCCGTCGGCGCGGAGGTGGTGGTCGACGAGGACCCCCTTGCCCACGGGCAGCGCGCAGGTCCGGGCGAGCTCGACGCGCGGCCGGACGCCGCAGGAGAGCACGAGCAGGTCGCCGGGGACCTCGGTGCCATCGTCCAGGCACAGGGCGCGGAAGGCGGGCACCCCGCCGGGCCCCGGCGCGGTCGCGACCCCGATCGCCGTGGCCGCGGGGTGGACGGTGATGCCCTGCGTGCGCAGGGTGGCGGTGAGCACGTGCCCGGCGCCGGCGTCGAGGTTGCGGGCCATGGGGCGCGGGCCGTGGTGGACCACGCGGACCCGCGCGCCCTCCTCCGCGGCGGCGAGGGCGACCTCGAGGCCGAGGACGCCGCCCCCGAGCACGACGATCTCGCGGCCGGCGTCGACGGCCGCCCGCAGACGGTCCGCGTCGTTGAGGTCCCGCAGGGTGGTCACCCCGGCGGGCAGGCGCCGCCCGGCGGGGTCGAGCCCGGCCAGCGGCGGGATCGCGGCATCGGCGCCGGTGGCCAGGACGAGGCGGTCGTAGCGGGCGGTGCGGCCGTCGGCGAGGACCACCTGGCGGCCGGCCCGGTCGACGGCCACCGCCCGCGTGCCCAGCAGGACGCGGACGCCGTCGGCGGCGAGGTCGCCCGGGTCGGCCAGCGCGAGGGCCTCGCGGGTGGTCCGGCCCACGGCGAGGTCGGCCACGAGCACACGGTTGTAGGCGGGCTCGGTCTCCTCGCCGAGGACGAGCACCTCGAGGCGGCCCGCCCGGACCGCCGGCAGCAGCTCCTCGACCAGCCGGGCCGCCACGGGCCCGAAGCCGACGACGACGACGCGTTCGCGGGTGCGTTCGCTCATGCGGGCTCGGCCTCCAGGGCTCGGACGGTGACCGGGGTCGACTTGAACTCCGGCATGCCGGACACGGGGTCGGTGCGGTCGCGGGTGAGCAGGTTCGCCGATCCGGCGCCGGGGTAGTGGAAGGGCAGGAACACGGTGTCGGCGCGGATCCCGGTGGTCAGGCGGGCGCGGCTCGTCACCGTGCCGCCGGCGCCGTCGACCGCCACGCGCTGCCCGTCGCGCACGCCCAGGCGGGCCGCGGTGTCCGGGTGCAGCTCGAGGAGTGGCTCGGGCTGGGCGGCGGCCAGCTCGGGCACGCGCCGGGTCTGGGCGCCGGACTGGTAGTGCTCGAGGAGCCGGCCGGTGACGAGGGTGAGCCGGCCGGTGGTGGCCGGGGCGGGGGAGACCGGCACGAGGCGGGCGCGCCCGTCGGGGTGGGCGAAGCCGTCGCGGAAGAGCCGGGGGGTGCCCGCCGAGCCGGCCGGGAAGGGCCAGTACGCGGCGACGCCGGTGTCGAGGAGGGCGTGGTCGAGGCCGGAGTAGTCGGCGGGGCCCCCCGCGGAGGCGCGGGCGAGCTCGGCGAAGACCTCCGCCGGGTCGGCGCTGAACGTGGCGGGCGAGCCGAGGCGGCGGGCGAGGTCGGCGAGCAGGCCCAGCTCGTCGCGCACCCCAACGGGCGGGGGCTGCGCCCGGCGTCGCCGCAGCACCCGGCCCTCGAGGTTGGTCATCGTGCCGTCCTCCTCCGCCCACTGCGCGACCGGCAGGACGACGTCGGCGCGCGCCGCGGTCTCGGAGAGGAAGAGGTCGCAGACGACGAGGAGGTCGAGCCGGTCCAGCCCGGCGGTGACCGATCCGGCGTCGGGCGCGGAGACCACGGGGTTGGAGCCGTGCACGAGGAGGGCGCGGACCCCGCCGGGGCGGCCGAGGCAGGCGAGCATCTCCACCGCCGGGAGGCCAGGACCCGGCAGCGCGACCTCGGGCACGCCCCACACGGCGGCGACGTGGGCGCGGGCCTCGGGGTCCGTGATCTTGCGGTAGCCGGGGAGCTGGTCGGCCTTCTGGCCGTGCTCGCGCCCGCCCTGCCCGTTGCCCTGACCGGTGAGCGTGCCGTAGCCGCACCCGGCCGTGCCCGGCAGGCCGAGCAGGAGGGCGAGGTTGATCGCGGCGGTCGCGGTGGCGGTGCCGTCGACGTGCTGCTCGACGCCGCGGCCGGTCAGGACGTACGCGCCGCCACGCCCCTCGCGGGCGTCGCGGGCGCCGGCCGCGAGGAGGTGGGCGACCTCCCGCACCCAGGGCGCCGGCACCCCGGTGACCGCCTGGACCCGTTGCGGCCACCAGGGGGCCAGGGAGCGCACGAGCGCGTCGCGGCCGGTGGTGCGGTCGCGGAGGTACCGCTCGTCGGCGAGACCCTCCTGGACGACGACGTGCGCCAGGCCGAGCAGGAGCGCGAGGTCGGTGCCCGGCGCGGGCTGGAGGTGCACGCCCGCGCCGGCACCGGTGAGGTCGGCGGTGGCCGAGCGGCGCGGGTCCACGACGACGAGGCCGCCGCGGGAGCGCGCACCGGCCAGGTGCCGGACGAACGGGGGCATCGTCTCGGCGACGTTGCTGCCGAGCAGGAGCACCACCGAGGCGTCGGCGAGGTCGGTGACGGGGAAGGGCAGGCCCCGGTCCAGGCCGAAGGCCCGGTTGGCGGCCGCCGCGGCCGAGGACATGCAGAACCGGCCGTTGTAGTCGATGCGGGAGGTGCCCAGGCCGACGCGGGCGAACTTCCCCAGCTGGTAGGCCTTCTCGTTCGTCAGCCCGCCGCTGCCGAAGACGCCCACCGCGTCGGCGCCGTACCGGGCCTGGGTGTCACGGATCCCGCCGACCACCCGGTCCAGCGCCTCCTCCCACCCCGCGGCGTGCAGCACGCCGTCCCTGCCGCGCACGAGCGGGGTGGTGAGCCGCTCGGGGGAGGTGAGCAGCGCCGTCGACGTCCAGCCCTTGCGGCACAGGCCCCCGCCGTTGGTCGGGAACTCCCGGCCGGTGGCCGTGAGGACGGTCGGCGCGCTCGCCCCGTGGCGCGGGCTCGGGGCCGGGACGTCGACGGACGCGGGAGCCAGCGTCATGGCGCACTGCAGGGCGCAGTACGGGCAGTGCGTGGCGGTGCCCACGCTCACACCCCGGCCCGGGCGAAGGCGGAGGTGGGGCGGAGGTAGACGAGCCAGGTCACGGCGAGCATGAGGACGTAGGCGACGACGAAGCCGTAGAACGCGGCGTGGTAGGCGCCGGTGACGGCGGCGGAGGCCGACAGCACCTGCGGGATGACGAACCCGCCGTAGGCGCCGATGGCGGAGACCAGGCCGAGCGCGGCCGAGGCCTTGCGCTCGCTGCCCACGGCCGGGCGAGGGGCCACGGCGTCGCGCCCCGCGTGGTCGGTCGCGACGGCGTCCGCCGTGCTCTCCGCCGACGCGACGGCGTCGGCCTCCCGGCGGCCTCGCACGGCGAAGATCGTGGGGATCATCTTGTAGGTCGCCCCGTTGCCGAACCCGCTCGCGGTGAACAGCACGAGGAAGAGGGCGAGGAAGAGCCAGAAGTTCGCGAGCGGGAGGGTGAGTACCACCGTCAGCGCGACCACCGCCATGACGGCGAAGGCCAGGACGGTCATCCGGGCCCCGCCGAACCGGTCGGCGAGCCGCCCGCCGAAGGGGCGGGTGAGGGACCCGACGAGCGGGCCGAGGAACGCCAGGGACAGGGCGGCGCCGCCGACGGCGAAGGAGGAGAACTCGGGGAAGACGTCGTTGATGAGCTTGGGGAAGACCCCGGAGAAGCCGATGAACGAGCCGAAGGTGCCGATGTAGAGGAACGCCATCACCCACAGGTGCGGCTCGCGCAGTGCGGCCAGCGAGCCGGCGACGTCACCCCGGGCGTGGGAGAGGTTGTGCATGTGCCGGCGCGCGCCCCAGGCGGCGAGCAGGATGAACGGCACCCAGACGAGGCCCGCGAGCGGCAGGTTCAGCGTCGCCGCCGCGCCGACGGAGATGACGACGGGGACCACCAGCTGGGCGACGGCGGCGCCGAGGTTGCCCCCGGCGGCGTTGAGGCCCAGGGCCCAGCCCTTCTCCCGCGCCGGGTAGAAGTACGTGATGTTGGCCATCGAGCTGGCGAAGTTGCCACCGCCGAAGCCGGCCAGGCCGGCCAGGAGGAGGAGCGTGGCGAAGGACGTACCCGGGTCGGACACCGCGACGGCCAGTCCCACGGTCGGCACGAGCAGGAGCAGCGCCGAGACGACCGTCCAGTTGCGCCCGCCCACGAGGGGGACCATGAACGTGTAGGGGATCCGCAGGGTGGCCCCGACCAGGCTCGGCATGGAGATGAGCCAGAACACCTGCGCGGTGGTGAGGTCGAACCCGACGGCCGGCAGCTGGACGGCCACGATCGACCACAGCTGCCACACGACGAAGCCGAGGAACTCGCAGAAGATCGACCAGCGCAGGTTCGTCCCGGCGATCGACCGGCCGGTGGAGGCCCAGAAGCCCTCGTCCTCGGGGTCCCAGCCGTCGAGCCAGCGGCCCGGGCGCTCGCGCAGCCCGGACGGTGCGGACGACGGAGGTGCCCCGGCGGGTGCGGACGACGGAGGTGCCCCGGCGGGTGCGGACGACGGAGGTGCCCCGGCGGGGCGGGCTGCGGTGGTGCGGTCCAGGGTCACGGCTGACCTCCAGGGTCGGTCGGAGCGGGGGTTGATCCGGTGCTTCCCACGCTAGGGAGGCGGTGTTTCGGTCCGGGCGACGGGCTGTGAAGACTGGGAAACCTTCCTCTCACCCCCGCCGCGACGGGTGGTGAGGTCACACCTCCAGCCGGTACCCGCGCTTGACCACCGTGGCCACGAGGCGGGGGTCCGGCAGGGACTGCCGCAGCCGGGTCATCGCCATGTCGAGGGCGTGCTCGTTCGCGGCCTCGGGCAGGTGGGCGATGAGCTGGGGACGGCTGAGGATGCCGCCGCGGGCGGCGGCGAGGGCCCGGAAGATCGCCAGGGGCGCGGGGGAGAGGGTTCCCACCGCCCCGCCCAGCACCACCGACCGGCCGCGCAGCTGCACCGGGCCGAGCCGGGTGGGGATCTCCTCGACGCGGCGCTCGAGGTGCTCGCACACGAGCCGGATGAGGGCGCCCATGCGGTAGCGCTCGGGGACGACCGGCCGGGCCCCGGCGGCGACGAGCGGCCCCGCGGTGACCGGGCCCACGGCCGCCGCCAGGACCTCGCCGCCGAGGGCCGAGCGCACCTGGTCGGTGAGCCCGGCGTGGGCGGCGGCGGAGAGGAAGGCGTCGACCGCGGGGGCGGAGGTGAACGTGACGGCGTCGACGGCGGCGGTGGCCACGGCCTCGACGAGCCGTGGCAGCCGGTCGACGCCGTCGGGGCGGACCCACCGGTAGGGCTCGACGGTCAGCACCGTGGCGCCGGCGTCGCGGAGGCGGTCGAGCTGGTGGCCGTCGGTGTAGCCGTGCAGCTGCACGGCCACCGTGCGGCCGGCCACCCCCTCGGCGAGGAGCATGTCCACCACCGAGGAGGTGCGCTCGTCGTCGGCGATCCCGGTGTCGTCGAGGCCGGCCGCCCGGACCGCGCCACGGGCCTTGGGACCGCGGACGAAGATGCGCGAGCCCGCCAGGACGTCCATGAGCTCCTCGCCGAGACCGGCCGCGTCGGCGCCCTCGGTCCACCGCCGCATCCCGTAGGCGGTGGTCACGACGGTGACGTCCGGCCGGGCCGCGAGGATGGCGCCGGTGTCCGCGATGAGCTCGCGGTCCTCGGCCACCGGGGCGATCCGCAGCGCGGGGGCGTGCAGCACCTGTGCCCCGCGGCGCTCCAGGGCGGTGATGAGGTCCTGCGCGCGGCGGTCGGACGTCACCGCGATGCGGAAGCCCGCGAGCTGGTCGGCCGCGAACGCGACCGGCTCGGGTGTCGTGGTGGTCCCCGCCGCGGGCGGGCTGACCGCGCCGGCCGTCACGCTCCCGCCCCCGCCAGGACGCCGACCGCGCTTGCGATCTCCGCCGGGCAGTCCCGGCCGAGCCGGACCACCTCGCCGATGACGACGACGGCGGGGTTGGCGCAGCCGGCGAGGGTCCCCCGGGCGGCGGCCGCCCCGAGCGTGGAGTACGTCGTCGTCTGGTCGATGCGATACCCGCGCTCGACGACGGCGACCGGCGTGGACGCCGCGAGCCCGGCCCGGCGCAGCCCGGCGAGAAGGTGGTGGAGCGTGCCCACCCCCATGAGCACGACGATCGTGCCGCCGAGACCGGCCAGGTGCTCGTGCTCGGCGTCGCTGAGCGGGGCGTGCCCGGAGACGACCGTGAACAGGTGGCTGACCTCGCGGTGCGTGACGGGGATGTCCGCGGCCGCCGGCACGGACACCGCGCTGGTGACGCCGGGGACCACGCTGACCGGGATGCCCGCCGCCAGCGCCGCCCCGAGCTCCTCCCGGCCCCGGCCGAAGACGTAGGGGTCGCCACCCTTGAGGCGGACGACGGTCCGGCCCGCACGGGCGTGGTCGACCATGAGCGCCTCGATCTGGTCCTGCGGGACGGCGTGGCGGCCGGGCCGCTTGCCGACGTCGACCAGCTCGGCGCCGTGGGTGAGCGCGGCGAGGTTCTGCCACGGCGCGAGCCGGTCGTACAGGACGACGTCGGCCTCCCGCAGCGCCCGCCGGGCGGCCACGGTGAGGAGCTCCTCGACGCCGGGGCCGCCGCCCACCAGGACGATCTGGCCGCCCGGCGCCGCCGCCGGCTCGGCGACGACGAGGGCCCGGCCCCGCAGGCGCTCCAGCACCGGGGCCCAGTCCTGGCCGTCGGCGACCGCGGCGACGAGGTCGACCCCCAGGTCGAACCCGGCCACCTCCGTGCCGGCCACGCCGGTCAGCTCGGAAGGCGCGGTGACGGTGCGCACGGCCGCGCCGGCGTGGGCGTAGCGCCGCACGGCCCGCCGGGCCGCGTGCGCGGCGCCGAGGACGAGGACGGTGCGGCCGGTGAGGTCGGCGTCGAGGATCATGCGCGGGCCTCCGCGGTCCGGACGGGGATCGACGCGCCGGCGACGAGGACCGGGGCGGGGCCGGCGGCGTCGGCGGCGGTGACGCCGTCGGCGAGGACGCCCGCGCGCTCGGCCGCGGTGGCCGGCCGCCGCTGGCCGCGGTCGAGGACGTAGGCGGGGTTCGCGTCGGGCTCGGCGGGGGCGTTGACGAAGGAGCGGAACCGGCGCAGCCGGTCCGGGTCCTGCAGGGTGGCGGCCCACTCGTCGGCGTAGGTGTCCACGTGTCTGGCCATGGCGGCCTCGAGGTCCGCGCCGATGCCGAGGGAGTCCTCGACGACGACCCGGTGGACGTGGTCCACGCCGCCGTCGAGCTCCTCCATCCACCGCGCGGTGCGCTGGAGCCGGTCGGCGGTGCGGACGTAGTACATGAGGTAGCGGTCGATGTAGCGGATGAGGGTCTCGTCGTCGAGGTCCTTCGCGAGGAGCTGGGCGTGCGCGGGGGTGGCCCCGCCGTTGCCGCCGACGTAGAGGTTCCAGCCGTCGGCGGTGGCGATGACGCCGACGTCCTTGCCGCGGGCCTCGGCGCACTCGCGGGCGCACCCGGAGACGCCCATCTTCAGCTTGTGCGGCGAGCGCAGGCCGCGGTAGCGCAGCTCGAGCCGGATGGCCATGGCCACGGAGTCCTGGACGCCGAACCGGCACCACGTGGACCCCACGCAGGACTTGACGTTGCGCAGCGCCTTGCCGTAGGCGTGCCCGGACTCGAAGCCGGCCTCGACGAGCTCCTTCCAGATGTCGGGGAGCTGTTCGAGCCGGGCGCCGAACATGTCGATCCGCAGGGCGCCGGTGATCTTGGTGTAGAGCCCGTACCGCTCGGCCACCCGGGCGATCACCGCGAGCCTGGCCGGGGTGATCTCCCCGCCGGGGATGCGCGGCACCACCGAGTAGGTGCCGTCCTTCTGCATGTTCGCCAGGGCGCGGTCGTTGGTGTCCTGCAGGGCGCCGCGGCCGCCGTCGAGCACGTACTCCCCGGCGGTGGAGGCCAGGATGGAGGCGACGGCGGGCTTGCAGACGTCGCAGCCACGCCCGCCGCCGAAGCGGTCGAGGATCTCCTCGAACGAGGTGAGCTCGAGCGCCCGGACGGCCTCGAACAGCTCGGGCCGGGAGAGCTCGAAGTGCTCGCACATGGCTGTGGAGACCGCGACGCCGGCCTTCGTGAGCTCGCCGTCGAGGGTCTTCTTGAGCATCGGCACGCAGGAGCCGCACTGCGTGCCGGCACGGGTGCACGCCTTGAGGGCGGCGATGTCCCGGCACGGGTCGGCGCCACCGTCGCCGCGCACCGCCGCGCGGACGGTGCCGACGGCGACGTTGTTGCAGGAGCACAGGATCGCGTCGTCGGGCAGCTCGGTCTGGGGTGCCTCCCCGCCGCCGGCGGAGAGGAACGCACCGGGCTCGGCGCCGAGCTCGCGGCCGAGCATGGGCCGCAGCGCGGTGTAGGGCGAGGCGTCGCCGACGAAGATCCCCCCGAGGAGGGTCGTCGCGTCGTCGGTGACGACGAGCTTCTGGTACATCCCGCGGGCCGGGTCGGCGTAGACGACCTCCAGGGCGCCCTCGGTGGCGGCGAACGCGTCGCCGAAGCTGGCGACGTCGACGCCGGAGAGCTTGAGCTTCGTGGCGGTGTCGAACCCGGGGAAGGTGGCCGCGCCGCCGTGGAGGTTCTCCGCGCACACCTCGGCCATGGTGTTGGCCGGGGCCACCAGGCCCACGCACCGGCCCTCGAAGGCCGCGACCTCACCGATGGCCCACACCCCGGGGACGGACGTGGCGCACCGCTCGTCGATGACGGCGCCGCCGCGGGGGCCGAGCTCGAGCCCGGCGGCGCGGGCCAGCTCGTCTCGCGGCCGGACCCCGATCGCGACGATGACGAGGTCCGCCGGCAGCGCCTCGGCGTCCTGCAGCTCCAGCGCGGTCACGGCGCCGTCGTCGTCGAGGGCGACGCCGACGGGCATGACGCCGCACCTGACGTCGATGCCGGTGGCGGTGATGAGCCGGCCCAGGGCCTGCCCGGCGCCCTCGTCGAGCTGGGCGTTCATGAGCCAGCCGGCGACGTTGACCACCGTGGCGTCCGCGCCGAGCTCCTGCACGCCGCCCGCGGCCTCGAGCCCGAGGAGCCCGCCGCCGACGACGACGGCGCGGGGCCGCCGCCCGAGGTCGGCGGCCAGCCGGGTGACCTCCCGGCGCAGGGTCGCGACGTCCTCCAGGGTGCGGTAGACGTGCGTCGCCTCCGCCCCGGGGATCCGCAGCCGGGCGGCGTCGGAGCCTGTGGCCAGGACGAGGTCGTCGTAGGCGAGCTCCGCGGTGGGGGTGCGCACGACCCTGCGGGCGACGTCGATCTCGGTCACCGGCTCCCCGGTGCGCAGCTCGACGGCGGGGTCGTCCCACACCGCCGGGTCGAAGGTGAGGTCGACGTCCCCTGTCAGTGCCCTGCTCAGGGCGACCCGGTCGTAGGGCCGGTGCGCCTCCTCGGCCAGGACGGTCACGCGGGTCCCGGCGCGGCCGCGGGCGCGCAGCGCCTCGGTGACGCGGTGGGCGGCGGGGCCGCCGCCGACGACGACGACGTGGTGCTCTGCGGTCATGTCCGGTTCCTCCGGTTCGGTCGGATGCTGCGACCGTACGGAGCCGCGGTTTCCCCGCCGTCTCGCCCGTGTTAAACCGCCGTAACACCTCGATCACCCGATGGCGCAAGAGGTGTGAGGAGAAATTTACGGACCCGCAACACCGGGATGAGCCCGGCGAAACACCCCGTCCGTAGGTTCGCCGTGCAGTCCCCGAACCGACAGGAGCGAGACCATGACCGAGACCCTGCTCGAGCCGCCCCGCACCGTCGTCTGGTCGAGGGTGTGCGCGCTGAGCGACCTCGACGTCGGCTGGGGCGAGGCCGCGCTCGTGGGCCGGGACCAGGTGGCGCTGTTCCGCCTCGACGGCGAGGAGGTGCTCGCCGTCGACAACCGCGACCCCGCCACCGGGGCGTGCGTCATCTCCCGCGGTATCACCGGCTCACGGCACGTCAGCGGGCTGGGCGAGCGGGCGACCGTCACCTCCCCGCTGCACAAGGAGGTCTACGACCTCGTGACGGGCGCGTGCCTGACCTCCCCGGCGCTGCGGCTGCGCACGTTCGCCACCCGGGTGGTCGGCGGGTACGTGGAGGTCGCCGGATGACCACGGTCACCACCCTGCGCCCGCCCGTGGGCCGGCACCCCCGCACCCGTGCCGCGGTCGCGCCGGCCCTGCTCGCCTGCTCCCACGGGACGTCGGCCCCCGATGGTCAGGCCGCCGTCGCGGGCCTCGTGGCCGCGGTCGCCGCCCGGCGCCGCGACCTCGTCGTGGCGCCGGCGTTCGTCGACGTCCAGCAGCCCGACGTGCCTGTCACCCTCGCCGGGCTGGGCGAGCGGGCGGTGCGCATCGTGCCCCTGCTGCTCTCCGCCGGCTACCACGTGCACGTCGACCTCGCCCGGGCCGCGCGCGGCGCCCACGAGGCCGTCGTCGGGCCGGCACTCGGTCCGGACCTCCGCCTCGCCGAGATCCTGGCCCGGCGCCTGCGCGAGGCCGGGCTCGGCCCGGGCGACTCCGTCGTCCTCGCCGCGGCCGGCTCGTCCGACCCCCGCGCGGTCGCCGACTGCCGCGTGCAGGCCACGATGCTCGCCGGCGTGCTCGGCCGGGGGGTGACCGCCGGGTTCATCTCCGCGGCTCAGCCGGCGCTCGCGGACGCCGTCGCCGAGGCCCGTCGGGCCCGGCCCGGCGCCCGGGTGGCGGTGGCCACGTACCTGCTCGCACCGGGGTACTTCGCCGACCTGGCGGCCGCGTGCGGCGCGGACCTCGTCAGCGCCCCGCTGCTGCTCCCGGAGGAGGCGCCCGCCGACCTGGTCGACGTCGTCCTCGACCGCTACGCGGCCCCGGCCCGACCGCCGACGCCGGCCGTCCGCCGCTGACCGGGCGGCACCGGCGCCGCCGGGGAGCCGCCCGTAGGATCGCCACCATGACGCGACCCGGGATCCACGCCAGCCCCGAGCCCGACGAGGTGCCGGCCGAGCTGCGGGCCGCCCGCGGCACGATCGACAACATCGACGCCGCCCTCGTGCACCTGCTCGCCGAGCGGTTCCGGTGCACCCAGCAGGTCGGGGTGCTCAAGGCCAGGCTGAGCCTGCCGCCGTCGGACCCGGCCCGCGAGCAGCGTCAGGTCGCCCGGCTGCGGGCGCTGGCGGAGGAGGCCGGCCTCGACCCGGTGTTCGCCGAGAAGTTCCTCGCGTTCATCGTCGAGGAGGTCATCCGGCACCACACGGTCATCGCCGACACGATCGCCACCGGCGGCGACGTCGCCGGAGCAGTCCCGGGCAGCGTCGGCCCCGGCGCGTGAGCCGGCGGGGCGTGTGAGCCGCCCGGGCGCCTGAATCGCCCCGGCGCGTGAACCGCCCCGGCGCGCGAACCGCCCCGGCGCGCGAACCGCCCCGGACCCTGAACCCCCCGGAGCCTGGGGCCTCAGGCGTACAGCGCGTCGATCTCGGCGGCGAAGTCGCGGGCGACCTCGCCCCGGCGGACCTTCATCGACGGGGTGAGGTAGCCGTTCGCCTCGGTGAAGTCCGTGGTGAGCACGCGGATCTTGCGGATGGACTCCGCGCGGGAGACCGCCTCGTTCGCCCGGGTCACGGCCCGGTCCAGCGCCGCGAGGACGTCCGGGTGGGTCGCCGCCTCCTCCACGCTGAGCGCCGGGAGCCCGTGGTTGGCCAGCCAGCCCGGCAGCAGGTCCGCGTCGAGGGTGACCAGCGCGCCGATGAAGGGCCGGGCGTCGCCGACGACGACCACCTGGGAGACGAGCGGGTGCCCGCGGAGACGGTCCTCGAGAACGGCCGGGGCGACGTTCTTACCGCCGGCGGTGACGATGATCTCCTTCTGCCGGCCGGTGATGGTGAGGAAGCCGTCGTCGTCGATCGCACCGAGGTCGCCGGTGAGGAACCAGCCGTCCCGGAACGCGGCCGCGGTGGCCTCGGGGGCGCCGTGGTAGCCGCGGAAGACGTGCGGGCCCTTGACCATGACCTGCCCGTCGTCGTCGACGGCGAGCGTGGTGCCGGGGTAGGCCGGACCCACCGTGCCGATCTTGACCTGGCCGGGCCGGTTGACCGCGGTGGGGGCCCCGGTCTCGGTCATGCCGTAGCCCTCGAGGACGACCACGCCGATGCCGCGGTAGAAGTGGCCGAGGCGCTCACCGAGCGGTGCGCCGCCGGAGACGGCGTAGACGAGGTCGCCGCCCATGGCGGCGCGGATCTTGCCGTGGACGAGACGTCCGGCCGCGGCGTGCTGGGCGCGCAGGGCCGGC
Source organism: Georgenia sp. M64 (assembly GCF_038049925.1). Classification (NCBI taxonomy): domain Bacteria; kingdom Bacillati; phylum Actinomycetota; class Actinomycetes; order Allobogoriellales; family Allobogoriellaceae; genus Georgenia; species Georgenia sp. M64. The sequence goes on from NZ_CP145809.1 coordinate 1,078,365, forward strand.
GAGGGCCCGGCGCCTGAGTCCAGCGCCCTCGAGTACTCGATGGCGACCTTCGCGCCCCACCGGAAGATGCGCTGCTTCGCGCCCGAGCCGGCGCGGGCGTCGGCGGAGTTGTAGACCTTCTCGAACACGCGCGGGACGGCGAGGAGGAAGGTCGGGCGGAACGCGCCCAGGTCGGCCACGAGGTTCTTGGCGTCCGGGACGTGCGCCATGACGGCGCCGGAGTACACGCACAGCACCTGGACGAAGCGGGCGAAGACGTGCGCCAGCGGCATGAAGACCAGCGTGCGCTTGTCGGCGCCCGTCACCACCTTGCTCAGCTCGGGGTCGCGGGCGCCGTCGACGACGAGCGCGACGAGGTTGCCGTGGGTGAGCTCGACGCCCTTGGGGCGCCCGGTGGTGCCGGAAGTGTAGATGATCGTGGCGAGGGCCGCGCCGTCGGTGGCCCCGGTGCGCCGGACGACCTCCTCGTCGGGGACGTCGGCGCCGGCCGCGGCCACCTGGCTGAGCGCGAAGTCGTCGATGACGCGGACCTCGGGGCCGGCCGGCACGAGGGCGGCCTGCGCCCGGGTCTCGGTGAAGACCAGCCGCACGCCGGCGTCGGAGACGATCCACTCCACCTGGCTCGCCGAGGACGTCTCGTAGATCGGCACCGGGACGGCGCCGGCCGACCAGGCGGCGAAGTCGAGCACGGACCACTCGTAGCTCGTGCGGCTCATGATGGCCACGCGGTCACCCGGCTCGACGCCGAGGGCGACCAGGCCCTTGGCGACGGCACGTACCTCGTCGGCGAACACCCGGGTGGTGACGGGCACGAACTCCGAGCCGAGGGCGCTCTGGCGCTCGAAGATCGTGCTCTCGGGCGTCGCGGCCAGGCGGTCGCGCAGGATCGTGGGGATCGACATCTCCGGGGTGGCCAGGCCGGATCCTGGCGTGGCTGTCTGCGTGGTCACGTGGTGCGGGTCTCCTGCGGGTCGTCCGGGTCGAGCGGTCGTGGGGCTGCCGGCGCGGTCAGCGCCGCTGCTCCGGCTCGTCGAGCTCGTGCTCGGTGACGACCGCCTCGGTCTCGCCCGAGCCGAGGATCTCCAGGTCCCCGCGCACCCGCCCGGCGGCCCGCAGGTCCGTCAGGGCCTGCTGGACGGCGCCCACCTGGGCGGCGGGCAGGGCCAGGCGGACCCGGGCGAACGTGGTGCGCTGGGAGACCTTCGCCTCGGACTTGACCTTGCGCAGGGCCGCGAGGGCCTGCCCGGTGGCGCCGATGAGGGCGGGGTCGCCGTCGGCCGCCGCGGCGCGCAGCGGGGCGGCCTCCGGCCAGGCGGCGCGGTGGACCGAGCCGGGCCGGTACCAGCGCCACACCTCCTCGGTGGCGAAGGGCAGCACCGGGGCGAACAGGCGCAGGAACGTGTCCACCGCGAGGGCCAGGGCCGAGCGGGCGGAGGCGGCGTCGGCGGCGGGCAGGACGCCGTCGCGGTTGTAGGCGCGGTCCTTGACCAGCTCGAGGTAGTCGTCGCAGAAGGTCCAGAAGTAGGTCTCGGAGACCTCCAGCGCCCGGGTGTGGTCGTAGGCCTCGAGGGCGGCGGTGGCCGTCTCGACGACGTCGGCCAGCCCGGCGAGCATCGCCCGGTCGATCGGGGCCGTCACGGCCGCCGGGTCGAGGACGAGCGGGTCGTCCCCGGCCATGGTCAGCGCGAACTTGCTGGCGTTGAGGACCTTGATCGCCAGGCGGCGGCCGATCTTCATCTGGCCGACCTCGAACGCGGCGTCGGTGCCCAGCCGGGCCGAGGCGGCCCAGTAGCGCACGGCGTCGGAGCCGTGCTCCTCGAGCAGGCCCATGGGGGTGACGACGTTGCCCTTGGACTTGGACATCTTCTTGCGGTCGGGGTCGAGGATCCACCCCGAGACCGCGGCGTGCCGCCACGGCAGCGCCCCGAACTCCAGGTGGGCGCGCACCACGGTGGAGAACAGCCAGGTGCGGATGATGTCCTGGCCCTGGGGGCGCAGGTCCATGGGGTAGACGCGGGCGAAGAGGTCCTCGTCGCGCAGCCACCCGCCGGCGATCTGCGGGGTGAGGGAGGACGTCGCCCAGGTGTCCATGATGTCGACCTCGCCGACGAAACCGCCGGCCGCGCCGCGCTGGTCCTCGGTGTAGCCCGGGGGGACGTCGGTGCTCGGGTCGACCGGGAGCTGGGCGGCCTCGGGGGTCAGGACCCGGTCGTGGTCGACCTCGCCGTCGGCGCCCACCGCGTACCAGACGGGGATCGGGACGCCGAAGAAGCGCTGGCGCGAGACGAGCCAGTCGCTGTTGAGCCCCCCGACCCAGTTCTCGTAGCGCACGCGCATGAAGTCGGGGTGGAAGTCCAGCTCCCGCCCGCGGGCGAGGAGGTTCTCGCGCAGGTCGGTGCCGTCGGTGTCGGTGTGGGGGCGCCCGCCGTTGCGGATGTACCACTGGCGGGAGGTGACGATCTCGAGGGGCTTGTCGCCCTTCTCGTAGAAGTTCGTCTTGCGCTGGGTGGGGGCCGGCTCGCCGTCGAGGTCGCCCGAGTCACGCAGGGCGTCGACGACGGCGGTGCGGGCGGAGAAGGCGGTCTTGCCCGCCATCTCGGCGTAGGCCTCCTGCCCGGCGGGGTCGGTGATCCACTCGGGGGTCTCGCGCAGGATCCGGCCGTCGCGCCCGAGGACCGGGCGGGTGGGCAGGTCCAGCTCGCGCCACCACTGCACGTCGGTGAGGTCGCCGAAGGTGCAGCACATGGCGATGCCGGCGCCCTTGTCCATCTCCGCGGCCGGGTGCGCCAGGACGGGCAGCTCGACGCCGAAGACCGGGGAGGTGACGGTCGTGCCGAACAGCGGCTGGTACCGCTCGTCGTCGGGGTGGGCGATGAGGGCCACGCAGGCGGGCAGCAGCTCGGGCCGCGTCGTCTCGATGTGGACGTCGGTGCCGTCCGGGCGGTGGAACGCCACCTTGTGGAAGAAGCCCGGGTAGTCGCGCGCCTCGAGCTCGGCCTGGGCGACGGCGGTCTGGAAGGTGACGTCCCACAGGCCCGGGGCGGCCGCCTGGTAGGCCTCGCCGCGCTCGAGGTTGCGCAGGAACGCGGCCTGCGCCACGAGCCGGGCGTCGGCGCCGATCGTCTGGTAGTGCTGGCGCCAGTCGACGCTGAGGCCGAGGTGGCGCCACAGCGCCTCGAACTGCTGCTCGTCCTCGGCGGTGAGGCGCTCGCACAGCTCGACGAAGTTCTTCCGGCTCACCGGCACCTGGTCGGCGGCCCGGACGCTCTTGCCCTCCCCGCCCACGTGCGGGGGGACGAGGTCGGGGTCGTAGGGCAGGGACGGGTCGCAGCGGACCCCGAAGTAGTTCTGGACGCGCCGCTCCGTGGGCAGGCCGTTGTCGTCCCAGCCCATGGGGTAGAAGACCGACTTGCCGCGCATGCGCTGGAAGCGGGCGACGACGTCGGTGTGGGTGTAGCTGAAGACGTGCCCCACGTGCAGGGAGCCCGAGACGGTCGGCGGCGGGGTGTCGATGGAGTAGACCTGCTCACGCGTGGCGGTGCGGTCGAAGGCGTAGGTCTGCTCCTGCTCCCACGCGGCGTTCCACCGGTCCTCGAGGCCCTCGAGGCTGACCTTGTCCGGTGCCGACGGGGGCGGGAGGGTCTCGGCGTCGCGGGTGGTGGGCGTCTGGCTCATGGTCCCCGATTCTTCCACGGCGCGGCGGCGCCCCTGGTCACGCCGCGGGCCGTCACCCCTCGGCGGGCGGCCGCCCTCACTGGCGGGCGAGGGTGAGCAGCCGGTCGAGGATCCGCTCGCCGTCGGAGCGGATGCCGTCGTGGTGGTACTCGTTCGTCACCCACGGCCGCAGCCCCCGCACCGCGGCGGCGGTGGCGCGGGAGAGCTCGAGCGGGACGAACATGTCGTCGACGTACACGGCCGCGGCGACGGGCACCTCGTTGGCGGCCAGCACCTCCGGGTCGTACAGGGCGGGGAAGTCGGCCTTGGCGGCGAGGAGGTCGGCGGCGTCCGCGAGCGGGGCGAGGGCCGGGTCCTCCCGCAGCTGCCAGGGGTACACGTGCTCCCCGGTGAGGTGGTACGGCCGGGAGGTGTCGGCGGGGTCGGCGTCCTCGGCGAAGCCGTCCCACTCCTCGCGCAGGCGGTGGGCCGCCCAGCGGGTGGCCGAGCCCTGCGCGTAGATCGGCTCGTGCAGGACCGCGTAGAGCGGGTTCGTGGCGTGGCTGAGCAGGGCGCCGGCGTCGGCGAGGAAGGAGCGGGCGAGGCGGCGCGTGCCGCCGACGGTGACGAACGGTGCCTCGAGGACGTGGTGGAGCGCGTCGAAGCCGAGGTCGGCGCCGAGCCGGATGCCGATCTGGCGCAGGCGGCGGGCGGAGAGGACCTCGCCGGTGGGCAGGCGCTCCTCGGTGTCGGCCAGGTGCCGCGCGACGTCGCGCAGGGCCTGCTCGTCCGCCGGGTAGCGGGCGAGGTACTCGAGGTTGCGCGCGGCGGTGCGGGCGTAGGTGAGGCGGTAGACCTCCTCGGCGCTCGCGGTCAGTCCCGGCAGGCCGCCGGTGACGAGCACCTCGCGCAGGCCGTGCGGGGCCCGGGAGAGGTAGGTGGTCAGGACGAACCCGCCGTAGGACTGCCCGAGGGCCGACCACGGCCGGCCGCCGGTGAGCTCGGCGCGCAGGGCCTCGGCGTCGGCGACGATCGCGTCGGCCCGGAAGTGCGCGAGGTAGTCGGCCTGGGCCTCGGCGTCGCCGCACGCGGGGACGGTCAGGGCGTCCGCGGGGGTCGAGCGGCCGGTGCCCCGCTGGTCGAGCAGGACGACGCGGAAGTCGTCCAGGGCGCGGTCGACCCAGCCGGTAATCCGGGCGGGCCGGTCCGCCCGGCCGCCGGGGCCGCCCTGGAGGTAGAGCAGGTGCGGGCGGTCCGCGCCGCCGTCGCGCACGATCTCGCGGGCGAAGACCTCGATCCGCTCCCCGCCGGGGGCGGTGTGGTCAAGGGGCACGGTGAGGGTGTGCTCGAGGACGTCGTGGCCGGGCAGGCGCAGGCGGGTGGTGTCCATGGTGTCCTCGGTGGTGCGGAAGGGTCAGTGGTCGCGCAGGGTCGGGGCGGGACCCCCGCCCGGCTGGGCGTCGGAGAACCGCGCGAGGGTGGCCTCGGCCCGCCGGACCCGGGCGAGGGGGTGGCCCCGCAGAGCCTCACCGAGGAACGCGTAGTGCTCGGCGGTGGCCCGGGCGGTGCGGTCGCCGGTGCGGGCCGCCGCGACGGTGGCGCTCCACCAGTCGGCGAGGTCGCCCCACCCGGGTGCGGCGAGCGAGCCGCCGAAGTGCTGGACGGCGAGCGCCGAGCACAGCACCGCGAACCGCAGGCGCTGCTCCAGCTCCCAGCCCTGCAGGGTGGCCGTGACCAGGGCTGCGGTGAAGACGTCCCCGGCGCCGGTGGGGTCCACCGCCACCACGGACAGGGGCTCCACCCGGACCTCGGCGCCGGTGGCGGCGTCCACCGCGAGGGCGCCGTCGGCGCCGAGGGTGACCACCGCGAGCGGCACGTGCTCGGCCAGGGCCCGGGCCGCGGCGGCGGGGGAGTCCGTGCGCGTCCACGCCATCGCCTCGTCGGCGTTGGGGGTGAAGACCGCGCACCCTCCCAGCGCGGCGGCGAGCCGGGCGGGGTCCCACCGGCCGGTGGTGTCCCAGCCGCCGTCGGCCACCACCAGGGCGCCGGCGTCCGCACGGGGGCGCCACCAGGGCTCACCCCCGGCGAGGACGTCGACGACGACGGCGCGCGCAGGCGGTGCGGCCGCGGCGAGGACCGCGGCGGGCTCGGGGTCGGGGTGACCGTGGGTGATCATCGACCGGTCGCCGTCGAGAGCGACCGAGACCGTCACGGAGGAGTGCCAGTGCCGGTAGCGGCGTGCGGCCGAGAGGTCGACGCCCTCCTGCTCCCCGAGGACCGTCCACAGCCAGTCCGCGTAGGCGTCGTCGCCGAACGCGGCGGCCAGACCGGTGCGCAGGTCGAGCCGGGCGGCGGCGACGGCGAGGTTGGCGATACCGCCCGGCGCGGAGCCCATGCCGCTCGCCCACACCTCGGTGCCCGGGCGCGGGGTCTCGGGCAGGCCGGTGAAGACGATGTCGACGAAGACCTGGCCGGTGACGAGCAGGTCGAGGGGGCGGGGGTCGGCGTTCATGGTGGTCCCGATCCTGCCACCGGTAGCGTGACGGGCGTGATGCTCACGATCGTCGGCGGGGGCGGGTTCCGCGTGCCCCTCGTCCACCAGGCCCTCCTCGCCGCCCGGGACCGGGTCGACGTCACCGACGTCGTCCTCCTCGACACCGACCCGCGCCGGCTCGCGGTGATGACCGACGTCCTCGACCAGGCCGGGTCCGCCGGTGGCCCGCGCGTCCGGGCCACCACCGAGCCCGCGGAGGCGCTGACGGGCGCCGACGTCGTCTTCGCGGCCGTCCGTGTGGGCGGCACCGCCGGGCGCACCCGGGACGAGCGCGACGCCATGGCCGAGGGTCTCCTCGGCCAGGAGACGGTCGGCCCCGGCGGCCTGGCGTACGCGCTGCGGACGGTGCCGGTGGTGGACGCGCTCGCCGCGCAGATCGCCGAGCACGCCCCGGCGGCCTGGACGATCACCTTCACCAACCCCGCCTCGATCGTCACCGAGGCGATGCGCGACCGGCTCGGTGACCGCGTGGTCGGGATCTGCGACACGCCCATCGCGCTCGTGCGGAACGCCCTGCGTGTCCTGGGCCTCGACCCGCGCGGGTTCGACACCGGTGAGGTCGCGGTCGACTACGCGGGCCTGAACCACCTGGGGTGGTTGCGTGGCCTCCGCCGCGACGGCACCGACCTGCTCCCCGGGCTGCTCGCCGACGACGCCGCGCTCGCCGGGATCGAGGAGGCCCGGCTCATGGGAGCGGACTGGCTGCGTGCCCTGCGCGCCATCCCCAACGAGTACGTCTACTACTACGACTTCGCCCGCGAGGCAGTCGCGGCGCTCGCCGCCGCGCCGCGGACCCGCGGCGAGTACCTCGCCGAGCAGCAGGAAGCCTTCTACGCCGCCGCCGCCGCGCGGCCCAGCGAGGCGCACGCGCTGTGGCGGGCCGCCCTGGCCGAGCGGGAGGCCACCTACATGGCCACGGAGCGGGAGAGCGCCGACGCCGGGAAGCGGGGCGCCGAGGACCTTGGCGGCGGTTACCACGAGGTCGCCGTCGACCTCATGGCGGCACTGCTCGGCGGTGAGGAGCACCGGATGATCCTCGACGTCGCCAACGACGCGGGCGACGGCACGGCGGTCGTCCCGGGCCTGCCCGCGGACGCCGTCGTCGAGGTGCCCGTCCTCGCCTCCGCCGCCGGGGTGCGGCCGCTGCCGGTGCGCACGGGCCTCGACCCGGTGATGACCACCCGGCTGCAGGCGGTCAAGGCCGCGGAGCGGCTCACCATCGAGGCCGCCCGCACCGGGTCGGTGACCACCGCGTGGCGGGCGCTGGCCGCCCACCCGCTGGTGGACTCGGTCGCCGTGGCCCGCCGCCTTGCCGAGCGCGCCCTCGGCAGCCGGTGACTCGCCCGATGCCTGACGGTCCTGACTCGCCCTACGCGGTGCTCGGCGTCGACCGCCGCGCGTCCGCAGCGGAGCTGCGCCGCGCCTACCGGCGGCGTCAGCGGGAGACCCACCCCGACCTCGGCGGCGACCCGGCGGCCTTCCACGCCGTCCAGGTTGCGTGGGAGCGCATCGGCACCCCGGCCGCCCGGGCCGCCTACGACCGGGAGGCCGCCGGCGCGCCCCACCGCCCGGGCGGGCGCGAGGAGGAGGGGACGCGGACGTGGACGTCGGGGACCCGCGGCGGCAGCGCCCGGGCGCCGTCCCGGGCACGGTCGTACGGCCACCCGGGCGGAGCGTCCCGCCAGCGCTTCCTCACCCTGGTGCGCGAGTGGGCCGGGCGAGGTGCTCGGCTCGAGGACCCCTACGACGAGGACCTCCTCGCCCGTGCCCCGGTGGAGATCCGGCACGCCCTGGCCGACGCCCTGGCGGAGGAGAGCACGGCCCGCACGCTCGGCGCCCTCGGCTCGTCCTGGGTGCTGTGGCACGACGTGGCCACCGAGGCCGGGGAGTGGACACTACGGGCCGGTGCCCCGATCACCGATCCGCCGAAGATCGACCACGTCGCGCTCGGACCGACCGGCCTGTTCCTCGTCCAGTCCGAGGACTGGGGCGCCCCCGTGACCGTGCGGGGCAGCGAGCTCGTCAGCCCCGGCCTGCCGGTGGGGGAGGAGCCGGTGCGGGCGTTCGTCCGGCGCGCGCGGATCGTCAAGGGCTGGCGGGTCGCGCCCACCGGTCTCGTCGTCGTGCTGCCCGACGAGGCGCTGGCCGAGGACGTCGTCCTGCTGCACCGGGCCGGATGGCGCCGTCCCGCCACCTACGCGGTGCGGCGCCGCGCCCTGGCCGGGCTGCTCACCGGCGGGGCGGCCCGGCGCCTGGGGGACGAGGAGTTCTTCGCCACCCGCGACCGGCTCAACCGAGTGATCCGGTTCGTCTGATCGGGTGTGTCCGATTCGGTGCCCAGACCAGACGGTGATGTTTGCGGACATGCCGGGTTCGGGGTGTCCCACGCGCTGGCGTTGGACATCCTCATCTGCCGAGATTCGGACAACCTCGGCAGGACGCGGAGAGTCGCCGAGGATCACATCAGCGAGCAGCACGATGCTGCTGTCACTTCTCGACGAGCATCAGAATGGCTGTTCGTGCGTTGCGCCCGTGAGCGGGTCGGAACCCTATGAGCTGGTCCTGACTCCGCCGGCGATCCGTGCGATCCAGTTCCGGTTGACCGAAGGCGTGGCGGCGGCCGTCGTCGAGTTCCTCACTGGCGCCCTGGTGGTCAACCCTCGCCGGGTCGGCAAACCGCTGCGCGGCGATCTGGCGGGCATCTACGCCGTGCGAAGGGGGACTTACCGGGGTGCTCTACCGGATCAACGACGACCTGCGCGAGGTCGTCGTCCTACGCATCGAGCACCGCGCCGACGCGTACCGGCCTCGGTGATCGGAACTGCCGCCGTCCGCGCGGTCCGAGGCTCCGGCAGTGCGGTCCCCGCGACTTCAGTGACGTTCATCAGTGCGTTGGACGCGCTTCCGGGGAATCCCGGTCACCAGGGCTGGGATTCCGCGGGGCCCGCCGCTGAGCAGGTCATCCATAGTGGTAGCGACAGGCGGCGACGCGGACCTCGTTGCCGTGGATCTTGTAGACCAGACGGTGCTCGTCGGTGATGCGTCGCGACCAGTAGCCGGCGAAGTCGTGCTTGAGTGCCTCTGGCTTTCCAATGCCTTCGTTGCCGTTGCGCTGAACGTCGGTCAGGAGCGTGTCGATCCGTCTGAGAACCTTCCGGTCTTGGGCCTGCCACCAGAGGTAGTCGTCCCACGCGTTCTCGTCCCAGACGAGGAGCACGTCAGTCCGTCTCGATCAGCTCGTGCGGTTGACCGCGGCCGGCCTCGAGACGCTCCATGGCGTCGAGGAGGCGCCGGGCGTTGGCCGGGGAACGCATCAGGTAAGCGGTCTCGCGCAGGGACTCGTAGTCCTCGAGCGAGACGATGACGACGGACTCGTGACCTGAACGAGTGATGACCACCTCTTCGCGGTCGTTGATGACGCCGTCGAGCACCTCGGCGTAGCGGGCGCGCGACTCGGTGTAGCTCATCGTCTTCACAGTAGGCCTCCTGTACAGGAAACTGTACGGCAGGCAGTCCGCGGGAACAAGACACAGCATCCGCTCATGCCGCCGTCGGCCGGTCCAGGGCCCGTCCGCGCGGTCCAGGGCCCGGCTGTGCGGTCCCGCCGAGTTCAGTGACGTTCGTCAGGGCGTCTGGACGCGCTTCCGGCGGATTCCGGCCACCAGGGTCAGGGCCCCGGCCAGCAAGATCGGCAGGCCGATGGTGAGGATTGCCAGCACACCCAACGCGACCAGAGAAAGTCCGCCGAGCAGGAGAACCGCCCGCCCGTACGGGACCTTCTCCACCGCGCCATAGGCGGCCGCAGCGGCACCGCCGATCAACACAGCGACCGCCCAGGCGGCCGGTCGACCCGCCTGTTCTTGCGTCACCGAGAAGTACACGACCACCATGACCATGGCCAGCACTGATGCGGCGACGGCGAACGCGTCCACGCGAACTCGTTCCATGAGCCTGAGTATGCGGGTACAGGTTCCCGAGACATCCTCAGATCCCGAAGACCGTTCGCGCCTCTGCGCGCGCTCATGCCGCGGGAAGCGTGCACGGACGGGGGGAACGGTTCCCGCTCCATGGATGATGGACCTGTGAACTGGGCCCGCCCTGTCCTGTCCTCTCTGGCCGTCGTCGGCGTCAGCCTGCTGGCTGGCGCACTGACCTCGTGGGCCCAGGGCGTGCTGCCGGAGGCCCTGGCGCCGTTCGCCAACTCGCCGTCCGGGTGGACCGTGCTGACCGCTGTGCTCGTCGCCGTGGCGCGGCCCAGGCTGGCCTGGGGCGCAGTGCTCGGGGTGGCCTCGTTCGTGGGCCTGGTCCTGGGCTACACACTCGCCTCCGAACTGCGCGGGCTCACCTACAACCCGGTGCTGTGGAGCACCGTCGGCGTCATGGCCGGCCCGTTCGTCGGCGCCGCGGCTGCCGCGGTCGTGGGACGACACCCGGTCCGAGCCGCCCTCGGCGCGGGGGCGCTCGCCGGCGTCCTGCTCACGGACGGCATCTACGGTCTGACTGTCGTCAGCGACAGCACCAGCCCGGTGTACTGGAGCTTGTGCCTGGTGGCCGGCGCCGTGCTGGTTGCGGTCACGGCCCTGCGGCTCGGCACTCCTGCTGCCACGGTGCGCGTGGTCGCCAGCGCCGTCGCGGCCACCGCGCTCCTGACCCTGGGATACACGGCGCTCAACGCGGTGGCGTGATCCCACCGCCGGCCGGGCTCACTCCCCGGGTCGCCGGCCTCGCAGTCCCTGCTCCGTGAACGGAGTCTCCGATCTGCCGCGAGACACGTACTCCGGAGTCAGGTAGCGCTTGTTGTGGTTGCCTTCATCCAGCTGGATTTTGCCTGGTGGTGGCTCTTCGCAGTCTTCCTGCTCTGGGACCTCTCCATGGTGGGCTACATCGCCTCACCGAGAGTCGGCGCGATCAGCTATAACGTCGGCCACAGCTACCTCGGGCCGGCCGCGCTGCTCGCCCTCACATGGGCCGGCGACGCCCGGTGGCCGGCGTTCGTCGCCCTGACGTGGGCGTTCCACATCGCCGTCGATCGCCTCCTCGGCTACGGGCTCAAGTTCACGGACCGCTTCACGCACACCCACCTCGGGGAGATGGGCTCGGTATCGAAGCACCCTCCGGAGCACGGACCGATCCACGCCGCCAGCACCACCGCTGTCCGGCGATCACCGGTAGGCCGTTCGTCATCAGGAGCGTCGCCGTCGGCGTGGGTGTCCACCTCAGCGGCCCGCCGTGGCCGCGTGATGGTCGGCCGCCACCGATGAGCCGGCCCGCGGCGCCTCGGGCTCGTGCTGCTCCGTGCGGCGGTGCAGCAGGACCAGAGCCAGCACGATCGTCCAGGCGAACCCGGTGTAGGCGTTGATCCGCTCGAACACGCCGAGCCACGGAGTGGCGAGGCTCTCGGCGAGGGAGGTCATGAGTGGCCCCGTCAGCCCGGCGACGAGGGCCATGACGACAAGGGAAGCGATCGCGTAGAGCCGGAACCACCCGCGCAACGCAACGGCCGACGCCACGACGGCTCCGACCATGAGCGGGACGAAAGCCATCGTCAGGACCACATGCATCGTGTCGTTGAACCCGGGCTCCATACCGCGGGAGCTCATCGGGAAGAAGGGGTGCAGCGGTGCGGTGACCACGCCTGCGGCAAGCAGCAGACCTGCCGTCCACCGTAGGGCCCGACGCGGGCCCGCCGACCACCAGACGCCCACACTGAAGGCAAGCCCAAGGAGCCCGTGCAGGACGATCCATCCGACCGCCAGCGGTCGAACCGGTGAGCCGTAGGCCGAGAGCTCGCTGATCGCCTGGTCCCGGAAGCTGTAGCCGTCGTAGAGCACCCCGGAGACCACGTCGCCTGCCGCGTAGACGACGACCGCCGCGACACCGGCGAGCAGTAGCAGCCTGTGGGCCGGCGAGCCCGGGTGTGTGTGGAAGCCGACCTGCTCACGCGACCCTGCGCTCGTGCGCGTGGTCATGACGCACCTCCGTCAGGTCCTCGTTCAGGATCCCGCGGTCCGCCGTGCGGTTACCAGAGGCGAAGGTCCCTCGTCGGGGCCGCCACTGGGCGAGCCGGCGAGGTGGTGCATCAGCGACATCTGTGAAGGATTCATCGGGCAGAGGTCGAGCACCGTGTCCGTCCCGGCCACCTCCCCGGACGCCACGCGATCGTGGTGGATCCGCGCCCGGGGGACCATGCCGGCTGTCACTACCGCGCCCACGTCGCTACGGTGAGGGCACATCAGCTCTGGCACGCCGCCGATGAAGGGGTCCCCGCAATGGCTGGTCGCGTTGACGCCGTCGTCTTCGACGTCCTGGAGACGCTGCTCGACCTCGACCCCATCGGTGACAGGCTCGAGGCGGTCGGGCAGCCCGCGGCGGTGCTGGGGCCGTTCTTCATGCGGTTCCAGCGCGATGCGATGGCGTTGACGCTCGCGGGCGACGTCGCGGACTTCACCGCGACCGCACGCCAGGCACTGCGCACGGAGACCAAGCACGCGATGTCCGAGGACGCGATAGCCCACGTCCTGGAGGGTTTCGGGGCAGTCCCTGCGTTCCCAGATGCCGCCCCCGCCCTGCGCAAGCTCTCCGACGCCGGGGTGGCCATCGGATGCCTGACGGTCGGCGATCCGGACAACACGCGCTCGTTCCTGGCCAGCGCGGGGCTGGAAGCCTACGTCGACCATGTCGTGACGTGTGATGCCGTCGGCGTCTGGAAACCCGCACCCGCCGTCTACCACCATGCCGCGAAGGTCCTCGCCTGCGAGCTGGATCGAATGGCACTGGTCGCGGTGCATGCATGGGACTGCCACGGCGCCAAGAAGGCAGGCGCTCTCGCCGGCTGGTGCTCCCGCCTGGAGGGAGAGCCCGGCGATGTCTTTCTACCCGCTGACGTCCGCGGGGACGATCTCGTCGAGGTCGTCGAGGCACTGCTGGCGCTCTAGATCTCCGAAGTACACGCTCATGCCGCGCACCGGTACGCCGGCCCGCTCGCCCCGTCTCGCGGCGATGCCGAGACCCGAGTGCCAGGAGTCATCGATGGTCCGGTGACACCGACCCGTCGGCCCGGGTGAGCCCCGCTAACACCCGTTGAGGGCGTGCCGGAGCTCCTCGGGGTCGAGGCCGTCGGTCGCGGGCACCGCCACGTCGTGGTCCTCGAACACGACGGCACGCCGCTTCCAACCCTCCACGATCAGTCGACGGGTGTCGGTGGTGGTCGGGTTCTGCCGCACCTGTGTCATCGACCAGGTGATCGCGGCATCGCCGGCCGACTACGTCCGCCGCCCCGACGTTCCGCCCGACTCACCGACCCTCGGGCTGTCGCACCTGCAGTTCGAGGTCCTGCTCACCGCCGCCCGTACCTCGGCCAACCGCAACGACTTCGCGCTGGTGACCATGCTCGGGTTGCTCGGTCTGATGATCTTCGAGGCCTGCGGGGCGAACGTCACCGACCTGGGCGAGGAGCACGGCCACCGCGTGCCGAAAGTGCGAGGGAAGGGCGGGAAGGTCGTCCTGACCCCGCTCGCGCCGGCCGTGCAGCGTGCCATCGAACCAGCGGCACACCTTCGTCACCACGATGCTCGACGCTGGGGTCGACCTGCGCGACGTCCAGATCGCCGCCCGCCACGCCGACCCGAGGACGACCATGCGCTACGGCCGAGCCCGCAAGAATCTCGACTGTCACCCCAACGGCATCCTCGCCGCCTACATGGCCTCCGGCACGTAGGTCGTCAGACGACCGGTGGGCTTGGTGAGGCGCTCGGATCAGAGCACCGAGCGGCCGATCGGGCCGGGGTTGTGCGCGACCTCCCAGCGGAAGCCGTCCGGGTCGGTGAAGTAGCCGGAGTACCCGCCCCAGTCCCGGCGCTGCGGGCCGCTGGTGGTGGCACCGGCGGCCCGCGCGGTGGCGAGGACGGCGTCGACGTCGGCCTCGGTCGGGCAGTTGTGGGCGAGCGTGACCGGCGGGACGCCGTCGGCCGGTGCGGCGCCGACCTCGGCGGTGAAGGCCGCCACGTCCCACAGCGACAGGACCACCTTCTCCGCCACCCGGAACATGAGCACCTCGCCGGGGACGTCGAGCTCGGGGGTCCAGCCGAGCCCGGCGACGTAGAAGCGGCGCGAGGCGTCGAGGTCCCGCACGGCCAGGGTGACGAAGCTGAGGCGCTGGTCCATCGCACCACGGTGGCACCGCCGGTGGTGCTGCCGCGACCGGGGGCTCCTTCTGCTGCGGTTTCGGTGGCCGTGCGAGAAGGTGGAGGCAGACGCCGGCGGACCGTGCCGGCTCGTGGAGGAGGGAAACGATGACCGTTCACCTGTGGTCGCGCGAGGCCGAGCCCGAGCAGGGCTCGGAGTTCCGTCGCGTGCTCTGGACCGGCGAGCACAGTCAGCTCGTCGTCATGACGATCCCGCCCGGTGGCGAGATCGGCGAGGAGACCCACCCGAAGAACGACCAGATCCTCAGCTTCGTCTCCGGCGCGGGCAAGGCCGTCGTCGACGGCGACGAGCAGTTCGTGGCCCCCGGCGACATCGTCGCGGTTCCCGCCGGGGCGAAGCACAACTTCCTCAACGTCGGGCCGAACCCGCTCGTGCTGTACACGATCTACGGGCCGGCCCACCACTCGGCCGACACGGTCCACGCCACCAAGGAGGAGGCGGAGGAGGCCGAGGAGCGCGGCGAGGACGAGCCGCCCCCCGGCGGCGCCGCCTGACGCCTGACGCTCGCGCGACGGCCCCGGTCCCCGAGCGGGCACCGGGGCCGCCGCCGCGACGCGCGCCCCGGCCACCTGCGAGGATGGCGGACATGAGCCTGACGATCGGTTACGCCGCGGCCCTCGAGCAGTTCGGTCCGCGGGAGTCGGTGGACTACTCGGCGCTGGCGGAGGAGCACGGCTTCTCCGGCGTCATGGCCGCCGACCACTTCCAGCCGTGGACGCCCACCCAGGGTCAGTCCGCGTTCGTGTGGAACGTGCTCACCGCCGTCGGCGAGCGCACGAGCGGCGACCTCGGTCCCGGGGTGACGGCCCCGACCTTCCGGTGGCACCCGGCGATGGTCGCCCAGGCCTCGGCGACCCTGGCGGCGATGTACCCGGGACGGCACTGGCTGGGCCTCGGCTCGGGCGAGGCCCTCAACGAGCACATCACCGGGCAGTACTGGCCCGAGGCGCCCGAGCGGATCAACCGGATGTTCGAGGCGATCGAGATCATCCGCAAGCTCTTCACCGCCTCCCTGGCCGGCAAGGACACCAAGCACGCGGGGCAGTTCTACAAGCTCGAGTCCACCCGCCTGTGGACGATGCCGGAGGAGGCCCCGCCGATCCTCGTCGCGACGGGCGGGCCGGTGACCGCCCGGCGGGCCGGCAAGTTCGCCGACGGCCTCATCACCGTCGGTGCGCCGCTGGAGAAGATCGGCGGGCTGTTCGAGAAGTTCGCGGCCGGGGCGAAGGAGGCCGGCAAGGACCCCGACGCCATGCCCCGGGTGCTCCAGCTGCACCTGTCGTGGGCGCCGACCGACGAGGAGGCGCTCGCCAACGCCATGACCGAGTGGCCCAACGGCGGGATGAAGTTCCCCAAGGCCGACATCCGCTCGCCGTTCGACTTCGCCGCCATGGCCAAGCTCGTCCGCCCGGAGGACTTCGCCGGGCGGATGGTCATCTCGGCCGACCCCGACGTCCACCGGGCCGAGATCCAGAAGTACGTCGACCTCGGGTTCGACCGGATCTACCTGCACAACGTCGGCCGCAACCAGGAGGAGTGGCTCGAGGTGTTCGGCCGCGACGTCCTGCCCCAGCTCGCCCGATGATCCTCGCGCAGGCCCCCGACGGCGTCCCCACCATCACGCGCGGCGACGACCTCGCCGCCCGCCTCACCCCCGTCCTGGCCGCGCTGACCTGGCCGGACGGGTCGCGCGGGCTGGCCGAGGGAGACGTCGTCGTCGTCGCGTCGAAGGTGGTCGCCAAGGCCGAGGGCCGCCTCGTCGCGGCCCGCGACGACGCCGAGCGGGAGCGGGTCGTCGCGGGTGAGACCGTCCGGGTGGTGGCCGAGCGTGCCCGCCCCGACGGCGGCGTGCTGCGCATCGTGGAGAACCGCCAGGGTCTGGTCATGGCCGCCGCGGGCGTGGACTCCTCCGACGTCCCCGCGGGCACCGCCCTGCTCCTGCCCGAGGACCCGGACGACTCGGCCCGGCGGCTGCGCCGAGGCCTGCACGCCCGGTTCGGTGTACGGCCGGGGGTGCTCGTCACCGACACCGCCGGGCGGCCGTGGCGCCGGGGCCTGACCGACATGAGCATCGGGGCTGCCGGGGTTCGGGTCCTGGACGACCTGCGCGGGCGGCGCGACGCCTACGGCCGGGAGCTGAAGGTCACCGTCGTCGCGGCCGCCGACGAGATCGCCGCGGCGGCCGACCTGGTGCGCGGCAAGGCCACCGGCCGGCCGGTGGCGGTGGTGCGGGGCCTCGGCCACCTCGTCACGACCGAGGACGGCGACGGCGCCAGGGCGCTGGTGCGCCCGCCGGAGGAGGACATGTTCCGGCGCGGCTCCGACCTCTGAGACGCCCTACGCCGGGTCGAGGAGGAGCAGGTCGCGCCCGTCCACCGAGACCCGGCGCGCACGCACCCCGTAGACCGCCGAGACCAGCTCCGCGGTGAGCACCGCCCCGGGCGGCCCGGCGGCGACCACCCGGCCCTCCTGCAGGACGACCACCTGGTCGCAGTACCGCAGCGCGTGGTCGAGGTCGTGCAGGGCGGTGAGCACGGTCATCCCGGTCGCGGCGAGGCCGCGGGCCAGGCCGAGGACGGCGAGCTGGGCGGCCACGTCGAGGTGGTTCGTCGGCTCGTCCAGCAGCAGCAGCCCGGGCTGCTGGGCCAGTGCCCGCGCCAGGTGGACCCGCTGGCGCTCGCCGCCGGAGAGCGTGGCGACGTCGCGGTGGGTGAGGTCCGCCGCACCCACCCGCTCGAGCGCGTCGGACGCGAGGGCGACGTCGGCGACGGAGTCGCCGCCCCACCGGGAGCTGTGCGGGGTGCGACCGAGGAGGACGACGTCGAGGACGTCGAGCGAGACGTCGGCGGCGCTGTCCTGCTCGACCAGGGCGACCTGCCGGGCCCGGCGCCGACGGGCCATCGCCAGGAGGTCCTCGCCCGCGAGCCGCACCGCACCCCGGCCTGGCGGCAGGGCGCCGACGACGGTGCGCAGCAGCGTGGACTTGCCCGACCCGTTCGGCCCGACCACCGCGGTGACGGCGGCCGGCGGCGCCGTGGCACGGACGCCGTCGAGGACGACGTGCCCGCCGAGGACCACACCGAGGTCCAGGACCTCCAGGGCCGGGCCGTGCGCGGGGGTCTCGTGGGCGTGCCCGGCCGGCGCGACGGCGACCTCCGACGTGGTGGCGGGTCTCATGTCGCGCTCCGGCGCAGGAGGAGCGCGAACACGGGTGCCCCGACCGCGGCGGTGAGGATGCCGACGGGCAGCTCCCGCGGCTCGAACAGGCTGCGGGCCGCGGTGTCGGCGAGGAGGAGGAAGACCGCCCCGGCGAGCGCGGACACCGGCAGGAGCCGGTGGTGGCGGGGGCCGGTGAGGAACCGCACCGCGTGCGGCAGGACCAGCCCGACGAACCCGATCGAGCCGGCCACGCTCACCAGCGCGCCGGTGAGCAGGGCGGTGGCGGTGAGCAGGAGCCACCGGGCGCGGCGGACGTCGACACCGAGCGAGGCGGCCGAGACGTCCCCGAACGTGAAGGCGTCCAGGGTGCGGCCGTGGCCGAGGAGCACGGCGCCGACCACGACGGTCGCGCCCGCCGTGAGCGCGGCGTCGCCCCAGGTGGCCGCGGCGAGGGAGCCCAGGAGCCAGGAGAGGATCTCGCGGTAGGAGTCCCCGGTGGCGGACCAGAAGATGACGAGGCTGACGACGGCGGAGCCCACCTGGGCCACCGCCACCCCGGCGAGCACGGTGCGCACCGGGGACAGCGACCCGGTCCGGCCGGTGGCGAGGGCGAGGGTGATCACGAGCGCCGCTAACGCGCCGGCGAACGCCGCCACCGGCAGCGCCACCGCGACCCCGAGGACGAGGACGAGGACCGCGCCGACGGCAGCCCCCGAGGAGACCCCCAGCAGGTAGGGGTCCGCCAGGGGGTTGCGCATGAGGGCCTGCATGACGGCCCCGGCCAGCGCCAGGCCCGCGCCCACCGCCGCGGCGGTGACCACGCGCGGGGCGCGGCCCTGCCAGACGATGGCGTCCTGGATCGTGGTGAGCGGGTCCGCCCCGCACGTGGCGCCCACCGCCGAGCACGTGTGGTGCAGCGCCGAGGCCCACACCTGGCCGGCCCCGATGTCCGCCTGCCCCAGGGTGACCGCCCAGGTGGCGGCCACCAGGAGGGCGCCGGTGAGGGCGACGAGGGCGAGCGGGAGCCGCACCCGGCCGGCGTGGGCCCGGCGCCGCGGTGGCGCGGTCGTGGTCAGTCGGTCCTCCCGAGCTCGGCGAGCTGGTCCGCGAGGTCGGCCGCGGCGGGGACGCTGCGCACCCCCGCCTCGCTGGCCGGGAACGGGACGGTGACGTAGCGGCCCTCGCGCACGGCCGTGAGGGTCGCGGTGACCGGGTTGGCCTCGAGCGTGTCGATCTTGTGCTCGGCGGTGTTCCAGGCGGCGTCGACCAGGACGATGACGTCCGGGTCCTCCTCGGCGACGGCCTCCCAGGCCAGCGACGTCCACGTGTCCGCGACGTCGTCCGCGATGTTCGCCAGCCCGGCGGCCTCCATGATCATCTGCGGCGCCCCGATCCCCGCGCCCACGTAGGGCGTCTCGGTCCCCGAGGAGTACCACAGGGCCGTGCGCCCGTCGCCGGCCGGCTCGACCGCGGCCAGCTCGGCGCGCTGGGCCGCGACCAGCTCTGCGGCGGCGTCGGTGCGGCCGAGGACCGCGCCCATCTGGGTGATCTCGTCCATGACGAGGTCGAAGGTGAGCTTCTCGGGCTGCTGGTCGGGGGCCTTGCAGGCCGACGGTGAGACGTAGGTGGAGATCCCGAGGTCCTCGTACATCGCCCGCTCGCCCGCGCCGTCGGCGGAGAGGTTGGACTCCCAGCCGGCGTAGACGAGGTCGGGCTCGAGCTCGAGGACGCTCTCGCTCGCCGGGTTCTGCTCGGCCAGGACGGGTGGCTCGACCTCGGCGAGCCCTCCGGGCAGCGGCCCGTCGGCGAACGCGGTGCCGACGAGGCGGTCCCCGGCGCCGAGCGCGAGGACCATCTCCGTCGCCGAGGACTTGATCGTCACGATCCGCTCCGGCGGGGCCTCCAGGGTGGTCTCGACCCCGCAGGTGCTCACCGTGAGCGGGAAGTCCGACTCCGCTCCGTCGGCGGACGCGGAGGCGGTGTCGGAGGTGGCTGGGTCGGCGCCGGCGCCCGCCCCGCACGCGGTGAGCGCAGCGGCGGTGAGCAGCGCGGCGGTGGGGACGGCGGTCGTGGACAGCAGACGGTGGGCGCGGCGGATGGTCGGCTCCTTCGAGCTCGGCGGGGGCCGCCTGGCACGCAGTCACCTCGCTGCACGCCGGCCGGTGGGGGAACAGGCCGGGGGCCCACGTCCAGGCCCGCGCCCCGCGGCACGTCAGCCGCGGGCACCCGTGGATGATCCTACGCGCCGAGCTACCGGCGCCCCACCAGGCGCAGGTCCACCCAGACCAGCCGGTGGTCGGAGGTGGGGAACGGGAACTGACCGGTGAGCTCCGAGCCCGGCTCGTCGGCTGCGGGCCAGAAGACCCCGGAGCCCGCCACGGGGAGGTGCTTGGAGGGGAGCGCGTAGTCGACCCTCAGGTTCCCCGGCGCGGGGTCGTCGTTGAAGTCGGCGGTGTCCAGGGCGTCGTCGCCGCGGTGGAGGATGTTCGCCCCGCCCTGGGTCAGTGCCGCCTCCACGGCGCCGGTGGAGGTGGGTTCGGGGTCCCGGACACGAGGGTTCTCGAGGAGCTGGTCGATGGCACCGGGGACGGAGTCGCCGTCGAGGGGGTCGGCGTTGTAGTCGCCGACGATGACGAAACGCTCGTTCGCCGGCAGACCGCCGCGCCCGCCGTCGTCGTCGTAGATGTACCCCGCGTCACGCCCGCCGGCGACGTAGTCGGCCCAGAGTCGGATCTCGTCGTGGTTGCGCCGGCCGTTGCGGTCCTCCACGCCGTCGAAGGTGGGCGGTGTGGGGTGGGCGGCCAGGACGTGGACGGTCCGGCCCCACACCTGCACCGGCACGTCCCAGTGGGACTTGCTGGACAGCGGCAGCGCGGCCAGCTCGGCGTCGTCGTACCAGTCGCCCGCACCGGCGACGGCGGGGTCGTCCGGCAGGAGCGCGCCGGGCATGTCCGCCCAGCGGAAGTTCTGGAACGTCCGGACGTCGTCGGTGACGATCGGGTACCGGGACAGCACGACCATGCCGAACTGGCCGGGGAAGAAGCCGAAGCCCAGCGCGTCCCCGGGGCCACCGACCGTGCCGTCGTTGTCCAGGTCGAGCCCGGAGGGCACCCCGGTGTTCACCGGCGCGGTGTACGCGTAGGGGTAGTGCAGCGGCTCCTCGTGGTGCTGGGAGACCTCGAGGTAGTTCTCGCGGAAGAGGTCGACGGCGAGACCGTCGTCGTCGTGGTCGAACTCGTTGAGCAGCACGATGTCGGGGCGGGTGATCTGCAGGACCTGGGCGATGGCCGCGGCCTGCGCGTCGTCGCCCTTGGTGAGGTCCTCGACGAGCTCGCCGGCAGCGGCTCGGTTGAGCGAGGCGTTGTAGGTCGCCACCCGCACGCTGGAGGGGACCTCGGGGCGGACCTTCGTGGGCGCGTCGGGGTCGGCCGCGGCCGCCGGCGCCAGGGCGGCGGCGGTGACCAGCACTGCGGCCGCCAGGGCCGCACGGGGTGTCCTCCGCATACCCTCCACGGTAACAACGCCGCAGGTGAGGCGTAACCCCCTGGGGACGGGCAGTCTCGAACAAGCTGGGACCCGGCCGCCTCGCCGGCAGGCCGGAGGGGCACGTCCAGCCGGACGTGCCCCGCCGATCATTCACACCGCGCGCAGCGCGTCGGGGCCTCGTCCTGCGGCTTGGGTCGGCATGTCGAGCTCAGGGCCTCGGGGTCAGCCTCGTGCGTCCACAGGAAGAGCGGTCGGTCAGGCGGGCGCCATGCACAGGTCCAGGTCGCGGCTCGCCGTGAGTCGGGACCGGAGGCGCCGGCGAGTCAGCTCCCGCTCAGCTCGCGGTCCCGGTCGACGGTCGCCTGGACCCCGCGGACCACGGCGGGGGAGAACCCGGCCTCCTCCATGGCGACCAGACCGGCCACGGTCGTCCCGCCGGGGGAGCACACGGTGTCGACGAGGTCGGCCGGGGTGACGCCGTCGCCGGCCCGTTCGAGCACGAGGCGGGCGCTGCCCAGGACCGCGTGGGCGGCGATCCGCACCGCCTGGGCCTTGGGCAGCCCGTTGCGCACCCCGCCGCGCGCCAGGGCCTCGATGAAGGTGAAGACGAACGCGGGGGAGGACCCCGCCACCGCGGTGTAGGCGGGGAAGTCCCGCTCGGGCAGGACGAGGGCGGAGCCGACGGACTCGAAGAGCCCGACGACGGCGTCGACCTGCTCGTCGGTGGTCTCGTCGTTGCCGCACACCGCCGCCATCCCGGCCCCGATCTGGGCGTTGACGTTGGGCATGACCCGCACCACCGCCTGGCCGGGTGCGAGCAGGTCGGCCAGGTCCGCGAGGGACGTGCCGGCGGCGAGGGAGACCACCAGGGAGCCGTACTCCTCGAGGAGGTCCCGCAGCGGGGCGAGGACGCCGGGGATCATGTGCGGCTTGACGGCCAGGACGACGGCGCCGCCGGGGCCGACGGCCTCGACGAGCTCCTCGTTCGAGCCGAGGACGTCCACCCCGGTCTCCCGGGCGAGGCTCTGCGCGGAGTGGCCGTGGGCGCTGGTGACCGCCAGGTCCTCCACCGCCACCGCTCCGGCGGCCACGACGCCCCGCACGATCGCCGACGCCATGTTGCCCGCACCGATGAACCCGACCCTCATGACTCTCCCGTCGTCGCTTCCCGCTCTCCTGTCACGACAGTAGGGCCATCACCCGGGACGCGGCATGATGCCACCCATGACGAATGCCGCGCCCGCCCCCGCCGACCGTCGTGCACCGCGGGCCCTGGTCACCGGCGCCTCCTCCGGGATCGGCGCGGCCACGGTCCGCCGGCTCGCCCGGGAGGGCTGGGAGGTCGTGGCGACGGCGCGGCGCACCGCCCGCCTGGAGGCCCTCGCCGAGGAGACCGGCTGCGAGATCTGGACGGCGGACCTCACCGACGCCGCCGACGTCGCCGCCCTGGCCGACCACGTGCGCGCCACCGGGCCCCTGCACGCGCTCGTCAACAACGCCGGCGGCGCCCACGGCAGCGACCCGGTCGCCGAGGGCAGCGTCGAGGACTGGCGCCGCATGTACGACCTCAACGTCCTGGCCACCCTGCGGATCACCCAGGAGCTCCTCGACCACGTCGGGGCCGACGGCGGCGGCGACCTCCTCTTCGTCACCTCCACCGCCGCGCACGACACCTACCCCGGCGGCGGGGGGTACGTGGCCGCCAAGCACGCCGAGCGGGCCATCGCGACCACGCTGCGCCTGGAGCTCGTCCGGCGGCCGCTGCGCGTCATCGAGATCGCCCCGGGCATGGTGCGCACCGAGGAGTTCTCCCTCAAGCGCCTCGGCGGCGACGCCGACGCCGCCGCCCAGGTCTACGCCGGGGTGGCCGAGCCGCTCGTGGCCGACGACGTCGCCGACGCGATCGTGTGGTGCCTGACCCGCCCGGCGCACGTCAACGTCGACACCATGGTCATCCGCCCCCGCGCCCAGGCCTCGAACACCCTGGTCGCCCGCGAGGACTGAGCGCTCGCGGACCGGCAGGTCGCCGGCGCACCTCACGGACGGACCGGCCGGTCCTCCCGGGAGGGCCGACCGGGGCGGCGGCGCTAAACTGCTGCGCACAGGCGTCGACCCGGCCATCACCGGTGAGCCTCCGGAAGAACGGGCTGCCGGCTCCCAGGAGCCGTCGGTCCTACTAGAACCGGACGGGTGGGCCCGTCACAGCCTGCTCGAGCGGTCACGACCGCGCCCCCGGGCGCGTCGCGGCAAGCGAGGTGGTACCGCGGCTGCGCGCCCCCGGACGCGCCGTCGTCCTCGCACCCTGTGCCGCCACCGACCGAGGAGCACCATTGGCCGACCAGCCGCAGCGCTACCCCCTCCACCGCCCCGGCAGCGAGGTGCAGGCCTCGCCCAGCTTCCCCGCCCTCGAGCGCGAGGTCCTGGACCACTGGGCCGCCGACGACACCTTCCGGGCCTCGGTCGAGGCACGCGAGGCCGGCGACCACGGCGCCAACGAGTTCGTCTTCTACGACGGCCCGCCCTTCGCCAACGGCCTGCCCCACTACGGCCACCTGCTCACCGGGTACGTCAAGGACGTCGTCGGGCGCTTCCAGACCCAGCTCGGCCGCCGGGTCGAGCGCCGGTTCGGCTGGGACACCCACGGGCTGCCCGCCGAGCTCGAGGCCGAGCGGATCCTGGGGATCAAGGACAAGTCCGAGATCGAGGAGATGGGCATCGAGGCCTTCAACAAGGCCTGCCAGGACTCCGTGCTGCGCTACACCGGCGAGTGGCGCGAGTACGTCACCCGCCAGGCCCGCTGGGTCGACTTCGACAACGACTACAAGACGCTCGACACCACGTACATGGAGTCCGTCGTCTGGGCGTTCAAGCAGCTCTACGACAAGGGCCTGGCCTACGAGGGCTACCGCGTGCTGCCGTACTGCTGGAACGACCAGACCCCGCTGTCCAACCACGAGCTGCGCATGGACGACGACGTCTACGCCAACCGCCAGGACCCGGCCGTCACGGTCGGCCTGCGCCTGGACACCGGCGAGCTCGCCCTCATCTGGACCACCACCCCCTGGACCCTGCCGTCCAACCTCGCCGTCGCCGTCGGCCCGGCCATCGAGTACGTCACCGTCGTCCCGGCCGAGGGGCCCCTGGCCGGTGAGCGGGTCCTCCTGGCCCGCTCGCGCCTGGCCGCCTACGCCCGCGAGCTGGGGGAGGACCCCGAGGTCGTCGCGACCGCGGTCGGGGCCGACCTCGTCGGGCGCCGCTACCACCCGATCTTCGACTACTACGTCGGCCGGCCCGACGACGAGGCGCCCGGACCGAACGCCTGGACCGTCCTGGCCGCCGAGTACGTCACCACCGAGGACGGCACCGGCCTGGTCCACCAGGCCCCGGCCTTCGGTGAGGACGACATGGCCGTGTGCGCCGCCGCCGGGATCGGCACGGTCGTCCCCGTCGACGACGGCGGCCGGTTCACCGCCGAGGTCCCCGACTACGCCGGCAGCCAGGTCTTCGAGGCCAACCGGGCGATCATCGCCGACCTCAAGCACGGCACCGGCCCCCTGGCCCGGTCCGCACCGGCCGAGCGCGCCGTGCTCGTGCGCCAGGAGACGTACGACCACTCCTACCCGCACTGCTGGCGCTGCCGGAAGCCGCTCATCTACAAGGCGGTCTCGAGCTGGTTCGTCCGGGTGACCGAGTTCCGCGACCGGATGGTCGAGCTCAACCAGGAGATCACCTGGGTCCCGGACCACATCAAGGACGGCCAGTTCGGGCACTGGCTCGCCGGCGCCCGGGACTGGTCGATCTCCCGCAACCGGTACTGGGGCACCCCCATCCCGGTGTGGGTCTCCGACGACCCCGAGCACCCGCGCACCGACGTCTACGGCTCCCTCGCCGAGCTCGAGGCCGACTTCGGGCGCCTGCCCCTGGACCGGGAGGGCCGGCCGAACCTTCACCGGCCCTTCATCGACGAGCTGACCCGGCCCAACCCGGACGACCCGACGGGGCGGTCGACCATGCGGCGCATCCCCGACGTCCTGGACGTGTGGTTCGACTCGGGCTCGATGCCCTACGCGCAGGTGCACTACCCCTTCGAGAACCGCGACTGGTTCGAGAACCACTACCCCGGTGACTTCATCGTGGAGTACATCGGCCAGACCCGCGGGTGGTTCTACACCCTCCACGTCCTGGCCACGGCGCTGTTCGACCGGCCGGCGTTCCTCAGCTGCGTCTCCCACGGCGTCGTCCTGGGCTCGGACGGGCGCAAGATGAGCAAGTCCCTGCGCAACTACCCCGACGTCACCGAGGTCCTCGACCGCGACGGGTCCGACGCCATGCGCTGGTTCCTCATGAGCTCGCCGATCCTGCGCGGCGGGAACCTCGTCGTCACCGAGGAGGGCATCCGCGAGACCGTCCGCCAGGTCCTCCTCCCGCTGTGGAACACCTGGTACTTCTTCGCCCTGTACGCCGGCACGCTCGACGGCGGGAAGGGCTACCTCGCCCGGCCGGTCGCGCTCGACGACCCGGCCGCCGTCGCCCGTCTCGACGTCATGGACCGCTACCTCCTCGCGCGCACCCGCGACCTCGCCGCCGGGGTGCGTACCCAGCTCGAGGCGTACGACGTCCCCGGCGCCACGCAGGCGGTGCGCGAGCACCTCGACCTGCTGACCAACTGGTACGTGCGCACCTCCCGGCAGCGGTTCTGGGACGAGGAGACCGGCGCGTTCGACACCCTGTGGACCGCCCTGGAGGTCCTCACCCGCGTCATGGCGCCGCTCGCCCCGCTCGTCAGCGAGGAGATCTGGCGGGGCCTGACCGGCGGGCGCAGCGTGCACCTCACCGACTGGCCCGAGCTGCCCGACGCCGTCGCGGACGACGCCCTCGTCGCCGCGATGGACGCCGTGCGCGACGTCGTCTCGCTCACCCACGCCCTGCGCAAGGGGGCGAGGATCCGCGTGCGCCAGCCGCTGCGCCGGCTCACCGTCGTCGTGGACGACCCCGCGGCGCTGGAGCCGTTCGCGGCGCTGGTGGCCTCGGAGGTCAACGTCAAGGACGTCGTCCTGCTCACCCCGGAGCGGTCCCACCTCACCGTCGCCCGCGACCTCAAGGTGCTCCCGCGCGAGCTGGACCCGGCCAAGCGCCGGCACACCCAGCAGATCTTCGCCGCCGCCCGTGAGGGCCGCTGGGCCGAGGCCGACGGCGTGGTCACCCTCGACCTCGACGGCGCGCCGCTGACCCTCGTCCCCGGCGAGTACGAGCTCACCACCCGCATCGACCTCGGTGAGCAGGCCGGCGGCCGGGTGGCCGCCGACGTGCTGCCGGGCGGCGGCTTCGTCGCCCTCGAGCTCGAGGTCGACGACGAGCTCGCCGCCGAGGGCTACGCCCGCGACCTGGTCCGCCAGGTCCAGGACGAGCGCAAGGCGGCGGGGCTCTACGTCGCCGACCGCATCGCCCTGTCCCTGACCGTGCCGGCCGACCGGCTGGCGTGGGTCGAGGCCCACCGCGAGCTCATCGCGGCCGAGACCCTGGCGGTGGACCTCACCGTCACCGGCGACGACGTCACGACGGCGCAGGTCGCCGTGCGGAAGGAGGCGTGATGAGCGAGCGCACCCCCGAGGAGGCCGACCGCGAGTCCCGCGGGCTCATCGACGCGTTCATGGCCGAGGCCGACGCGCCCGACGTCCCCGATGTCCCCGACGTCCCCGGCGCGGAGGGCGCCTCCCCGGCCGCCGCCGAGGACGAGGACGCCGGCCTGCGGGCGCTGCTCTCCTCGGCCCTCATCGCCGGCCCGGACCCCGACGTCGCCCAGGAGGTCCTCGCCGAGCCCGACGGCGGCGCGGCCGACGTCGCCGACGCCCAGGCGGAGGAGGAGGTCCGGCGGATCTACCTCGACATCCTCGCCCGGGCCCCCGAGCACGACGTCCAGCCGAGCCTGGACCGGGTGCGCGACGTCCTCGAGCTCCTCGGGGACCCCCAGCGCTCCTACCCGGTCATCCACCTCACGGGCACCAACGGCAAGACGTCGACCGCGCGGATGATCGAGCGGCTCCTGCGCGAGAAGGGCCTGCGCACCGGCCGGTTCACCTCCCCGCACCTGCACACGGTGCGCGAGCGCATCGCCCTCGACGGCGAGCCCATCTCCCCGGACGCCTTCGTGGCCACGTGGGAGGACGTCGCCCCGTACGTCGCGATGGTGGACGACCGCTCGCAGGCGGCCGGCGGGCCCCGCCTGAGCTTCTTCGAGGTGTTCACCGTCATGGCCTACGCCGCCTTCGCCGACGCCCCGGTCGACGTCGCGGTCGTCGAGGTCGGCATGGGCGGGCGCTGGGACGCCACCAACGTCGCCGACGGCGAGATCGCCGTGATCACCGCCGTCGAGCGCGACCACGAGCGCTGGCTCGGGCACGACCTCGTCGACATCGCCGCGGAGAAGGTCGGCATCATCAAGGAGCGGGCCACCGTCGTCGTCGCGGAGCAGCACGAGGACGTCGAGGGCGTCATCCTCTCCGCCGCCGCGCAGCACGGTGCCACCGTGCTGCGCGAGGGCGCCGAGCTCGCCGTGCTCGACCGCCAGGTCGCGGTCGGCGGGCAGCTGGTCACCCTGCGCACGCCCGCCGGGGTCTACGAGGACGTCTTCGTCCCCCTGCACGGCCGGCACCAGGCCCGCAACGCCGTCCTCGCGCTCGCGGCGGTCGAGGCGTTCTTCGGCGGCGGCGCCCTCGACGCCGGCGTCGTGGAGCAGGGCTTCGCGGGCGTCGACTCCCCGGCACGCCTGGAGGTGGTGCGCCGCAGCCCGTCGGTCCTCGTCGACGCCGCCCACAACCCCGCCGGCGTCGAGGCCCTGCGCGAGGCGGTGGAGGAGGCCTTCGAGCTCTCCCACCTCGTGGGCGTCGTGGGCGTCATGGCGGACAAGGACGCCGAGGGCATCCTCGCCGGGCTCGAGCCGTTCCTGGCCGAGATCGTCGTCACGCGGGCCGGGACCGACCGGGCCATGGACGTCGACGACCTCGCCGAGATCGCCCGGGACGTCTTCGGGGAGGAGCGCGTCCACGTCGCGGCGCGCCTCGACGACGCCCTCGACGCCGCCGTCACCCTCGCCGAGGCCGACGCCGAGGAGGTCGTGACGACCACCGGGGTGCTCGTCGTCGGCTCCGTCATCCTGGCGGCCGAGGCACGGACGCTGTTCGGACGCGGCTGAGCGCGCCGCGCACCGGGCGCTGCACGTTCGTGCCGTGAGGGCGCCCGACCGGGAGAATCGTCCCTCTTCCCTGGTCGGGGGCCCGGGGTAGGGGCCAGGATGGGCGGCGGGGCCCGGGTCGGGCCCCGTCCGGCTACCGAAGGAGCACGTCGGTGAAGAAGCTCATCAACGACCCCCAGCGCGTCGTCCCCGAGTCCCTGCGCGGGTTCGGCCTGGCCCATCCGGAGCACGTCGTCGTCCACGAGGACCCGCTCTTCGTCTCGCGGGCCGGCGGTGCGGTCAAGGGCAAGGTGGGGCTGGTCTCCGGCGGCGGCAGCGGGCACGAGCCCCTGCACGCCGGCTACGTGGGCGCGGGGATGCTCGACGCGGCCGTCCCCGGCGCGATGTTCACCTCCCCGACGCCCGAGCCCATCCTCGAGGCGACCAAGGCCGCCGACGGCGGCGCGGGCGTCCTGCACATCGTGAAGAACTACACCGGCGACGTCCTCAACTTCGAGACCGCCGCCGAGCTCGCCGAGGCCGAGGACATCACGGTCAAGGCCGTCGTCGTCAACGACGACGTCGCCGTCGAGGACTCCCTCTACACCGCCGGCCGGCGCGGCGTCGCCGGCACGGTCCTCGTGGAGAAGATCGCCGGCGCCGCCGCCGAGCGCGGGGACGACCTCGACGCCGTCGTCGCGGTCGCCGAGAAGGTCATCAAGAACGTGCGGTCGATGGGGGTGGCCCTGACGGCCTGCACGGTGCCCCACGCGGGCAAGCCCTCCTTCGACCTCGCCGACGACGAGATCGAGATCGGCATCGGCATCCACGGCGAGCCCGGGCGGCACAAGATCGCCATGGCCGGTGCGGACGAGATCACCGAGCGCCTCCTCGAGCCGGTGCTGGAGGACCTCAAGGTCGGGTCGGGGGAGAAGGTGCTCCTCTTCGTCAACGGGATGGGCGGCACCCCGCTGTCCGAGCTGTACCTCGTCTACAACCACGCCCACGACGTCCTCGCCGGCAAGGGGCTGGAGGTCACGCGCTCGCTCGTCGGGAACTACATCACCTCCCTCGAGATGCAGGGTGCCTCGATCACTGTGCTGCGGTTGGATGAGGAGCTGACGCAGCTGTGGGACGCCCCCGTGAACACCCCGGCGCTGCGGCGCGGGGTCTGAGGGCGCGACGGAAGGAAGAGGACGTATGAGCGCTGCCACCCTGGGGACCGCCTGGGCGATGGACTGGATCGCCCGCGCGACGAAGGTCGTCTCGGAGAACCGGATCGAGCTGATCGAGCTCGACCGGGCCATCGGCGACGGTGACCACGGCGAGAACATGGACCGCGGATTCACCGCCGTGGCCGCCAAGCTCGCCGGGGCCGAGCCGGCCTCCCCCGGGGAGGTGCTCAAGACGGTGGCCACCACGCTGATGTCCACCGTCGGCGGGGCGGCGGGGCCGCTGTACGGCACCGCCTTCCTCCGGGCGGCCAAGGGTGCCGACGGCGACCTCGACGCCGCCGGGGTCGCGACGATGCTCGAGGCCGCCCTCGAGGGCATCCGGGCGCGGGGCAAGGCCGACACCGGCGAGAAGACGATGGTCGACGCCTGGACCCCGGCCGCCGTGGCGGCCCGCGAGGCCGCCGAGGCGGGTGCGGGCCCGGTGCAGGCGATGCGGGCCGCGGCCGACGCCGCCGTCGAGGGCTCGGAGGCCACCATCCCGATGGTCGCCACCAAGGGCCGGGCGAGCTACCTCGGTGAGCGCTCCGCCGGTCACCGGGACCCCGGCGCCCAGTCGTCCGCCCTCCTGCTCGTGGCCGCGGCGGAGGCCGCGGAGGCCGCCGGGGCCGGCGCGTGAGCCCCGACGGCGCGCACGGGCGGGCGGTGCGCACCGGCATCGTCGTCGTCTCGCACTCCGCCCGGCTGGCCGACGGGGTCGTGGAGGTCGCCGCCCAGATGGCGCCCGACGTCGCCCTGCGCGCCGCCGGCGGGACGGACGAGGGCGGCGTCGGTACGAGCTTCACCAAGGTCGAGGAGGCCGTCCTCGAGCTCCTCGGCGCCGGTGAGGTCGTCGTCCTCACCGACCTGGGCTCGGCGACGATGACCGCCGAGTCGGTGCTGGAGATGCTCGACGACGACGACCGCGAGCGGGTGACCCTGGCCGACGGCCCCCTCGTCGAGGGGACCGTCGCCGGGGCCGTCGCCGCCCAGGGCGGCGCGGACGCGGCCGCCGTGGCGCGCACGGCGGCCGCCGCGGCGGCCAGCTTCGCCCACGCCGGTCAGGCCCCGCCGCCCGAGCCCGCCGACGGGGGCCGCACCGTCGTGCTGACCCTGCGCAACTCCGTGGGGCTGCACGCCCGCCCCGCCGCGCTCCTGGCGCGCCTGGCGTCGCGGTACGACGCCGAGGTCAGCGTCAACGACGTCGACGCCACCTCGGTGCTGGCCCTCATGGGCCTGGGCCTGGGCCAGGGCGAGGAGCTGCGGGTACGGGCCGACGGTCCCGACGCCGACGACGCCCTGGCGGAGATCACCAAGGTCGTCGAGGACGGCTTCGGCGAGGAGTAGCGCGCGCCGGACCCGGTGCGGGCGCCCGGAGGGCGTGCGGGCGCCCGCGCAGGCGCGGGAGCGGGTGACCGCGCCGGTACCCTGGACCGGGTGAGCACCACCGACGCCGCGCCCCGCCCGCCCGGCTCCGCGCGCCTGCTGTTCGCCCGGACCATCCTGGTCAGCGAGGCGTTCGTCGTGCTCTTCGCCACGCTCGTCGCCCACGGGCTGCGCCTGGCCGACCGGCCTCTCGTGTGGGGCGCCGGCGGCGGGGTCATGCTGGCCGCCGTGCTGGCCACGGCGGCGCTGCGCCGGCCGAGGGTGGGGCTCGTGGCCGGCTCGATCGTCCAGCTGGTGCTCGTCGCCAGCGGCCTCGTCGTGCCGATGATGTTCGTCGTCGGGGTGGTCTTCGCGCTGATCTGGGCGGTCTCTCTCCAGCTCGGCGGCCGGATCGACGTCGAGCGTCAGGAGCGCTACGCCGCCGAGCTCGCGCTGCGGGACGGTGCCTCCGGTGCCGCGGCGGCGACCGGTGGCGTCGACGCCGCCGAGCCCACCGACGCGACCGGTGCCGCCGATGCCACCCCCGGTCAGGCCCGCTGACCTGAGAGGTCCCGGCAGCCTGAGGATTCGCGCCGGTCGCGGTCAGCCCGTCGGCCTGACGGGTTGACGCAGGACCGTCCGCAGCCGCTCCGGTGAGACCCTCCGGGGGTCGCTCAGGTAGATCTCGTGGTGCCGGCCGTTCCACGTCAGGCCCCTGGCGGGCATGATCTGGCCGTGCAGGCGGGCCAGGGTGGCCGCTTCGGTGTCGTAGCCTCCGACGTGCATGATCTGCAACGACCGCCCCTCCTCCAGGCGGAGCGTGCGGACGTCGGCGACCGGCAGGCCCGGCTTCCTCCGCGCGGCGTCGGGCAGGCCCCGTGCGACGTCGTCCTGGCTCACCTGCTCGGGCAGGGGGGTGAGCATGGTCCAGTCCCAGTCGTCCTTCCGGCCCGCCGCGAACGACGAGGGGTCCGGGCTCGACCAGAGACCCTCGAGGGGTCCGACCACGAGCTCGTCGCCCGTGCGGGCCCGCAGGCGGGACCTCACGGCGTACGCGCCGGCGTAGAGAGCGGCCACCGCGGCCGGGTACGCCGGTGACGTCTCCGGGTCCCCGCGGCCGTCGATCGCCAGGTAGGTCATCGCCGGGACGTCGACCTCGACAAAGTCCGCCGAGCCCGGCTGGTAGAGGTCCTTGCGGTCCTTCTTCAGGTCGATCCTCACCGCTGCTCCTCTGGCACGGTCCGGGTGGCGTGGCGGCCGTCCTGCGACCGGCGTTCCCAGTCCAGCACAGGCAGGCCGTGCCGGTGGGCCGGTAGGGTGCTCACCCGTGACCACCACCTCCGCAGCCGCCGCCACGCCCGCCGAGCGCACCCTCGTCCTCGTCAAGCCCGACGGCGTCGCCCGCGGCCTCACGGGAGAGGTGCTGCGCCGCGTCGAGGCCAAGGGGTACCGGATCGTCGCCCTGGAGATGCGCACGGCCGACGACGCCCTCCTCGCCGAGCACTACGCGGAGCACCAGGGCAAGCCGTTCTTCGCGCCGCTGGTCGAGTTCATGCGCTCCGGCCCGGTCGTGGCCGCCGTCGTCGAGGGCGGGCGGGTCATCGAGGGCTTCCGTTCCCTCGCCGGGACGACCGAGCCCACCGGCGCCGCTCCCGGCACGATCCGCGGCGACCTGGGCCGGGACTGGGGCACCACCGTCGTCCAGAACCTCGTCCACGGGTCCGACTCGCCCGAGTCCGCCGCCCGCGAGATCGGGCTGTGGTTCCCCGCGCTCTGACCCGACCCGGTCGGGTCCCTGTGGACGGCCTGCCCGGCCCCGCCCGCGCGGGGCAATAGGCTGCCCCCGTGCACCTGAAGACGCTGACGCTGCGAGGGTTCAAGTCCTTCGCGTCCGCGACGACGCTGCACCTCGAGCCCGGGATCACCTGCGTCGTCGGCCCCAACGGCTCGGGCAAGTCCAACGTCGTCGACGCCCTCTCCTGGGTGATGGGGGAGCAGGGCGCCAAGACGCTGCGCGGCGGGTCCATGGCGGACGTCATCTTCGCGGGGACCTCCTCGCGCGCCCCCCTCGGGCGTGCCGAGGTCTCGCTCACCATCGACAACACCGACGGGCTGCTGCCCATCGAGTACACCGAGGTGACGATCTCCCGGACGCTGTTCCGCTCCGGCGGCTCGGAGTACGCCATCAACGGCGCCCCGTGCCGCCTCCTGGACATCCAGGAGCTGCTCTCCGACACCGGCATGGGCCGGGAGATGCACGTCATCGTCGGTCAGGGGCGCCTGGACTCGGTCCTCCAGGCCACCCCGGAGGACCGCCGCGGCTTCATCGAGGAGGCCGCCGGGGTGCTCAAGCACCGGCGCCGCAAGGAGAAGGCGCTGCGCAAGCTCGACGCGATGCAGGCCAACCTTGCCCGGGTGGGTGACCTCTCCGCCGAGATCCGCCGCCAGCTCGGACCCCTGGCCCGGCAGGCGGACGTCGTCCGCCGCGCCCAGGTCGTCCAGACCGACCTGCGGGACGCCCGGGCCCGCCTCCTCGCCGACGACCTCGTCCAGCTCACCGCCACCCTCGAGCAGGAGAGCGCCGACCTCAGCGCCCTCGAGCGACGGCGCGCCGAGACCGAGCAGGCCCAGGACGAGGCCCGGGCCCGGCTCACGGCCCTGGAGCAGGAGGCCGCCGCCGCGGCCCCGCGCCTGGGCAGCGCCACCGACGTGTGGTACCGGCTGTCCGGCCTGCGGGAACGGTTCCGGGCCCTCTCCGACGTCGCCGCCGAACGCTGCCGCCTCCTCGGCGCCCCGGCGGCGGCCGAGCCCGCCGGGGGGCGCGACCCCGACGAGCTCGACGCCCGCGCCGGCGCGGCCCGTGAGGAGGAGGCCGCCCTCGAGGCGGAGCTCGCCCGGCTCAAGGAGGCCCTCGCGGCCGCCGTCGCGGACCGCACGGCCGCGGAGGAGTCCGAACGGGACGCCGAGCGCGCCCTCGCCGCGGTGCACCGGGGGGTCGCCGACCGGCGGGAGGGCCTGGCCCGGCTGACCGGTCAGGTGGGCACCCGGCGCTCGCGCCTGGAGTCCGCCGAGGCCGAGCTCGGACGGCTGCGCGAGTCCCTCGCCGCGGCGCAGGAACGCGCCCGCGCGGCCGGCGAGGAGTTCGCCGCCCTCGAGCGGCAGGTCGCCGGGGCCGAGGAGGGGGAGGAGGGCCTGGACGAGGCGCACGAGGCCGCGACCGTCGAGCTCGAGGAGGCCGAGGAGGCCGTGACCCGGCTCGTCGAGGACGAGCGCGCGGCCGACGCCGACCGGACCACCTGGTCCGCGCGGCGCGAGACCCTCGAGCTCTCCCTCACCCGCAAGGACGGCACCGGGGCGCTCCTCGGCTCGGACCTCCCGGGCGTGCTCGGCGCCGTGCCCGCCCACCTCACGATCGAGGCCGGGTACGAGAACGCGATCGCCGCGGCCCTGGGGGAGGCCACCGACGCCGCCGTCGTGGAGAGCGTCGACGTCGCCGTCGACGCGGTGCGCCAGGCCCGCGACGGCGGGGACGGTCAGGTCCGCGTCCTCGTCGCCCGCGCCGACGACGCCACGCCCGGTCCGGCGTCCCGTCCGGTGCCCGCCGGCCGCGCCGCCGCCGAGCTCGTCTGCGTCGCCGACCCCGCCGTCGCCGCGACGATCGCTCGCCTCCTGACCGGCGTGGTCGTCGTCGAGGACCTCACCGAGGCACGCCGCGTCGTCACCGCCGACCCGGGGCTGACCGCCGTCACCCGGGAGGGCGACCTGCTCTCCGGCGACGCCGCGCGCGGCGGGACCCCCGGGTCGAGCGTGCTGGAGCTGCACGCGGCCCACGAGGAGGCCGTCGCCGAGGTGGAGGCCGCCGCCGCCCGGGCCGAGCAGGCCCGCTTCGCCCTGGGGCCGGCCCGCGAGCGGGTGGCCGCGGCCCGCGAGCGTGCCCGCACCACCCTGGCCGACCTCCACGCCTCGGACGCCCGGCTCGCGGCCGTCGCCGAGCGGCTCGGGCGCCTCGGTGCGACCGTCCGCGGGGCCGAGGCCGAGGCGGAGCGCGCCCGGCCGGCGATCGCGCGCGCCGAGGCCGAGATCGTCGAGCACACCGCCGAGCTCGCTGCCCTCGCCGAGCGGCTCGAGATCGCCCGCCGTGAGCCCGCCCAGGCGGAGGAGGACCTCGCCGGCGCCGTCCAGGTGCGCGACGCCGCCACCGAGGTCGCCCGGGCCGCCCGCACCGCCGAGACCGACGCCCGCCTGGCGGTGCGCACCTGCGAGGAGCGCGTCAAGGCGATCGCGGGCCGGGCCGCCTCGCTGAGGGCGGCCGCGGAGGCCGAGCGGCAGGCCCGGCGCCGCGCCGCCGAGCGGGAGGCCCGGCGGGCCGCCCAGGCCCAGGTGGCCCAGGACGTGCGCGCCGGCGCCGAGGCGGCCACCCGCGCCATCGAGGCCTCCGTGGAGGCGGCGGCCGCCGAGCGCGAACGGGCCGAGGCCGAGCGGACCGAGCGCGAGGAGGCCCTCGCCGCGGTCCGCACCGAGCTCGACGGGATCGGGCGCACCCTCGCCGAGCTCACCGACGTCGCCCACCGTGACGAGGTCGCCCGCGCCGAGCAGCGCCTGCGGATCTCCCAGCTGGAGGAGCGCGCCGTCGCCGAGCTCGGCCTCGACCCGCAGGTCCTCGTCGACGAGTACGGCCCCGACCGGCCCGTCCCGGGAACCGCGCCCGGGCCGGACGGCGAGCCGCCGGAGGCGCGGCCCTACGTGCGCGCAGAGCAGGAGAAGCGGCTGCGGGCGGCCGAGCGCGACCTCGCCAGGCTGGGCAAGGTCAACCCCCTCGCCCTGGAGGAGCACGCCGCCCTGGCCGAGCGGCACAAGTTCCTCACCGACCAGCTGGCCGACCTCAAGAAGTCCCGGGCGGACCTCATGGACATCGTCCGGGAGGTCGACGAGCGGGTCGAGCGCGTGTTCACCGAGGCGTACGCGGACACCGCCCGGCAGTTCGAGGGCGTCTTCGCCCGGCTCTTCCCGGGCGGGGAGGGCAGGCTCGTCCTCACCGACCCCGAGAACATGCTGACCACCGGCATCGAGATCGAGGCCCGGCCGGCGGGCAAGAAGGTCAAGCGGCTCTCCCTGCTCTCCGGCGGGGAGCGCTCGCTCACCGCGGTCGCGCTGCTCGTGGCCATCTTCAAGGCGCGGCCGAGCCCGTTCTACGTCATGGACGAGGTCGAGGCGGCACTGGACGACGTCAACCTCGGACGGCTGCTCGAGATCTTCACCGAGCTGCGCTCGGACTCCCA
This sequence comes from Georgenia sp. M64, assembly GCF_038049925.1. Taxonomy (NCBI): domain Bacteria; kingdom Bacillati; phylum Actinomycetota; class Actinomycetes; order Allobogoriellales; family Allobogoriellaceae; genus Georgenia; species Georgenia sp. M64. The sequence continues at coordinate 1,114,449 of NZ_CP145809.1, forward strand.
GCTCATCGTCATCACCCACCAGAAGCGCACCATGGAGATCGCCGACGCGCTGTACGGGGTGACCATGCGCGGCGACGGCGTGACGACCGTCATCTCCCAGCGGCTGGAGAAGGAGCCGGAACCCGCGATGTGAGCGGCGTCGCGGTGAGCAAGGTCACCGCCGCCCCCGCCGCACCAGTGGGACCTCAGGCCGTGCGCGCGGCGCCGGTCAGGTGATACTGGAGGCATGACCGGAGCCGTCCTCGCAGTGATCATCGCCGTCCTCGGCGCGCTCGGCGTCCTGGCCGTCATCCTCTCCGAGCGCAGCCCCGACGGTGGCTGGGCGCAGTGGCTGCGCGACTCCGTCGCCGCCTGGCGGTCGGAGGAGCTCACCGCGGAGCAGGTGCGCACCCGGCGGGCCGACGTCTCCGAGGCCGGCCTCGAGGACATCTTCGACATGGGTCCGACCGCCCAGCCGGCCTACATCGGTCCCGGGGACATCGCCTCCCGGATCGAGCGCGCCCGCTCCCGCGCGCGCAGCCGCGCCGACCGCTGAGGGCGGACCGCCTCGCACCCACCCCCGGCCGTGGGCCAGACTGTCCCGCGTGACCGACATCAGCTGGATCGTCATCGTCCTCGCCGTCCTCGTCCTCGTCGCCGTCGTCGTCGGTGTCATCGCCCTGACGTCCGGCGCACGGAGCCGCCGGGGCGGTGCTCCCACCCTCCCCGCCGAGGAGGTCAGCCCCTTCGAGGCCGACCAGGCACCGGCCCAGGGGGCCAGTGCGGTCCTCGAGCGGGAGGAGCCGGCGACCCCCACCCTCGAGCGGCCCGAGTCGGTCGCCGGTCGCATGCAGCGCCTGCGCGAGCGTCTCGCCCGGTCCGGTGCCCTGGGCCAGACGCTCCTGTCGATCCTCTCCCGCGGCGACCTCACCGAGAGCGACTGGGAGGAGATCGAGGAGACCCTCCTCCTCGCCGACGTCGGCATGGGGCCGACGACGGAGCTCATGGAGACCCTGCGCACGCGCACGAAGGTGCTGGGCACCACCGACCCCGCGGCCGTGCGCGAGGTCCTGCGCAGCGAGCTGCTCGCCCTCGTCGGTCCGGAGCTGGACCGCACGCTCCACCTCGACCCCGCCGTCGGCGACGACGGCCTCGCGCACCCCGCCACCGTGCTCGTCGTGGGTGTCAACGGCACGGGCAAGACGACGACGGTCGGCAAGCTCGCCCGGCTCCTCGTCGCCGAGGACCGCACGGTCGTGCTCGGCGCCGCCGACACCTTCCGCGCCGCGGCGGCCGACCAGCTCAGCACCTGGGGCGAGCGGGTCGGCGTACCCGTCGTCCGTTCCGAGCGCGAGGGTGCCGACCCCGCGGCGGTGGCCTTCGACGCTGTCCGGACGGGCCGGGAGAGCGCCGCGGACGTCGTCGTCGTCGACACCGCCGGCCGCCTGCAGAACAAGGCCGGTCTCATGGACGAGCTCGGGAAGATCAAGCGCGTGATGTCCCGCGAGGCGCCCGTGCGTGAGGTGCTCCTCGTCCTGGACGCCACGACCGGCCAGAACGGCATGCGTCAGGCGCAAGTCTTCGCCGAGGTCGTGGATGTCACCGGCATCGTCCTGACCAAGCTCGACGGCACCGCCAAGGGCGGCATCGTCGTCGCCGTCCAGCGTGAGCTCGGCGTCCCGGTCAAGCTCGTCGGCCTCGGCGAAGGCCCGGACGACCTCGCCCCGTTCGTCCCCGAGGACTTCGTCGACGCGCTCCTGTCCTGAGGCGACGGACCCGGTCCGGCCGCCGACGCGGCTCGCCGGACGCGCCGCCCTGACCCTCGAGGTCCCTCCGCCGGACCGATTCGTCTCGCATCGTGAGCCGAACGGGCCCGCGCAACAGGATCGTCACACCGGGGGCGATTCCGTCACACGGACGAAACATGGCGATGCACCGGACGAAACGTCGCCGATGGACTGTGGTGCCTGGCCAGCCGAGCGTGCTGGCGAGGGAGGAACCATGGAGCTGGATACCGGAGCAACCGCGTGGATGCTGATCTCAGCATCTCTCGTGCTCCTCATGACCCCCGGGCTGGCGCTCTTCTACGGCGGCATGACCCGGTCGAAGTCCGTACTCAACATGATGATGATGTCCTTCGGTGCGATGGCCCTCGTCGGCGTCATCTACGTCCTGTGGGGCTGGTCGATGTCCTACGGCAGCGACGTCGCCGGCATCCTCGGCAACCCGTTCGACCAGTTCGGCCTCTCCGGGACGATCTACGACGAGGCCGGTGAGTTCGTCATCGACGACTACGGCGTCCCCGCCGTGGTCGGGGTGGCGTTCCAGTCGACCTTCGCGATCATCACCACCGCACTGATCTCCGGCGCCATCGCCGACCGCACGAAGTTCTCCACCTGGATGGTCTTCGCCGGCCTGTGGGCGACCCTGTCCTACTTCCCGATGTCCCACATGGTCTGGGGCGGCGGGCTGCTCAGCGCCGACGGTCCCTTCGGCGGGATCGCCGCTCCCATCGACTTCGCCGGTGGCACGGTCGTGCACATCAACGCCGGCGTCGCCGGCCTGGTCCTCGCGCTCGTCGTCGGCCGCCGCAAGGGCTTCGGCAAGGTGCCCATGCGTCCGCACAGCCTGCCGCTGGTCATGCTCGGCGCGGCGCTGCTGTGGTTCGGCTGGTTCGGCTTCAACGCGGGCTCGGCCTTCACCGCCGACGGCGTCGCCGGCCTCGCGTGGGTCAACACCACCACCGCGACCGCCGCCGCGGTCCTCGGCTGGCTCCTCGTGGAGAAGCTCCGCGACGGTCACGCCACCTCCCTCGGCGCCGCCTCCGGCGTCGTGGCCGGCCTCGTGGCGATCACCCCCGCCGCCGGCGCGCTCGACCCGGTCGGCTCGATCGCTCTCGGCGCGGTCGCCGGCGCCCTGTCGGCCCTGGCCGTGGGCCTGAAGTTCAAGCTCGGCTACGACGACTCGCTCGACGTCGTCGGTGTCCACCTCGTCAGCGGCCTGTGGGGCACCGTCGGGATCGGCTTCCTCGCCACCGAGACGGGTCTGCTCTACGGCGGCGGCGCCAACCAGCTCGTCGTCCAGGTCCTCATCGCCGTCGTGGCGATGGTGTACTCCGGTGTGATCACCGCCATCATCGCGGTGGCGCTCAAGGCGACGATGGGCTGGCGCGTGGCGGAGGATGTGGAGGTCGGCGGGATCGACCAGGCCGAGCACGGCGAGTCGGCGTACGAGGCGCTCGGCGCCGGCCGGTTCTCGTCCGACGCCGGGACCACCGCTCCCGCGGCGACCCGCACTACTACGGAGGCAAAGGCATGAAGCTCGTCACCGCGATCGTCCAGCCCCACCGGCTCGACGACGTCAAGAACGCCCTCGAGGCGGCCGGGATCCACGGCATGACCGTTTCCGAGGCGAACGGCTACGGCCGCCAGCACGGCCACACCGAGGTCTACCGCGGTGCGGAGTACACCATCGAGCTCGTGCCGAAGATCCGGGTCGAGGTCCTCACCGACGACTTCGAGGCCCCCGCGGTCGTCGACGCGATCGTCGGCGCCGCCCACTCCGGGCGGATCGGCGACGGCAAGGTCTGGACGCTGCCGGTCGAGGACGTCGTCCGGGTCCGGACGGGGGAGCGCGGCCCCGAGGCCCTGTGACCATGCCGGCACCTCGGACGGGCCCGGTGCGGACCCCCGCCCTCGTGGGGGACCTGCGCCGGGCCCGTCTGGCGCACCCCGGCCAGGGCCCGGGGTACCGCCGGGCGCTGGCCGACCTCACCGACGCCGCCCTGGCCGAGCTGTGGGCGGCGGCCACGGCCGACCTGGACGTCGCCGGCGTGGCCCTGACCGCCGTCGGCAGCCTCGGACGGCGCGACGGCGGACCGCTGGCCGATCTCGACCTGCTGCTCGTCCACGACGGCAGGGTCGACCGGGCGCGGCTCGCCCGGCTCGCGGAGTCCCTGTGGTACCCGCTGTGGGACGCCCACCTCGAGCTCGACCACTCCGTGCGCAGCCTCGAGCAGTGCCGGCAGGTCGCCTCCGCGGACCTGCCCGCCGCCGTCGGTTTGCTCGACCTGCGCGTGGTCGCCGGCGACGCCGACGTCGCCGAGACCGCGGGCCGCGCCGTCCTGGCCGACTGGCGCTCGGCCGCGCGGCGCCGCCTGCCGGACCTCCTCGACTCGGTCGCCGCGCGGGCGGGGCGGGCGGGCGAGCTGGCCTACCTCATCGAGCCCGACCTCAAGGAGGCCCGCGGGGGGCTGCGCGACGCCGTCGTCGTCCGCGCCCTCGTGGCCAGCTGGCTCACCGACCGTCCGCACGGCGACCTCGACCGGGCCTACCGCCACCTCCTGGACGTGCGCGACGCCCTGGCGCGCACGACCGGCCGGCGCTCGCACGTGCTGCGCCTGGCCGAGCAGGACGACGTCGCCGCCGCCCTCGGGCTCGACGACGACGACGACGTGACCGACCCGGCCGACGAGCTCCTCGCCTCCCTCGCCCAGTCCGCCCGCGTGGTCACGGCCGCCCTGGACGCGACCGTGCGCCGCGCCCGGCGGGCCGCCGAGAAGCCGCGTCCGCGGGTCTTCCGCCCGTTCGTGGTCCGTGGCCGGGCCATGCCCCCGCGGCTGAACGAACCCGCGGAGGGGCTCGCCGAGCACGACGGCGAGCTCGTCCTCGCCGGTGGGGCCGACCCCGCGGCGGACCCGCTCCTCGCCCTGCGGGCCGCGGCCACCTCGGCCCGCACGGGCCTGCCGCTCTCGCCGGTCACCCTGACGAGCCTGGGCACGAGCGCGCCGCTCCCCGAGCCCTGGCCGGCCGCGGCGAGGGACCTCCTCGTCGAGCTGCTCGGCCGCGGCGAGGCCCAGGTGCCGGTGTGGGAGGGGCTGGACCTGGCCGGGGTCGTGACGACGTGGTTCCCGGAGTGGGCCAGGGTGCGCAACCGTCCCCAGCGCACCGCCGTGCACCGTCACACGGTCGACCGGCACATGGTCCAGACCGTCGCGCTGGTACCCGCCACCACCGGCGCCGTGCGGCGGGAGGACCTCCTCCTCCTCGCGGCGTTCCTCCACGACATCGGCAAGGCGCCGGGGGTGCGGGACCACGCCGCCGCGGGCGCGCGGCTCGCCGGGCCGATGATGGACCGGCTGGGCCTGACCCCCGCCGAGCGGGACGTCGTCGTGCTCCTCGTGCGCGAGCACCTGCTCCTGCCGGGGGTGGCCGGCCGTGAGGACCTCGACGACCCCTCCGTCGTCGCCCGGGTCGCCGCCGCCGTCGGGCACGACACCGACGTGCTGACGATGCTCCGCCGCCTCACCGAGGCCGACGCCGTCGCGGCCGGTCCCCAGGCGTGGACCACCTGGCGCGAGCGCCGCGTGGACGCCCTCACGGAGCGGGTGAGGGCCGCCGTCGCGTTACCCTGACCCCCAGGCCATCTTCACCCGCACACCCCGAGGGACCCATCCGTGTTCGCGAACCTGTCCGACCGGCTCACCGCCTCCTTCAAGCAGCTCCGCGGCCGGGGACGTCTGTCCGAGGCGGACATCGACGCCACCGTCTCGGAGATCCGGCGCGCCCTGCTCGACGCCGACGTCGCCCTGCCGGTGGTCCGGTCCTTCACCGCCAACGTGCGGGAGCGCGCGAAGTCGGCGGAGGTCTCCGGGGCGCTGAACCCGGCCCAGCAGATCATCAAGATCGTCAACGCCGAGCTGGTCGAGATCCTCGGCGGCCAGGCGCGCGACCTGCACATGGCGAAGCAGCCCCCCACGGTGATCATGCTCGCCGGCCTCCAGGGCGCCGGCAAGACCACCCTCGCGGGCAAGCTCGGGCTGTGGCTGCGCGAGCAGGGGCACACCCCGCTCCTCGTGGCCTCGGACCTCCAGCGGCCCAACGCCGTCACCCAGCTCCAGGTGGTCGGCCAGCAGGCCGGCGTCGCGGTGTGGGCACCCGAGCCGGGCAACGGCGTCGGTGACCCCGTGGCGGTGGCCCGATCCGGCGTCCAGCACGCCCGCGACAAGCAGTACTCCGTGGTCGTCGTCGACACCGCCGGCCGCCTGGGCATCGACGCCGAGATGATGCAGCAGGCCGCGGACATCCGCGACGCCGTCCGGCCCGACGAGACCCTCTTCGTCCTCGACGCGATGATCGGTCAGGACGCCGTCACCACGGCCAACGCCTTCGCCGAGGGCGTCGGCTTCTCCGGCGTCGTGCTCACCAAGCTCGACGGCGACGCCCGGGGCGGCGCGGCCCTGTCGGTGCGCGGCGTCACCGGCAAGCCGGTGCTCTTCGCCTCGGTGGGGGAGAAGCTCAGCGACTTCGAGCGCTTCCACGCCGACCGGATGGCCTCGCGCATCCTCGACATGGGCGACATCCTCACCCTCATCGAGCAGGCCGAGAGGACCTTCGACGCCGGCCAGGCCGAGGAGATGGCCGCCAAGCTCGCCGGTCAGGGCGACTTCACCCTCCAGGACTTCCTCGGCCAGCTCAACCAGCTCAAGAAGATGGGCTCGATGAAGAAGATGCTCGGGATGCTCCCGGGCATGGGCCAGATGCGCGAGCAGCTGGAGAACTTCGACGAGCGCGAGGTCGACCGGGTCGAGGCGATCGTCCACTCGATGACCCCGGCCGAGCGCAACGACCCCCGGATCCTCAACGGCTCGCGGCGCCAGCGCATCGCGCGGGGCTCCGGCACCACCGTGGCCGAGGTCAACTCGCTCGTCGAACGGTTCGAGCAGGCCAAGACGATGATGCGCCAGATGGCCCGCTCAGGCGGCAAGGGCGTCCCCGGGATGGGGATGATGCCCGGCGGCGGCAAGAAGTCCAAGGGACGCATGGCCCCGCCGCCGAAGAAGGGCAAGAAGGGCAAGTCGGGGAACCCGGCCAAGCGCGCGCAGCAGGAGGTCGAGCTCTCGCAGAAGACCGGTACCCGGCCCGCGGCCGGTGCCTCCTTCGGTCTCGGCGGCGCCGGCGGTGGCCAGGCCCAGGAGATGCCCGACCTCGAGGAGCTGCAGAAGTACCTGCGCTGACGCCGGGTATCTGCGGCCGCGCCGGCCGTCCCGGGTGGGCCGGCCGCGCCGTCAGGCTCGGCCGCGCCGGCCGGCGCGGGCTCCGCGTACGTCCCGGGCTCCGCGTCCGTCCCGGGCTCCGCGTCCGTCCCGGGCTCCGCGTCCGGCGCGGGCTCCCACCCGGCCTTGGCTCCCACCCGGCCCGGGCTCCCACCCGGCCCGATGCGAGCGCCGCGGCTTACCCCTTGCGCGGCTCGCCCCGGTGGCAACGCGCTGGGCTCGCCTCCACGAGCGCAGCCAGGTTGCCGGATCGGCTGCTGATCGCGACCAGATCAGCAACCTGATGGGGTCGTATGACCGGGGTCTGGGCCCCGGCCTCAGCGAGGTTGCCAGATTGGTAGTCGATCGCGACCAGATCAGCAACCTGGTTGCGGCCGGACGGGCTGCGGTTCGCGCGGTCGTCGCCGAGGACTCGTGCCGCCCCGAGCTGTGCACCAGCTCTCAAGCGTGCGGGGTGGGCACCCAGTCGATCGTTGCCGGCTGTCCGCGCCAGGCTTGACGCATGTACGCCGCCGAGGTTGCGCGCGCGACACAGCGACTCCGCCGATCCTCTGTCCTCGGCGTCTTCACCCTCGCGATGGCGGAGGAGGCCGGCTTCACCAGAGGATCCGTCAGGCATCGCGTCTCCCGGGGACGATGGCAACGGCTGGTTGGCGCCGCCTACGTCGACGTCACCGCACCTGTCCCGCCCGGGAGCGACGCGTACCGCCGGGCCGCAGGGGCGGCACTGACGTGGCCGAGCGCGGTGGTCTGCCTGCGGACCGCCGCGCTCGTCCACGGGCTGCCGGTGCGGGACGACGGAAAGGCTCACGTGATCGTCCAGGGCCGTCGCCGGGTCCGGGCCGGACTCGTTCCGCACTTCCTCGAGCTGGGGCCGGGCGATGCGAGGAGGGTCCTCTCCTTCCAGGCGACGACGCCGTTGCGGACCGCGCTCGACTGCCTGGCGACCTTCCCGTACGGCGAGGCGGAGAACCTCCTGGCCTGGGTCCGCACCCGCGAGGTCGTGACCGTGGACGCACTCGCCGCCGCGGTCGCCGAGCGTGGCGGGCGGCCGGGCGTCGCTCAGCTCCGGCGCCTGCTGGCGGCGACCGCCCGAGGAGCGCTGAGCGAGGGCGAGCGCCGCCTGCACCGCCTCCTCGACGTCGCAGGTCTGAGCGGCTGGGAGGCCGACCAGCGGATCGTGGTGAACGGTCGGGTGATCGCCCGCGCCGACGTCCTGTTCGAGGTCGAGCGGCTCATCCTCGAGGTCGACGGCCGGCGCGCGCACCCGGACTTCGAGGCCGACCGGGCTCGTCTCAACGCGCTCACTGTCGCCGGCTACACCGTTCTTCGGTTCACCTGGCGCCAGCTGGTCGACCAGCCGTCCGCCGTCGTCACGCAGATCGGGCAGGCCCTGCGACGAGCACGGACGTTGAGGGCGGGCGGGTGACGGTCGGCGGGTGACGTCTCGGGTGACCTCAGGAGCATCGTGATGGCGTGAGAGCCTGTCGCCCATGAGCGAGGTCCTCCACCTGACCGGCACGATCGTCGTCGACGACGCCACCGAGCTGGACGAGGCATGGGTCGTCGACGGCCGACTGACCTTCCGGCGACCCGACGACGCCAGTCGCGCCCGCATCGTCACGGGCTGGGTGCTCCCCGGGCTGGTCGACGTCCACTGCCACATCGGGCTCGGCGCAGCCGGGGAGGTCGACCAGGCCGAGGCGGAGGTGCAGGGCAAGGCCGACCGTGACGCCGGCACCCTGCTCGTCCGTGATGCCGGCTCACCCATGGACAACCGCTGGGTGCAGCAGCGCCCCGACATGCCCCGCCTGATCCGGGCCGGCCATCACCTCGCCCGACCGAAGCGGTACCTGCGGCACTACGGCCGCGAGCTCGACGACGTCGCCGACCTCCCCCGTGCCGCGGCCGAGGAGGCCGCGTACGGCGACGGCTGGGTCAAGATCGTCGCCGACTGGATCGACCGCTCCGAAGGCGCCGCGTCGGACCTGCGGCCGCTGTGGCCGGCCGAGATCCTGCGCGACGCCGTCGCCGCGGCCCACGACGCAGGTGCCCGCGTCACCGCCCACGCCTTCGCCCGCGAGAGCATCGGCCCGCTCCTGGACGCCGGGATCGACGGCATCGAGCACGGGACCGGCATGGACGCGGACCACCTTGCCGAGGCGGCCCGGCGCGGGATCGCGGTCACGCCGACGCTTCTGCAGGTCGGCCGGTTCGCCGCCATCGCCGAGCAGGCGGGGGAGAAGTACCCCGTCTACGCCGCGCGGATGCGGCGCATGCACGCCGACCGGTACGAGCAGGTCCTCGCGATGCACGACGCCGGGGTGCCGCTCCTCATGGGCTCCGACGCCGGGGGCACCATCAGCCACGGCTCGCTGCCCGCCGAGCTGGCCGAGGTCGCCCGGGCGGGTGTGCCGGCGCCCGACGTCGTCGCCGCGGCCTCGTGGCGCGCGCGCCGGTACCTCGGTGCCGCAGGCATCGAGGAGGGGGCCAGCGCTGACGTCGTCGTCTACGACGCGGACCCACGGGACGACGTCTCCGTGACCGCCGGGCCGGCTGCGGTGGTCCTGCGCGGCGAGATCGTCTGACGAGCCGCGCAGCGAGGTGGCCGACGCGTTGCCGGTGCGGGGGAGGCCGCACCGGCAACGGTCGGTGGTCGGCTAGCGGCGAGCGGCCGCCTCGGCGTCGACGAGGCCGGCCCCGAAGAAGGACGTCCGGCCCTCGCCGCCGTAGCAGCGGAGAGCGTCCTCATCCTCAGGATCGACAGGCGGGCACGGCATCTCCGTGGCGGTGGCCCGGACCGCCGCGGCGACGGCGCCCCAGGACCAGGTGGGGTGCTGCTCCACGATCAGCGCGGCGACGCCCGCGGCGTGCGGAGCCGCCATGGATGTGCCGTTGAGGTAGCCGTAGTTGTTGCCCTGGTCCACGGCGGTGATACCCGGGAAGACCGCCTCCAGAGGGTCGAAGATGCTGAAGATGTCGCTCGGGGTGTTGGGCAGCGCGCCGAGGATCGCGTCCTGGACGGTGTCCGTCGCGGAGAAGTAGTCGCCGCCCGGCGCGGCCACGTCGACGACGCCCATGCCGACGGAGGAGTAGTCGGCCAGGGGCTCGGGTCCGGTCGCCGAGACCGTCAGGACGCCCGGCAGCTCGGCCGGCGCCACCCGGCAGTTGTTGCCCACCTCGCGCTCGACGGCCGCGTCCGGCGGCCAGTCCGGCGAGATCGTGTCGAGCTCGGGGTGTGCCAGGTCGGCCTGCTCGTTGCCGGCCGAGGCCACGACGAGCACACCGCGCTGCTGGGCGTACCGCGTCGCCCGCTGGAGCTCGCGCAGTATCGCGCGCTGCTCGGCCTCGTTGCCGCAGTAGTACAGGTAGGGGTCGGCGAAGAGGCTGAGGTTGACGACGTCGAGGCCGAGGTCGCCGGCGTAGCGCAGCCCGGCGGCGACGGAGTCCGCGAAGCAGTACCCGACCTCCGTGCACACCTTGATGGCCACCAGGGTCGCGTCGGGCGCGACCCCGGCGATGCCGATCCCGTTGACCGGCGCGGCGATCGTGGACGCCACGTGGGTCCCGTGGCCGTTGACGTCGACGACGGCGGACTTGTTCGTGCAGTCCCCGTTGCCCGCCTCACCCGCGGCGGCGGTCGGGGTGTCGTCGTAGATGAACGAGCACGACTCGTCCCAGTCCAGGTTCGGTGCGATGTCGTCGTGCGTCGGGTCGACCCCGCTGTCCAGGACCCCCACCCGCACGCCCTCACCCGTCGCGAACGCATGGGCGCCGTCGCTGGTCGCGCCGATCTGCTCCATGTCCCACTGGCACACGGCCAGGGGCTCGTCGGTGGGGGAGATGCCGCCCCAGAGCTCCGCGCAAAGCTCGGCGAGCTCGTCCGCGGGTGCGGCTGCACCGGCGGGGGCGGCCGGCAGCAGGGCCAGCCCGGCCAGGAGCAGACCGGAGAGAAGTGCCGAGAGTCGTCGTGCCATGGATCCTCCTCGTCCAGCCCGGGAGCACCGTCGCACCCGGGGTCCAGGTCCGGCCGGGGTACCGGGGTACCGCGCCACGACCTCGGCTGATCGTGCGCCCGCGGTCGGCGGAATGTCCAGAACCCGTCGGTGACCTCGGGCTTCACGGTCCCGGGCCACCGGTGAGGGGTGGTCCCGTCGTCCTCGGGACGCCCGTCCCTGCGACCCGCGCCGTGGCGAGCCCCACGTTGGGACAACGGGCTCGGGTCTGGCAGAATGACCCGCTGTACTCAGCCCGTCCGGCCCCTCTCACCGTCCGGTGCTGCGTCCCGTGATCTCGGACGGCCCCGAAACCCACCGGGGCCCGACGCGGTCCGCCCCTCATCGAAACCAGGAGTGACCACCTAGTGGCAGTCAAGATCCGTCTCAAGCGTCTCGGCAAGATCCGGGCGCCGTACTACCGTGTCGTCGTCATGGACTCGCGCACCCGCCGCGACGGCCGTGCGATCGAGGAGATCGGCAAGTACCACCCCACCGAGGAGCCCTCGCTCATCGACATCGACTCCGAGCGGGCGCAGTACTGGCTCTCCGTGGGCGCTCAGCCCACCGAGCAGGTCGCCGCGCTGCTCAAGGTCACCGGCGACTGGCAGAAGTTCAAGGGCCTGCCGGGCGCCGAGGGCACCCTGCGCACCAAGGACACCTCCGCCGACGGCGCGGCGAAGGCCAAGGCGGACGCGGTCAAGGCCGCGGACGACGAGGCCGAGAAGCGCAAGGCGAAGGCCGCCGAGGCCAAGGCCGTGAAGGAGGCCGAGGCGCCCGCGGAGACCGCGGCCGAGGCCCCCGCCGAGGACGCCTGATCCCCGTGCTGGCGGACGCTCTCGAGCACCTCGTGCGCGGCATCGTCGACCACCCCGACGACGTCCGCGTCACCACCCGGTCGTTGCGCCGGGGGGAGCTGCTGGAGGTGCGCGTGCACCCCGAGGACCTCGGCCGTGTCATCGGCCGCTCCGGGCGCACCGCACGCGCCCTGCGCACGGTCATCGGCGCACTGTCCACCACCGGCCCGGTCCGGGTCGACGTGGTCGACACCGACCGGCGCTGACGCACCACCTCGCAGACCCGGCCCGCCCTGCGGGCCGGGTCTGCGTGTTCCCACCCAGAGAAGGAGCCGCCGTGCTGCTCACCGTCGCCGTGATCGGCGCCCCCCACGGACTTCGCGGGGAGGTCCGGCTCGACGTCCGCACCGACGACCCGGGCCGGCGCCTGGCCGTCGGCCAGGTGCTCGAGACCGAGCCGTCGGACGCCGGACCGCTGACCGTCTCACGGTTCCGCAGCCAGGGCGGGGCCACCTACGTCCAGTTCGAGGAGGCCCGCGACCGGGGCGGCGCCGAGGCGCTGCGCGGCGTCCGCCTGGTGGTGGAGTCCGACGAGGACGAGGACGAGGGCGACGACGACGAGGGCTGGTACCCGCACGAGCTCGTCGGCATGCGCGTGCGTCACGTCGACGGCCGTGAGCTCGGCACCGTCGCCGAGCTCGAGCACTTCCCGGCGCAGGACGTCCTGCTCGTCACCGAGCCCGACGGCGCCCAGGCGCGGGTGCCCTTCGTCGCCGAGCTCGTGCCCGAGGTCGACGCCGACGCGGGCGTCATCACCGTCGACCCGCCGCGCGGGCTGTTCGCCGCAGACCCCGGCGAGGACGACGACGAGGCCGACGACGACGGGAGCGACGGATCGAACGGCCGGGGCGACACCGCCGGCCCCGACGACGGTCCGGACGACCCGGCCACGTCGCCGAGCGGGGACCGGCCCGCGGGCGGGGCCTGACGTGCGCGTCGACGTCGTCACGATCTTCCCCGACTACCTCGCCCCGCTCGAGCTCTCCCTCGTGGGCAGGGCCCGCCGGGACGGGCTGCTCGACCTGCGCGTGCACGACCTGCGCGACGTCACCACGGACCGTCACCGCACCGTCGACGACACACCGTTCGGCGGCGGCGCCGGCATGGTCATGCGGCCGGACGTGTGGGGGGCCGCGCTGGACGGCGTGATCGGCGAGGGGCCGGTGGTGCTGCTGGTGCCGACGCCCTCGGGTGACCGCCTCACCCAGTCGATGGCCCAGGAGCTGGCCGGCGCCGAGCGGATCGTCATCGCCTGCGGCCGCTACGAGGGGATCGACGCGCGCGTCGCCGAGCACTACTCCGCCGTGCCGGGAGTGCAGGTGCGCGAGGTCTCCATCGGCGACTACGTCCTCAACGGCGGCGAGGTCGCCGCGCTGGTCGTCGTCGAGGCCGTGGCCCGGCTCCTGCCCGGCGTCGTCGGCAACCCCGCCTCCCTCGTCGAGGAGTCCCACGGGGAGGCCGGGCTCCTGGAGTACCCGGTGTACACCAAGCCGCCCGTCTGGGCCGGGCTGGCCGTGCCCGAGGTCCTCACCTCCGGCCACCACGGGCGCGTCGCACGCTGGCGGCGGGACCAGTCGCTGGCGCGCACGGCCGAGCGCCGGCCGGACATGCTCGCCGCCCTGCCGCCAGGGGACCTCGACGCCGAGGACCGCCGCGTGCTCGCCGGGCTCGGCTGGTACGTGCCCGCCGGGTCCGGGCCGGTCCGGGTGCGGGTGCGTGACGCCGTCGCCGCCGACGCCCCGGCGCTGGCGGACCTCGCTGCGGCCACCTTCCCGCTGGCGTGCCCGCCCGGCCTGGGGGCGGAGGACATCGCGGCGTTCGTCGCGTCGCACCTGACCGCCGCGCACTTCGCCGCCTACCTTGCCGAGCCCGAGCGCTACCTCGTCCAGGTCGCCGACACCGGCCTCGCCGTCGGGGATGCCGGCGCCGGCCTCGCCGACGGCGGCCGGCTCGTGGGCTACACCCTCGTCGTCCTGCCGCTCTCGGCGGACGAGGGGCCGGCGGCGGCCGAGGTCGCCGAGGTCGTCCCCGGCCGCCCGGCCGCCGAGCTGAGCAAGTGCTACGTGCTGGCGGACCTCCACGGGACCGGCCTGGGCGGGGCCCTGATGGACTCCGCCGCGGACGCCGTCGCCGAGCGTCGGGTCGACGGCGAGCCCGTGACCACGCTGTGGCTCGGTACCAACAAGGGGAACCGCCGCGCGCAGCGCAGCTACCTCCGGCACGGGTACACCACGGTCGGCACCCGCTCGTTCCGCGTGGGCGGGACGATCGAGGAGGACCTGGTCATGGCCCGCCCGGTGCCGCACGCCACACCCGGGCCCGGCGCCGGAGGTTAGCCTGCCCGTCACGGCTGTGGCAGACTAGGACGGCCCTGCGTCGCGACATCGTGCCTCCCGGACCTGCCACAGGGGGACCGGGCACGCCGACGCCGAGCACCCACGAGACGACAAGCGGCGCACCGCCGCCCGAGCAGCGCGCGTGACCTGTGGCACGAGCGGGAAGAGATCACATGCAGACCCTGGACACCGTCGACGCCTCCTCGCTCCGCGAGGACATCCCGTCCTTCCGGCCCGGCGACACCCTCAAGGTCAACGTCAAGGTCGTCGAGGGCAACCGCTCCCGCATCCAGGTCTTCCAGGGCGTCGTCATCGCCCGCTCGGGCGACGGCGTGCGCGAGACGTTCAAGATCCGCAAGGTGAGCTTCGGCGTCGGCGTCGAGCGCACCTTCCCGGTGCACTCGCCCTCGTTCGACAGCATCGAGGTCGTCACCCGCGGTGACGTGCGTCGCGCCAAGCTGTACTACCTGCGTTCCCTGCGCGGCAAGAAGGCCAAGATCAAGGAGAAGCGCCAGACCACCGCGCGCTGACCCGTGCTGCTGCCCGGCCACCCTCGCGGTGTGCCGGGCAGCGTGCTGTCCGGACCTTGTAGGGTCTAGCCACGGCCCCCGTCGGGCCGCGACCGGCACGGTCGCACCGCAAGAGGGGAAGTCACGACCAGGTGAGCACCGAGAGCACCAACGCGCCGGAGCAGGGCGACCCCCTCGCCCCGACGGCGCCGGCGCCCCGCCCGGCGATGCCGCCGAGCTACCCGCCCGCTCCCGCGCCCTCGGCTGCCGCGGCCCCCGCCCGGCGCCGCGGCGGGTGGCTGCGGGAGACACTCACCGTGATGGTCAGCGCCCTGGTGCTGTCGGTGCTCATCAAGACCTTCCTCGCCCAGGCGTTCTACATCCCGTCGGGTTCCATGGAGCACACCCTCGAGCTCGGGGACCGGGTCATGGTCAACAAGCTGGCGCCCGAGCCGTTCGACCTCGAGCGCGGTGACGTCGTCGTCTTCGTCGACCCGGGCGGGTGGCTCGACGACCTGCCCCCGGACACCCGGCCCGTGTGGCAGCAGCGGGTGACCGAGGTCCTCACCTGGGTGGGTCTGCTTCCTCAGGACGCCGGCCAGCACCTCATCAAGCGCATCGTGGGTGTGGGCGGTGACACGGTGGCCGCCGAGGACGGAGTCCTCACGGTCAACGGCGAGGCCGTCGAGGAGCCGTACCTGCGCGAGGGCGTGTCCTCGAGCGAGACCGACTTCTCCGTCGAGGTCCCCGAGGGGCAGCTGTGGCTCATGGGCGACAACCGCTCGGACTCGGCCGACTCCCGCGCGCACCTCGGGGACCCGGGGGGCGGCACGGTGCCGGTCGACAACGTCGTGGGCCGCGCCTTCGTCATCCTGTGGCCGGCGGACCGGATCTCCCTGCTCAACAACCCCGGGACCTTCGAGGACGTCCCGGCACCGGCGCCGTGAGCGCGCCCGCCGACCGCGCGCCGGCTACCAGGGCCGCCGTGCGGTCCACCGCCAGGCGCCGTCCGTCGCGGAGCCTGGAGACGGCGCTGCTCGCCGAGCTCGGCGGCGACGTCCTCGTCGCGGGCATGGACGAGGTGGGGCGGGGGGCACTGGCCGGTCCGGTCACCGTCGGCGTCGCCGTCGTCGGTGCCGCGACGTCGCGCCGGATGCCCCGCGGGCTCGCCGACTCCAAGCTGCTGACGGCGCGGGCCCGTGAGGACCTCGTCGACCCGGTCCACGCGTGGTGCGCGGACTCGGCCGTCGGCCACGCCGGTCCGGAGGAGATCGACCGGCTCGGCATCATCGCGGCGCTGCGGCTCGCCGGCCGTCGGGCGCTGGCCGAGCTGGCCGACCGCGGACGCGTCCCGGCGGTCGTCATCCTCGACGGCGTCCACGACTGGCTCAGCGACCCCGAGCCGGACCTGTTCTCGGCGATGCTCGTGCCCGCCCTCGACGTGCCGGGCGCTCCCGTCCCGTGCCCGCCCGTGCGCACCCAGGTCAAGGCCGACGCCGCGTGCGCCGTCGTCGCCGCTGCGAGCGTCCTGGCCAAGGTGGCACGCGACCGGATCATGGTGGACCTCGCACCGCACCACCCGCGCTACGGCTGGGAGGCGAACAAGGGGTACAGCTCCGCCGAGCACATCGAGGCCCTGCGCGAGCACGGCACCTGTGAGCTGCACCGCCGCTCCTGGCGGCTGCCCGGTGTGGGCGGCCCCGCGGGCGGCGTCGACCCGAGCGGCGAGGACGTGGCGCTCGGTGACGACGTGCTCGGCCACGAGGACCCGACCGGTGAGGACGTCGCGGTCGGCGTGCTCGGCGACGACGACGTGCTCGATGACGTGCTCGCCACGGAACGGGCGCGTACGTCCGAGCGTCGGCCGGAGGGCATGATGGTCCCGTGAGCGCCGAGGACCTGGAGAACTACGAGACCGAGCTCGAGCTCGACCTGTACCGCGAGTACCGCGACGTGGTGAGCCTGTTCTCGTACGTCGTCGAGACCGAGCGCCGGTTCTACCTGGCCAACAACGTCGACGTGCAGGTGCGCTCGACCGGCGGTGAGGTCTTCTTCGAGCTGACGCTGACCGACGCCTGGGTGTGGGACGTCTACCGCTCCGCCCGGTTCGTGAAGTCGGTGCGGGTGGTCACGTTCAAGGACGTCAACGTCGAGGAGCTCGCCAAGCGGGAGCTCGAGGTCCCCTGACCGGAGGCGCTCGAGGTCCCGAGGCCTGACGTGCGCGAGGTCGCGTCGCCGGACGCGCGCGGATCCGGCGGCGTGAGGCCCTGACGCCGCGACGCCGCCCACTCCCTCTGCGCAGCCCACTCCTCCCGCACCGCTCACCGCGCGGACGGTCCGTCCCCAGCCGGGCGGGAGGGCCGGCGTCCGGGTCCGCAGCCCCGGCAGGCTCGCGTCCATGAGAGCCAAGGACGCCGTCGGTGCGTACGGCGAGCGCGTCGCCGAGCGGCTCCTCGCCGAGGAGGGCCTGGAGGTGGTCGAGCGCAACTGGCGCTGCGCGCGCGGGGAGATCGACCTCGTCGCCGTGGACCACGAGCGCGACGAGATCGTCTTCGTCGAGGTCAAGACCCGGCGGGGGACGGCGCACGGTCACCCCGCCGAGGCCGTGACCCGCGTCAAGCTCGCCCGGCTGCGCGTCCTGGCGGCGCTGTGGCTGAGCGAGCACGACCGCCGCGCCCGCGGCATCCGCATCGACGTCGTCGCGGTCCTGGCCAGACCGGCGGGACCGGCGGTGGTCGAGCACCTCAGGGCGGTGGGGTAGTGGGGCTCGGACGAACCCGCACGGTCTCGCTCCTGGGGCTGCAGGGCCACGTCGTCGAGGTGGAGGCGCACGTGGCGCCCGGCCTGCCCGCGTTCACGGTCGTCGGGCTGCCCGACGCCTCGGTCAACGAGGCCAAGGAGCGGGTGCGGGCCGCGGTGACGTCCTCGGGCCTGGCGTGGCCCGCCCGGCGGACGACGGTGAACCTCTCCCCGGCGACCCTGCCCAAGACCGGTTCCGGCCTCGACCTGGCGCTCGCCGTCGCCGTGCTGGCCGCCGTGGACCTGCCCGGGGCTGCGGAGGCTGCGGGCCGGGTCCACCTGGGTGAGCTCGGGCTAGACGGCCGCCTGCACCCGGTGCGCGGGATCCTGCCGGCGGTGGCCGCGGCGGTGAGCGCCGGGCGGCCCGACGTCGTGGTGCCCGCTGCCAACGCCGCCGAGGCGAGGCTCGTGCCCGGGGCGGTCGTCCGGCCCGTCCACCACCTCGCCGAGCTCCTGCGCTCCTACGGGGGTGACGCCCGGGTCCCGGACCTGCCGGCCGAGGCCCCACGCTCGGTCGTCGTGGCCCCCGTCGTACCGGCCCCGCCGGACCTCGCGGAGGTGCTGGGGCAGGACGAGGCCCGGTTCGCCCTGGAGGTCGCCGCGGCGGGCGGCCACCACCTCTTCCTCGTCGGACCGCCCGGCGCCGGGAAGACGATGCTCGCCGCGCGACTGCCCGGGCTGCTGCCGGACCTCACCGACGCCGAGGCGGTGGAGGTCACCGCCGTCCACTCCGTGGCGGGCACGTTCGACCCGGCCCACGGACTCATCCGACGACCGCCCTTCGAGGAGCCGCACCACACCGCAACACCGGCCGCGGTGGTCGGCGGGGGGTCCGGCCTGCCGCGCCCCGGTGCCGCCAGCCGGGCGCACCACGGGGTGCTCCTGCTCGACGAGGCCCCCGAGTTCTCCCCGCGGGTGCTGCAGACGCTGCGCCAGCCGCTCGAGCGCGGCGAGCTGGTCCTCCACCGTGCGGCCGGGACCGCCCGCTACCCCGCCCGCTTCCAGCTGGTGCTCGCCGCGAACCCCTGCCCGTGCGGGCGGGCGGTGGGCAAGGGTCTGCACTGCACCTGCCGGCCCATGGAGCGGCGGCGCTACCTCGCCCGGCTGGGCGGCCCGCTGCTCGACCGCGTCGACATCCAGGTCGACGTCGAGCCGGTGAGCCGCGCCGCGCTCTCCCTCGGCGGAGCCCCGGACACGACCGCAGCCGTCGCCTCGCGCGTCGCCCTGGCCCGCGACCGTCAGCGCCGGCGCCTGGCCGGCACCCCCTGGTCGACCAACGCCGCCGTGCCCGGCTCCTGGCTGCGTGGGCCGGAGGGCAACCTGCCCGACGACGTCCGTACCGCCCTCGGCCGCGCCGCCGACCGGGGGGTGCTGAGCATGCGGGGGATGGACCGCGTGCTGCGCCTGGCGTGGACCCTGACGGACCTGGACGGACGCAGCCGTCCGACCGTCGCCGACGTCGGCGCAGCCCTCGGGCTGCGCACGAGAGGAGAGAGCGATGCCTGACCTGCCCTTCGACGCCGGCGACGCCCGCCTGGCCGCTGCCGCGTGGAGCCGCCTGGTGGAGCCGGGGGACACCTCCGCCGGGATCCTCGTCTCCCGGCTCGGACCGGTGGCAGCGCTGGACTGGCTCGTCGGAGCCGCCCGCGGCCGGCCGGCGCCCGTGCCGGGCGCCGAACGGCCCTGGGAGGCGGCCGTGGCGCGGTGGGCGCCGCGTCTGGAGAACCTGGACGTGCGCCGCGAGCTCGAGGTGCTCCACCGGCTCGGTGGGACGCTGGTCGTGCCGGGTGAGCCCGGCTGGCCCACCGCCCTCGCCGACCTGGGCGAGGGCGCCCCCTTCGCCCTGTGGGTGCGCGGGGACCCCACCGTCGTTGCCGCTCCGCGGACCGCCGCGCTCGTGGGCGCACGCGCGGCGACCGCATACGGTCAGCGCGCGGCCGCCGACCTGGCGGGTGGGCTGACCGAGGCCGGCACGGTCGTGGTCTCGGGCGGGGCGTACGGCATCGACGCCGCTGCCCACCGCGGGGCGCTGGCGGCCGGCGGCCCGACCGTCGCGGTCCTTGCCGGTGGCGTGGACCGGCTCTACCCGGCCGGGAACGCCGCCCTCCTGGAGGCGGTCGAGGCCGACGGGGCGGTCGTCGCCGAGGTGCCACCGGGCTGCGCACCGAGCCGGTCCAGGTTCCTCGCGCGGAACCGGCTCATCGCCGCGCTCGGTGCCGTGACCGTGGTGGTCGAGGCGGCCTGGCGCTCCGGGGCCCTGAGCACCGCGGCCCGGGCGGTCGAGCTCGCCCGACCTGTCGGCGCGGTCCCGGGCCCGATCACCTCGATGGCCTCGGTCGGCTGCCACCGGCTGCTGCGCGAGGGGGCGGTGTGCGTGACCGACGCCGCGGAGGTGCTCGAGCTCGCGAGCCCGGTCGGCAGCACCACGGCCGCCGAGCCCGCGGTCCAGGCGGGCCTCCTCGACGGCCTCGACGACGTCGCCGCCCGGGTCCTCGACGCTCTCCCCGCCCGGTCCGCGGCACCGGCGGAGAACCTGGCCCGGACCGCCGGGCTCAGCGCCGCCGAGGTCCGCTCCGCGCTCGGCCTCCTCGAGCTCGCCGGTCGGGTCCGCCGGCACGGCAGCGCGTGGCGCCGGACCTGAGCGCGGGCGCCTGGCTACCGTGGCGGGATGAGCGTCGAGGCGGATGAGGAGGTGCTCGACGCGTTCCTGCGCCACCTCGCCCTCCAGCGCGGGATGTCTCCGCACACCGTGCGCGCCTACGCCGGGGACGTCCTCGACCTGCTCACCTACCTCGGTGCGGCCGGAGCCCCGGCGCTCGCCTCGCTCGACCTCACCGACCTGCGCGGGTGGCTCGCGGCCCAGCAGCGGCGCGGGATGTCACGCGCCACCCTTGCCCGCCGGGCAGCCGCCGCCCGCGCCTTCTCGCGCTGGGCGCACCGCAGCGGGCACCTGCCCGCGGACGTCGGCGCACGTCTGCGCAGCCCCCGCGCCGACCGCCACCTGCCCACGGTCCTCGGCGTCGACGACACCGCCCGGCTGCTGGCCGTGGCGCAGGAGCGGGCGGCCGACGACTCGCCCCTGCACCTGCGGGACTGGGCCGCCCTGGAGCTGCTGTACGCCTGCGGGGTGCGCATCAGCGAGCTCGTGGGTACCGACGTCGACGACCTCGACCTCGCCGAGCGGACCGTCCGGGTGCTCGGCAAGGGCGGGAAGGAACGGGTCGTGCCCTTCGGCGTCCCGGCAGCCCGTGCCACGGCGGCGTGGCTCGAGCACGGGCGACCGGCGCTCGCGGGCCCATCCTCCGCCGGTGCGCTGTTCCTGGGGGCGCGAGGTGCGCGGCTCGACCCACGCACGGTGCGCGAGGTCCTGCACCGGCTCACCGCCGCGGCGGGCGTGCACGACCTCGCGCCGCACGGTCTGCGCCACACCGCGGCCACGCACCTCCTGGCGGGTGGCTCTGACCTGCGCACGGTCCAGGAGGTCCTGGGGCACGCCTCCCTCGCCACCACCCAGCGGTACACCCACGTCACCCCCGAGCGGCTGCGTGCCGCCTACGGCCAGGCGCACCCGAGGGCCTGAGATCACCGCAGCCCGGCCAGGTCCGCCGGGAGCAGCCGCACCACCACCTCGAGGCCCAGCAGGTCCATGGGGTCGACGTAGGACTGCGGACCCGTGCGCGCGCCCCAGTGCAGGCAGGTGGTCAGCTCCCACACCGGGCAGTGACCGGACTCCAGCAGCCCGAGGACCTCGCCGCGGCTCACCCGGTCGCCGGCCGAGACGGCGGGGGAGACCGGCTCGTAGGTCGTGCGCACGCCGTCGGCGTGCTGCACCGAGACCACCGGACGGTCCACGACCCGGCCGGCGAAGACCACGACGCCGTCGGCGGCCGCGCGGACCGCCGAGCCCGAGCCGTGCGCCAGGTCCACGCCGCGGTGGCCCGATCCCCAGGGCTGCGCCGGGGCGGTGAAGTCGCGCACGAGGTCGGCCGGCCCACCGGTCGGCCAGTCGTACTCGACCTCCCCGGCGGACCGGCCCTCGGCGTTCAGCGTGCGCACCGCGGGGGAGGCCCCGCTGCCGGCGCCGGCGGGGTCCCCGGCCGGGACCGGCGCGACGGGCTCGACGCGCGCGGTCACGGCCGGCGCGGTGACGGCCGGTGCGGTGACGGCCGGTGCGGCGGTCACCGCCGACTCGCCGGTCACCGCCACCAGGGACAGGGCGGCGCCGGAGACCGCCACGAGGAGGGCGACGACCGCGGCGTGCGTGCCGGAAGGACTCATGCGGCCAGGGTCGGCCGGGCGGGCCGCGCCTGGTCCGTCCCCGGTACCGGACTGGGGATGCCGCGACGGGGCTACCCCTGTGGAGGAGAGGTGCGGCTGCGCGTGGCGGCGGTGCGCGCGTGGCGGTGGTGCGAGGGTGCGGGCGGCGCACGTGCGGGCGGCGCACGAGTGCGGGCGGCGCAGGTGCGGCGGTGCGGGCCCGGACCCGGATCGGATAGCATGGCTCCCGCAACCGGCAGCAGTCGGTTGACATCGCGTGCCCGCAAGTCGTCGCACCACCGCCCCGGTCCCGACCGGGACGGCCAGGTCGGCGAGGCGACCTCCGGTCCTCTCCTCGCGAGAGGTGCTTCCTCGTCGCGGGCACCAGGGTCCCAGGCCACCCGGCCGCGGACGACAACCGAGAGACGGGCCGCGCGGCGCCTTCACGGCGAGCGTGGCCCCGTGGTGTGCGGGATCCCCGCACCAGGAAGGACGAGCCATGGCCGTCGTCACCATGCGCCAGCTCCTCGAGAGCGGCGTGCACTTCGGGCACCAGACCCGGCGCTGGAACCCGAAGATGAAGCGCTTCATCTTCACCGAGCGCAACGGCATCTACATCATCGACCTGCAGCAGTCGCTGACGGACATCGACCGCGCGTTCGAGTTCGTCAAGGAGACCGTCGCCCACGGCGGCAACATCCTCTTCGTCGGCACCAAGAAGCAGGCGCAGGAGTCCATCGCCGAGCAGGCTCAGCGCGTGGGCATGCCCTACGTCAACGAGCGCTGGCTCGGCGGCATGCTCACCAACTTCGGCACCGTGCACAAGCGTCTCCAGCGCCTCAAGGAGCTCGAGCAGGTCGACTTCGACGACGTCGCCGGCAGCGGTTTCACCAAGAAGGAGCTGCTCATGCAGCGCCGTGAGCGGGACAAGCTCGCGCGCACCCTCGGTGGCATCCGCGACATGGCGAAGATCCCCTCGGCCGTGTGGATCGTCGACACGAAGAAGGAGCACCTCGCCGTCGCCGAGGCCCGCAAGCTCCACATCCCCGTCGTGGCGATCCTCGACACCAACTGCGACCCCGACGAGGTCGACTACCGCATCCCCGGCAACGACGACGCCATCCGCGCCGTCTCGCTGCTGACCCGCGTCATCGCGGACGCCGCGGCCGAGGGTCTCGTCGCCCGCCACGGGGGCGGCGGCGCCGCACCCACCGCCGAGGAGCCCCTGGCCGAGTGGGAGCGCGAGCTCCTCGCCGCCCACGAGGCCGACCAGTCCGCGACCGCCTCCGTGGCCGCCGCCGAGGCCCCCGCGGCCGACGTCGCCGCCGCCGAGCAGACCGCCGGCGTCACCCACGACGCCCAGGAGGTCGCCGAGGCCGCCGAGGCTGCCGACGAGACCCCCGGCGTCGACGTCGCGGGCCCCGACACCACCCAGGTGGCCGACAACTCCGTCGCCGCGGAGGACGCCAAGGCCGCCGAGGCCGCGGAGTCCGCCGAGACCGAGCAGGCCTGACCCACCACCGCTGATCTGGAGAGGATCACTTATGGCGAACTACACCGCCGCTGACATCAAGGCCCTGCGCGAGAAGACCGGCGCGGGCATGCTCGACGTCAAGAAGGCCCTGGACGAGGCGAACGGCGACGCGGACAAGGCGCTGGAGATCATCCGCGTCAAGGGCCTCAAGGGCGTCGCCAAGCGCGAGGGGCGCACCGTCGCCGAGGGCCTGGTCGCGGCTCAGATCGTCGCCGAGGGCGACGGCGAGACCGGCGTCATGGTCGAGGTCAACTCCGAGACGGACTTCGTCGCGAAGAACCAGAGCTTCATCGACTTCGCCGACAGCGTGCTCGCCGCGGCGGTCGCCACCGGTGCCACCGACGTCGAGTCCCTCCTGGGCGCCGAGGTCGACGGCGAGACCGTGCAGGCCAAGGTCGACAACATCGCCGCCACCATCGGCGAGAAGATCGTCGTGCGCCGCCTCGTGCGGGTCAGCGGCGAGAAGGTCTCCAGCTACCTGCACCGCACCGCCAAGGACCTCCCGCCGTCGGTGGGAGTGCTCGTGGCCACGGACGCCGCCGGCGCCGAGGTCGGGCGCGACGTCGCGATGCACGTCGCGGCGTACTCGCCCAGCTACCTCGGCCGCGACGAGGTCCCCGCCGACCTGGTGGAGAACGAGCGCCGCATCGCCGAGGAGACCGCCCGCAACGAGGGCAAGCCCGAGGCCGCGCTGCCGAAGATCACCGAGGGCCGCCTCAACGGGTTCTTCAAGGAGAACGTCCTGCTCGACCAGGCGTTCGCCAAGGACCCCAAGAAGACGGTCGGCAAGGTCGTGGAGGAGGCCGGCGGCACCGTCACCGGCTTCGCCCGCTTCCGCGTCGGCGCCTGACGCACCCACCGGTGGCCCCGGCCCGCACGGGCCGGGGCCACCGGCGCACCATCCTGCGCCGGGGCCGCGGCCCCGCCCACCCATCCTGGAGGACCGATCACCGTGCAGCCCGACACCGAGCCCACCGGCGGGCGCGCCCGCCGTGTCCTGCTCAAGCTCTCCGGGGAGGTCTTCGGCGGCGGCAGGGTCGGCCTCGACCCCGACGTCGTCTCGGCCGTGGCGCGGGAGATCGCCGCGGCTGTCGCCGAGGGCGTCCAGGTGGCCGTGGTGGTCGGCGGCGGCAACTTCTTCCGGGGCGCGGAGCTCTCCCAGCGCGGCCTGGACCGCTCCCGCGCCGACTACATGGGCATGCTGGGCACCGTGATGAACGCCCTCGCCCTGCAGGACTTCCTCGAGAAGGCCGGCGTGCGCACCCGCGTCCAGACCGCCATCACCATGGGCCAGGTCGCCGAGCCGTACATCCCGCTGCGGGCGATCCGACACCTCGAGAAGGGCCGCGTCGTCGTCTTCGGCGCCGGCGCCGGCATGCCCTTCTTCTCCACCGACACCGTCGCCGCCCAGCGAGCGCTGGAGACGCACTGCGACGAGGTGCTCGTGGGCAAGAACGGTGTGGACGGGGTGTACACCGCCGACCCGCGCGTGGACCCCGCCGCCGTGCGGCTGGACCACCTCACCTACGCCGACGCGATCCAGCAGGGACTGCGGGTCGTCGACGCCGCCGCCTTCAGCCTGTGCATGGACAACGACCTCACGATGCGGGTCTTCGGTATGGGCGAGCCGGGTAACGTCACCCGCGCCCTGCGGGGTGAGAGGATCGGAACGCTCGTGACCACCCGTGAAGCTGACAACCAAGGAGTGACGCCGTGATCGACGACGCCCTGCTCGAGGCCGAGGAGAAGATGGACAAGGCCGTGGAGGTGGCTCGCGAGGAGATGAGCCACATCCGCACCGGCCGCGCCAACGCCGGCATGTTCAACCCGGTCCTCGTGGACTACTACGGCGCGCCGACCCCGCTGCAGCAGCTCGGCTCGCTCACGATCCCCGAGGCCCGCACGGTCCTCATCACGCCGTACGACCGGTCCTCCTCCAGCGCGATCGCCAAGGCCCTGCGCGAGTCCGACCTCGGCGTGAACCCCACGGACGACGGCAACGTCATCCGCGTGGTGCTGCCCGCCCTGACGGAGGAGCGTCGCCGCGACTACGTCAAGCTCGCCAAGCACAAGGGCGAGGACGCGCGGATCGCCATCCGCTCCGTGCGGCGCAAGGCGAAGGAGACCCTCGACCGCATCGCCAAGGACGGCGAGGCCGGGCAGGACGAGGTCGACCGGGCCGAGAAGGAGCTCGAGGCGCTGACCAAGAAGCACGTCGAGCTCGTCGACCACGTGCTCGAGGCCAAGGAGCGCGAGCTGCTCGAGGTCTGATGGCCCCCGCACCCGCGGCCGACCCCCGCGACAGCCAGGACAGCCTCGCCTCCGCCCTGCGCCGGCTCCGCGAGGCGCGGGAGCGAGCCCGCTCGGCCCTGGTCACCCCGGCCCCGCCGCGCCCGAAGGACCCCGTCCCGCCCACCGGGCGGGCGGGGCGGAACCTGCCCGCCGCGATCGCGGTCGGCGTCTCGCTCCTGGTGCTCGTGGGCGTCAGCCTGCTCACCCGCCCGGAGATGTTCGTCGCCCTGGCGGTCGTGGCGTCCGTGGGCGCGATGTGGGAGCTCGCGCGCGCGGTCGCCCAGCGCGGGATCCGCGTGCCGCTCCTGCCGCTGGTGGTCGGGGCGGTCGGGGTGCTCGTCTCGGCGTGGGTGGCCGGCGGCGAGGCCATGCTCATGGCCTTCACCCTCACCGCCGGCGGCGTGTTCGTCTGGCGCGTCATCGACGGCGGCGGGCGCGACGCGGTGCGCGACGCCGCCGCCGGCATCTTCACCGCCGCCTACGTGCCGTACCTGGCCGGGTTCGCCGTCCTCCTCCTGCGTCTGGAGGACGGTCCGCTGCTGGTCCTGACGTTCCTGCTGGTCACGATCGCCAACGACACCGGCGGCTACGTCGCCGGGGTGCTGTTCGGCAAGCACCCCATGGCGCCGTCGATCAGCCCGAAGAAGTCCTGGGAGGGCCTGGCCGGCTCGGTCGTGCTCGCCGTCGCCGTCGGCGTCGTCATGCTCGGCCCCGTCCTCGACGGCCCCTGGTGGGCCGGGGCCGTGCTGGGCGTGGCCGCGGTCGGCGCCGCGACGACCGGCGACCTCGCCGAGTCCCTCCTCAAGCGCGACCTGGGCCTGAAGGACATGGGCTCCCTGCTGCCCGGCCACGGCGGGATCATGGACCGGCTCGACTCCCTGCTCGTGGGCGCCCCGGTGTCCTACCTCATCCTCGCCGCCGCCACCGGCCAGGCGGCATTCTGAGAGGATGGGTCGGTCATGACGCAGCAGCCCCAGATCCGCCCCTCCCACGAGGTCAGTCCCGGTGACCGCCCGGTCCTGACCTTTGCCGCCAAACGTCGGGGCAAGCCCCCGCGGCACCTCGCGGACCTCTCCGCCGAGGAGCGCCGGTCGGTCGCGGCCGAGCTCGGTGTCCCCGCCTTCCGGCTGGACCAGCTCGCCCGGCACTACTTCGCCCACCTCACCCGCGACCCGGCGGACATGTCCGACCTGCCCGCCGCGGATCGCGACGAGCTCACCACCACCCTCGTGCCGGAGCTGGTGACCAAGGTCCGTGACCTCGCCGCCGACAAGGGCATGACGGTGAAGTCCCTGTGGAACCTCTTCGACGGCGCGATGGTCGAGTCGGTTCTCATGCGCTACTCCGAGCGCACCACCTTGTGTGTCTCCTCCCAGGCCGGCTGCGGGATGGCCTGCCCGTTCTGCGCCACCGGGCAGCAGGGCCTGACCCGCAACCTCTCCACCGCCGAGATCGTCGAGCAGGTCCGCCTGGCGGCCCGGTCGTGCCGGGACGGCGAGCTGCCGGGCGGTCCCACCCGCCTGAGCAACGTCGTCTTCATGGGCATGGGTGAGCCGATGGCCAACTACAAGGCCGTCATCGGTGCCGTGCGCCGCATGGTCGACCCTGCCCCGGCGGGCCTGGGCCTGTCCGCCCGCAACGTCACCGTCTCCACCGTCGGGCTGGTCCCGGCCATCGACAAGCTCGCCAAGGAGGGCGTCCCGGTCACCCTGGCGGTGTCCCTGCACGCCCCCGACGACGGGCTGCGCGACGAGCTCATCCCGATCAACTCCCGCTGGAAGGTGGGCGAGCTCCTCGACGCCGCCCGGCGCTACTTCGATGCGACGGGCCGGCGGGTGAGCATCGAGTACGCCCTCATCAAGGACATGAACGACCACGCCTGGCGAGCCCAGCTCCTCGCCGACGAGCTCAACGCCCGCGGGCGCGGCTGGGTGCACGTCAACCCCATCCCGCTCAACCCCACCCCGGGGTCGATCTGGACGGCGAGCGAGCGCGCGGTCGAGCAGGAGTTCGTCGACACGCTCCGACGTGCCGGGATACCGACGACGGTGCGGGACACTCGGGGCAGCGACATCGACGGCGCCTGCGGCCAGCTGGCCGCCGAGGTGCTCGTCCAGACGAAGGGGCAGGGATGACGGCGATGTTCCCGCCGGCGGGGCGGATGCGCACCGGCTACGACCGGGCGGAGGTGGAGGAGTTCTTCACCCGGGCCCGGGCGGCGTACGAGAGCGGCGAGCCGGGCGGTCCGGACGCCGCCGCCACCGCGTCGCTGAGCTCGACCGGGTTCGACGAGAAGGACGTGCGCGCCGCCGCGTTCACACTGGTGCGCGACGGGTACTCCACCGCTGCCGTCGACGCCGCGCTCGACCGGCTCGAGAGCGCCTTCGTCCAGCGCCGGCGCACCGCGTTCATCGCCGCGCAGGGCGAGAGCGCCTGGATGGACCACATCGCCGACCGCGCGACCACGCTCTACCCGCGCCTGCTGCGCCCCGCCGGGGAGCGGTTCCGCAGCCCGGAGAGCGGGCACGGCTACGACCGGGACGCCGTCGACGCCCTCCTCGAGCGGCTCGTCGCGTACTTCGACGACGGCGGCGAGCTGACATCCGCGGAGCTGCGCACGGCAACCTTCCCGCGGGCACGCGCGCCGAGGGCCTACCACGAGGGCACCGTCGACGCCTACCTCGACCGCGCGGTCGAGGTGCTCGTCGCGGTGGAGTGAGCGGCTTGACGCCCACCGACGTCGTCCTGCTCGGCTCCACCGGCTCCATCGGCACCCAGGCCCTCGAGGTCGTCGCCGCGGCAGCCCCGGGGACGTTCCGCGTGACCGCGCTCAGCGCCGGCGGCGGGAACCTCGAGCTGCTCGCCGAGCAGGCGGTGCTCCACGACGTCCCGGTCGTGGCGCTCGCCCACGGTGGTGACGGCGCCGTCACCCGGCTGCGCGAGCTCCTCGCGGACGAGCGGGCCCGCACCGGACGGGACGACCTCGCCGAGCCCGAGATCCTCACCGGGCCCGACGCCGCCACCACGGTCGCCGGCTCGTTGCGCGTCACGCCGGACGCGCTGGACGTCCGGGAGCCTCCGGCGGCGCCGCGCGCCGTCGTCCTCAACGGCATCACCGGCTCGGTGGGCCTCGCGCCCACCCTGGCCGCCCTGCGGTCGGGGGCCACGCTGGCGCTGGCCAACAAGGAGTCCCTCGTCGTCGGCGGGTCCCTCGTGCGTGCGGCCCAGACCCGGCCGGGCCAGGTCGTGCCGGTGGACTCCGAGCACTCGGCGATCGCGCAGGCGCTGCGCTCGGGCCGCCACGAGAGGGGGATGACCAGCCCCGTCACCACCGGGCGCTCCGAGGTCCGCCGGCTCGTCCTGACCGCCTCGGGCGGCCCCTTCCGCGGGCGCACCCGCGACGAGCTCGCCACCGTGACGCCCGCCCAGGCCCTCGCGCACCCCACGTGGGCCATGGGTCCGGTCGTGACGGTGAACTCCTCCACCATGGTCAACAAAGGTCTCGAGCTCATCGAGGCGCACCTGCTCTTCGACGTCCCGGCCGAGGACGTCGTCGTCGTCGTCCACCCGCAGTCTGTGGTCCACTCGATGGTCGAGTTCCACGACGGGTCCACCCTCGCCCAGGCCTCGCCGCCGGACATGCGCCTGCCCATCGCGCTGGGCCTGACGTGGCCGGAGCGGGCAGCCGGGGTCGCCGCGCCGTGCCGGTGGGACGAGCCCACCTCCTGGACGTTCGAGCCGCTGGACGAGGGCACCTTCCCGGCCGTCGCGCTGGCCCGGGCGGCGGCGGCCGCGTCCGCGACCCACCCCGCCGTGCTGAACGCCGCGAACGAGCAGTGCGTCGCGGCCTTCCTCGACCGTCGCCTCGACTACCTCGGCATCGTCGAGGTCGTCGCCGAGGTGCTCGAGGAGCACGAGGGCCCGGCCGCCTCGGCGGACCTCACCCTCGACGACGTCCTCGGCGCCGAGGAGCGGGCCAGGGCCCGCGCCGAGGAGCTCATCGCCGCCCGCGCCTGAGGCGCGGAACCGGCGCACGGTCCGCGGCCTCCGAGCCTCCGGCCGGGTCGCGCACCGGTCCCCGGAACCACCTCGCCCGCGCCGTCGTTGAGGTGGAGAATGGCCACGTCCCGCAGGAAGGAGCCCCACCGTGGAGTTCGTCGTCGGGGTCCTCATCCTCTTCGTGGGGCTGCTCGCCTCCATCGCCCTGCACGAGGTGGGCCACCTCGTGCCCGCCAAGAGGTTCGGCGTCAAGGTCCCCCAGTACATGGTCGGCTTCGGCAAGACCCTGTGGTCGCGCACGGTGGGCGACACCGAGTACGGCGTCAAGGCCCTCCCGCTCGGCGGGTACGTCCGCATGGTCGGGATGTACCCGCCCACCCGGCGGGCCGAGCGACCCCGCCGGGACGGCCGGCCCACGCTCGTCCAGGAGGCGCGCGCCGCCGCCCTGGAGGAGATCGGGCCGGGGGAGGAGCCCCGCGCCTTCTACAACCTCACGGTCCCGCGCAAGCTCGTGGTCATGCTCGGCGGGCCCACGATGAACCTGCTCATCTCCGCGGTCCTGCTCGGTGTCACGGTCGTGACCCTCGGGCTCGGCCAGTACACGACGACGCTCGGCACGGTCCAGCAGTGCCTGGTCGAGGACCCCGCCCAGGAGGGCTGCACCCCGGCCGACCCGGCGGCGCCCGGCGCCGCGGCCGGCCTGCTGCCCGGCGACCAGGTCCTCACGTGGGACGGCGCCGAGGCGCGCACGTGGGAGGACGTGTCGGGCGCGATCGCCGACGGTGACACCGGGCCGGTCCAGGTCGAGGTCCTGCGCGACGGCGCCCCGCTCACCCTCACCGTGGTCCCCGAGCTCACCGAGCGCCCGGTCCTCGGCGACGACGGGGCACCCCTGACCGAGGACGGCGAGCCCGTCACCGAGATGCGTCCCTACGTGGGCATCGGCCCCGACTTCGCGCTGGTCCGGCAGAGCCCGGCGGTCGTCCCGGGGCTCGTCTGGCAGACGTTCACGGGCACCGTCGAGGTGGTGCTCACGCTCCCGCAGCGGCTCGTCTCGGTCGCTGAGGCCGCGTTCGGCACCGCCGAGCGTGACCCGTCCGTGGTGGGCCTGGTCGGGGTGGGCCGCTTCGCGGGGGAGATCGCGTCGATCGACGGCGAGGGCTACGGCGTCGCGGAGCGCAGCGCCGACATGCTGTCGCTGCTGGTCTCGCTGAACATGGCCCTGTTCGTCTTCAACCTGCTGCCGCTGCTGCCACTCGACGGCGGCCACGTCGCCGGGGCCCTGTGGGAGGGGGCACGGCGCAAGCTGGCCCGCTGGCGCGAGCAGCCCGACCCCGGCCCCGTCGACACCGCGCGGCTGCTGCCGCTGACCTACGTCGTCGTCGCGGCCATGCTGGGGATGAGCGTCCTGCTCGCCTACGCCGACATCGTCCGGCCGGTCAGCCTCACCGGCTGACCGCGTCGGTGCCCGGCCGGCCCCTCAGCCGGGTGACCGCGTCGGTGCCCAGCCGACCCCTCAGCCGGTGACCGCGTCGGTGCCCGGCTGGGCCCCGCGGCCGGACTCGTTGCCCTGCGTGCCGGGTGCGATACTGGACGGGTGAGCGTACCCATCAGCCTCGGCATCCCCACGGTCAAGGAGCAGCCGCCCGTCCTGGCTCCCCGGCGCAAGACCCGCAAGATCCGGGTGGGCACGGTCGAGGTCGGCGGCGACGCCCCGGTGTCGGTCCAGTCGATGACGACCACGAAGACCCACGACATCAACGCCACGCTGCAGCAGATCGCCGAGCTGACGGCCTCGGGCTGCGACATCGTCCGCGTGGCGTGCCCGACGGACAAGGACGCCGAGGCGCTGCCGATCATCGCCAAGAAGTCCAAGATCCCGGTCATCGCCGACATCCACTTCCAGCCCAAGTACGTCTTCGCGGCCATCGAGGCCGGGTGCGGCGCGGTGCGCGTCAACCCGGGCAACATCCGCAAGTTCGACGACCAGGTCAAGGAGATCGCCCAGGCGGCCAAGGACGCCGGCGTCTCGCTGCGGATCGGCGTCAACGCCGGCTCCCTCGACCCCCGCCTGCTGCAGAAGTACGGCAAGGCCACGCCCGAGGCGCTGGTCGAGTCCGCCGTCTGGGAGGCGTCGCTGTTCGAGGAGCACGACTTCCACGACTTCAAGATCTCCGTCAAGCACAACGACCCGGTCGTCATGGTGCGCGCCTACCAGCTGCTCTCCGAGCGCGGGGACTGGCCGCTGCACCTGGGCGTGACCGAGGCCGGCCCCGCCTTCCAGGGCACGATCAAGTCCGCGACCGCCTTCGGTGCGCTGCTCTCCCAGGGCATCGGCGACACCATCCGGGTCTCCCTCTCCGCCCCGCCGGTGGAGGAGGTCAAGGTCGGCAACCAGATCCTCGAGTCGCTCAACCTGCGCCCGCGCAAGCTGGAGATCGTCTCCTGCCCGTCCTGCGGCCGGGCCCAGGTCGACGTCTACACCCTGGCCGACGAGGTCACCGCCGGCCTCGAGGGCATGACCGTGCCCCTGCGGGTGGCCGTCATGGGCTGCGTCGTCAACGGCCCCGGCGAGGCCCGCGAGGCCGACCTCGGTGTGGCGTCCGGCAACGGCAAGGGCCAGATCTTCGTCAAGGGCGAGGTCGTGCGCACGGTCCCCGAGGACCAGATCGTCGAGACCCTCATCGCGGAGGCGAACCGGATCGCGGAGGAGATGGGGTTCCCGTCCGACGGAGCCGCCTCGCCGGTCGTCACGGTCGGCTAGCCGCCGTGGCGCTGTGGCGCCGGTCGGCGCAGTCCGTCCGCCCGGTGGGGCCGGCCGACCGCGACGCGGCCCTGGAGCTGTGCCTGCGCGACCCCGTGGGGTCCGTGCTCGCGGCCGTCCAGGTCGAGCGGCTCGGGCAGCCTGGACCGTCGGGCACCCAGCTGCTCGGCGTCTTCGGTGAGGACGACCCCCGGCCCGCCGCCCTGTGCTGGGCGGGCGCGA
This sequence comes from Georgenia sp. M64, assembly GCF_038049925.1. Lineage (NCBI taxonomy): Bacteria > Bacillati > Actinomycetota > Actinomycetes > Allobogoriellales > Allobogoriellaceae > Georgenia > Georgenia sp. M64. The sequence continues at coordinate 1,147,046 of NZ_CP145809.1, forward strand.
ACCTCGTGCCCGTCGCCCTGTACGACGAGCTCCTCGTCGAGCTCGCCGAGCACCTGCACCGGCGCAGCCGTCGCTGCTCGTCCATCGTGGGGCCGGCCGACATGGTCCTGCCGCTGTGGGACGAGCTGTCGACGAGCTGGTCCCTGCCCCGGGAGGTGCGGGCCGACCAGCCCTCCCTCGTCATCGACCACGAACCCGCGGTCGCCCCCGACCCGGCGGTGCGCCTCGCCCGACGGGACGAGACCATGCTCGTGCTGCCGGCCAGCGTCGCGATGTTCACCGAGGAGGTCGGCTACGACCCGACCGTCATGGGCGGCTCCTACGGCGCCCGGGTGGCCGAGCTCGTCGCGACCGGGCGCACCTACCTCCGGCTGGAGGACCTCGGGGACGGCCCCCAGGTGGTCTTCAAGGCCGACGTCGGGGCCCTCGCGATCGGGGTGGCGCAGGTCCAGGGCGTCTGGGTCCACCCCGAGCTGCGCGGCCGGGGGATGGCCGGCGCGGGGATGGCGGCGGTCGTCGCGGACGTGCGCGCACGGCTCGCCCCCACCGTCTCCCTCTACGTCAACGACTACAACGCCCCGGCGCTGGGCGCCTACCGCCGCGTCGGTTTCCGCCAGGTGGGCACCTACGCCACGGTGCTCTTCTAACGGAGGAGCTTCGACATCCGGCGGTCGGCCAGGATCTTCCCGCCGGTCTGGCACGTGGGGCAGTACTGCAGCGCCGAGTCGGCGAAGGAGACCTCCCGGACGGTGTCCCCGCACACCGGGCACGGCTGCCCCGCCCGGCCGTGGACCCGCATGCCGGAGCGCTTCGCGTCCTTGAGCTCGGCCGCCGGCCGGCCCGCCGCGGCCGCGACCGCGCCGCCGAGCACCTCCTCCATGGCGGTGTGGATGCGGGCGACCGCCTCGTCGTCGAGCGAGCCGGTCAGGGCGAACGGGCTCGTCCGGGCGGCGTGGAGGATCTCGTCGGAGTAGGCGTTGCCGATGCCCGCGATGACCGACTGGTCCCGCAACGCCCCCTTGACCTGCTGGTTGCGCGACCGCAGCACCGCCCCCAGCCCGGCGGCGTCGAGGCCGAGCGGCTCGGGCCCCAGGGTCTTGACGGCGTGCACCTCCTCCGGCGCGGCCACCACGTGCACGGCGAGCCGCTTGCGCGTCCCGGCCTCGGTGAGGTCGAACCCTGAGCCGTCGTCCAGGCGCAGGCGCAGTGCGATGGGGGAGCGGCCGGGACGCAGGCGCGCGGCGGGCACCTGCTCGTACCACCGCAGCCAGCCCGCTCGGGCGAGGTGGACGAGGAGGTGGAGCTCGGTGTCGTCGTCGGCGACGGCGAGGTCGATCCACTTGCCGTGGCGCGAGGCTCCGCGCACGGTCGTCCCGGCGAGCTGGGCGGGGTCGGGGGCGAACGTCTTCAGGGCCGAGATCGCGCCGACCTCCACGGCGGCGACGACGTGGCCGGACGTGCGCGCGTCCAGGAAGGTGACCAGCCCCTCGACCTCCGGCATCTCCGGCATGACCCCATGGTGCCGCAGGCGCACCGCGCGCACGAGCCGGTGCGCCGTCGCCGTCGCCGTCGTCGCCGTCCGGGACGGCGTGCGCGCGTCGGTAGGCTAGCCCGCGTGCTGATGAAGATGTCGTCCCTGTTCCTGCGGACCCTGCGCGAGGACCCGGCCGACGCCGAGGTCGCGAGCCACCGCCTCCTCGTGCGCGCCGGGTACATCCGGCGGGCCGCCCCGGGGATCTACTCGTGGCTGCCCCTCGGCCTGCGGGTCCTGGCCAAGGTCGAGCGGATCGTCCGCGAGGAGATGGACGCCGTCGGCGGCCAGGAGGTGCACTTCCCCGCGCTGCTGCCCAAGGAGCCCTACGAGGCCACCGGCCGCTGGGTCGAGTACGGCCCGAACATCTTCCGCCTCCAGGACCGCAAGGGCGCGGACTACCTCCTCGCCCCGACCCACGAGGAGATGTTCACGCTGCTGGTCAAGGACCTGTACTCCTCGTACAAGGACCTGCCGCTGACGCTGTACCAGATCCAGACGAAGTACCGCGACGAGGCCCGCCCGCGGGCCGGCCTCATCCGCGGCCGCGAGTTCATCATGAAGGACGCCTACTCCTTCGACGCCGACGACGCGGGCCTGGAGCGCTCCTACGAGCTCCAGCGCGGCGCCTACCGGCGCATCTTCGACCGGCTCGGGCTCGAGCACGTGATCGTGCGTGCCATGAGCGGGGCGATGGGGGGCTCGCGCAGCGAGGAGTTCCTCCACCCCACGCCCATCGGCGAGGACACGTTCGTCCGCTCCCCGGGCGGCTACGCGGCGAACGTCGAGGCGGTCACCACCCCGGTGCCCGAACCGGTGGACGCCACCGGCCTGCCCCCGGCGGAGGTCCTCCCGACGCCCGACTCGACGACGATCGACACCCTCGTCGCGCGCGCCAACGAGCTGCACCCGCGGGCCGACCGTCCGTGGGGGCCGGCCGACACCCTCAAGAACGTCGTCGTCGCCCTCGTCCACCCCGACGGCGCCCGCGAGCTGGTCGCGATCGGCCTGCCCGGCGACCGGGAGGTCGACCTCAAGCGGCTCCAGGCCGCGGTCGACCCCGCCCAGGTGGAGCAGGCGACGGACGAGGACCTGCGCAGCCGGCCCGAGCTGGTCAAGGGCTACATCGGCCCCGCGGTCCTCGGCCCCAACGGTGCTGCGCGCACCCACGACGACGCCGGCCGGGTCGCCGCCGGCGCGATGCGCTACCTCCTCGACCCGCGGGTGGTCCCCGGGACCTCCTGGGTCACCGGCGCCGACGCCGACGGGATGCACGTCTTCGGCCTCGTGGCCGGCCGCGACTTCACCGCCGACGGCACGATCGAGGCCGCCGAGGTCCGCGCCGGGGACCCGTCCCCGGACGGGTCCGGGCCGCTCGAGCTCGCCCGCGGGATCGAGATCGGCCACATCTTCGCGCTCGGGCGCAAGTACGCCGAGGCCCTGGACCTGAAGATCCTCGACGCCAACGGCAAGGCCGTCGTCGTGACGATGGGCTCCTACGGCATCGGGATCACCCGCGCCCTGGCCGCCCTCGCCGAGGCCAACAACGACGACAAGGGACTGGTGTGGCCGATGCAGGTCGCGCCCGCCCACGTCCACGTCCTGGCCACCGGCAAGGGCGAGGAGATCTTCGCCACCGCCGAGCGGATCGCCCGGGAGCTCGAGGCCGCCGGTGTCGAGGTCCTCTACGACGACCGCCCGAAGGTCTCCGCCGGGGTGAAGTTCGCCGACGCCGAGCTGCTAGGGGTGCCGCTGAGCGTCGTCGTCGGCCGGGGCCTGGCCGAGGGCGTGGTGGAGGTGCGGCGCCGGGCGAGCGGCGATCGCGAGGAGCTGGCACCGGAGTCGGTGGTCGCCCGCGTGCGTGAGCTGGTCGACGAGGCGCTCGAGGGCTGAGGCGCGCTCGGCGCTGAGGCCGCTCGGGGGCGATGCCGCCCGGGGCTGCCTCGCCCGGCGCAGATCCGGGCGCGGTCCCCGCCGAGTTGGGGGTTGTTGCCGTTTGCAGGGCCTTCGCACGGCAACAACAGCCAACTCGACGAGAAGCGTTCGCCCACCGGCGGGCGGATGGCCCCCGTCAGGCGGATCAACTGCCTGTGGATGCTTGGTGCAGAGCCCTTCGGATCATCTCCACGACCTGTGCCGGGTGGCGCATCTGTGCACGGTCGATCACGAGCACCGTCCACCCCGCCATCCGCAGTGCGTTGAGGCGCGCACGGTCGCGGGTGATCCACGCGGGATCGTCGTGGTGAGCGCCGTCGTACTCCACCGCGAGCCGCGCCTCCGGCCAGGCGAGGTCCGGCCGTGCGACGAACATCCCCTCGTCGTTGTAGACGCTGAGCTGTGTCACGGGCGGGGGAAGGCCGGCGAGAGCGAGGGTCACGCGCAGCACCGACTCGCGCGGGGACTCGGCGCCGGCGTCAACGAGGTCCAAGGTGCTCGCGACACGGCGGCAGCCCCGGACCCCCGGGTGCCGGGCCCCGACACTCTCCACGTCGCGGCGGAGTAACCCTGTCGCACGTACGAGCGCATCCAGCAGGGGCACTGCCACGAGAGCGGAGTACCAACGCGCCAGGTCGTAGGCCGTCCGCGCCGCTGTCGTCGTGAGACCGAGCGGGGTCACCGTCGTCTCGTCCGTGTCGAGCGTGTCGGTGCGGAGGAAGAGCTGCGGCCTGCGTGCGGTCGTGGGGCGTGGGACCAGGAGCTCCACCCTGTCGGACCCCATCGCCAGACGCGCACCGAGCGCCCATGCCGCGCTCCGGCCGGCCAGGACCGCATCAGCGGGAAGGACCAGGCGGGCTGCGGCGATCATGTCGCCGTGCGTGACGGGTCCAGCCTGGCTGTAGACACCACGCATGAGGCGCACGTAGGCGTCGCCGCGCAGCTGCCCCGCGGTGACGTGTCGCAGGGCCGTCGACCGTGTGAACGGCCCTGATGGCAGTCCAGTTGGGGCGGGCACCGAGGCATCGTCGCGTCCCGTGGGCGAACGCTCTGGCGAGCACGCGCCGGCCTGTGGATCTCGAACCCTGTGGAGAAGACTGGGGTGCCCCGAGCCGCTCACGCCGAGTGGGTGGTTGTTGCTGCCGAAAGCGACTCTGCGACGCCACAACCCACAACTCGACGAGCGCGGCGGGGCTGCGGTGCGGTGCGGTGCGGGGCGGTGCGGTGCGCCGCGCGGTGCGGGAGGGCCCCGGTCAGTCCAGGCCCGGCAGCGCCTCGAGCGTCCCGCCCCAGGCGCGGACCTGCCCGGCAGCGAGCTCCGCGGCCGCCAGGAGCGACTCGCGCTGCTCCGGCCCGGTGAGGGTGATGCTGAACACCCAGTGCGTCAGGAGCCGGGACTCGGCGTCGACCGCGGCGGCCTGCTCGGCGCTGAGGTCGTCGGTCGCGTCCGGCAGGTCGTACACCCCGGGCCGGCGGTCCGGCGCGCCGTCGGCCAGGGCGGTGTCCACGAGGAGCTGCAGGTGGGCGGCGCGCCCAGCCGCAGCGTCCCGGGAGGTCCCGGTCGAGCGGGCCGCCACGGTCTCGAAGGCGTGCCTGGCCTGGTCCAGGACGAGCAGGGTCGGACCGTCGCTGCCACGGGCCAGCAGTGCGTCGGGGGAGAGCTCGGCCCCCGCGGCCGGGGCGAGGTCCTCACCCAGCGCGCCCGCGAGGTCCGCCGCGGCGTGGCTGCGGGAGATCGACACCGACGCGAGCACCGCGGCGACGGCGTCGTCGGGGGAGGCCAGTGACGCCGCGCGCGCATCGGCCGCGCCCGCGGTGAGCAGGTCGAGGACGTCCTGCGGAGCCGGGTCGGCCACCGGCGGGTCCGTGCGCACCGGGGCCGTGGTGACGCCCTCGGGCGCGCCGCCCGGCCAGGCCTCCCACACCCCGCCCAGCGCGTCGGCGTGGGTCCGGGCCTGCTCGGCGACCCGCTCGAGGACCTCGGCGACCTCCCCCTCGGCGCCCGTGACCTCCGCCACGGTCCTCGCGATGGTGGCGGCGTCCACCGCGCCGTCCTGACGGACCTCCTCGACGGCGTCCGGGACGGGCGGGGTCGGTGGCGGCGACTCGAGCCGGACACCGCAACCGCCGAGCAGGGCCGCCCCAGCCACGAGAGCGAGCGTCCCGGCCACGACCCGGGGGCGCGGGCGACGGCGCACGGGGGCACCGGTGGCCGTGCTGCGGGGCGGTGGGAGGGGCATCGGGCCGATCCTGCCATGCCGACCCGCCCGTGCCCGGCCACGCCACGGGTGGGTAGGCTTGAGGACTGACCGCGGCGCCTCCGGGCGCCGCCCCGTGACGCAAGGAGACACCCCGATGAGCCCCGCCCGACCCGCCGAACTGCTCGACCGGCTCCGCGGAGCGCTCGAGCCGGTGGTGGCCGCCGCGGGCCTGTACCTCGAGGACGCGACGGTCGCCGCCGCGGGCCGCCGCAAGGTCGTGCGCGTCGTCGTCGACCTCCCCGACGGCCCCGGGGGCGTGGGGTCCGACCAGCTCTCCGAGGCCTCCCGGGAGATCTCGCGCGTGCTCGACGACGTCGACCTGCTCGAGGGCGCCTACACCCTCGAGGTCACCACCCCCGGCACCGACCGCCCCCTGACGACGCCGCGCCACTACCGCCGCGCCGTCGGTCGCCTGCTCACCGTCGCCACCCGCTCCGGCGGCACGGTCGCCGGGCGCGTCGCGGAGGCCGGCGACGACGCCGTCGTGCTCGACGTCGACGGCCGTCGCCAGGAGCTCGCCTACGCCGACCTCGCCTCGGCGCGGGTCGAGGTCGAGCTCAACCGCACCGAGCAGGACTGAGGAGGACCGATGGACATCGACATGACGGCGCTCCGCCTCATCGAGAGCGAGCGCGGCATCGGGCTGGACGTCCTCGTGGGCGCGATCGAGGAGGCGCTCCTCCTGGCGTACCACCGCACCCCCGGGGCGGTGGAGAAGGCCCGGGTCGAGCTGGACCGGCGAACCGGCCGGGTCACGGTCATGGCGACGGAGACCGACGAGGAGGGCAACGAGGTCGGCGAGTTCGACGACACGCCCTCCGGGTTCGGCCGCATCGCCACCGCGACGGCCCGTTCGGTCATCGTCCAGCGGCTGCGCGACGCCGAGGACGACCAGGTCATGGGCAACTACCGTGACAAGGCCGGGGAGATCCTGTCCGGCGTCGTCCAGCAGGGCCGCGACCCCCGCACGGTGCTCGTGGACATCGGCGACATGGAGGCGGTCCTGCCCGCCCACGAGCAGGTGCCCACCGAGACGTACACGCACGGCGACCGGATCCGCGCGTACGTCCTGGACGTCTCGCGCGGGTCGAAGGGACCCTCGGTCACCCTCTCGCGCACCCACCCCAACCTCGTGCGCAAGCTCTTCGCGCTCGAGGTCCCCGAGGTGGCCGACGGCAGTGTCGAGATCGTCGCCCTCGCCCGCGAGGCGGGCCACCGGTCGAAGATGGCCGTGCGCTCGACCGTGCCAGGTCTCAACGCCAAGGGCGCCTGCATCGGCCCCATGGGCCAGCGTGTGCGCGCCGTCATGGCCGAGCTCGCCGGCGAGAAGATCGACATCATCGACTACTCCGACGACCCCGCCACGTTCGTCGCCAACGCCCTCTCGCCCTCCCGGGTCTCCAGCGTGGAGGTCGTCGACGCCGAGGCCCGGGCCGCCCGGGTCGTGGTGCCCGACTTCCAGCTCTCGCTCGCGATCGGCAAGGAGGGCCAGAACGCCCGGCTCGCCGCCCGTCTGACGGGGTGGCGCATCGACATCCACTCCGACACCGAGGGCGCCGAGCCCGCCGCGGGGGCAGCGGCCGCGACAGCCGCCGAGCAGCCCGAGGGCTCGGCGGGGTAGGATGCTCGTTGGGCACGCGCCCGGAATCCCACATGACACATCGCAGCGAGACACCCACGCCCCCCGCCGGGCCGGTGCGGACCTGCACGGGATGCCGGGGACGGGCCCCGAGGTCCGACCTGGTCCGCCTCGTCCTGGACGCCGCCGCGCAGCGCGTGGTGGTCGACCAGGACCGGACGGCACCGGGACGAGGCGCCTGGCTCCACCCGAGCCGGGAGTGCCTGGACCTCGCCCTCCGACGTCGGAGCATCGGCCGGGCCCTGCGAGCAGCAGGACCGGTGGAGCTCTCCGCGGTGGGCGAGTGGTTCGACCAGCGACAACCGCCGCCGGCGCCCGATGCGCCAGAGGTGGTCACCACGTCATCGACGAAGAAAGCGGGTTGGAAGCCGATGGGCACCCGATGAGTACCCAGCGATGAGCTGCCAGCACTAAAAGCGGTCCACCCTGTCCCGGGCGGGCCGAGACAGGAGAGTTGTGGCAAAGGTCCGCGTGCACGAGCTCGCCAAGGAGCTCGGCGTCGACAGCAAGACGGTTCTCGCGAAGCTTCGCGAGCAGGGAGAGTTCGTGAAGTCGGCGTCGTCGACGATCGAGGCCCCCGTCATCCGTCGGCTGCGTGAAGCATTCCCCGCCGAGGCGGAGAGTCCGAAGAAGCCTGCCGGGCCCCGCCCCGGCGCGTCCGGCCGGCCGTCCGCGCCGGAGGCCGCACCCGAGCCGGCCACCACCCGGCCGGCCCCCGCCGCCGACGGCGGCCAGGAGCGTCCTGCCGCGCAGGCCCCCGCGCCCGCCGAGGCGAGCGCCCCGGCTGCGCCGGCTCCCGCCGCCCCGGCCGCCCCCGCCCCGGCAGCCCCGGCCCCCGCTGCGGCGCCTGCCGAGGCCGCGGCTCCCGAGGCGCCCGCCCCGGCGGCTCGTCCGGGCGCACCCCGCCCGGCGGCGCGACCCACCCCCGAGCGTCCGGCCCCGGAGCGCCCGGCTGCCGAGCGTCCCGCTGCGGAGCGCCCGGCCGCCGAGCGTCCCGGCGCCCCCCGACCCGGCGCGTCCTCGCGTCCGGGGAACAACCCGTTCGCGCCGTCCCAGGGGATGCCCCGTCCGGGCGGCTCCGGCGGCGCTCGCCCCGGCGCCCCGCGTCCGGGGAACAACCCGTTCGCGCCGTCCCAGGGGATGCCCCGTCCGGGCGGCTCCGGCGGTCCGCGTCCCGGCGCCCCGCGTCCGGGGCAGGCGCCCGGCGCCCGTCCCGCGGGCCCGCGTCCGGGCGGCCCCCGCCCGAACCCGAACATGATGCCCGGGCAGAGCTCGGTCGCCCGTCCCGGCGCCCCGGCCGCCCGTCCGGGTGGTGGCGGCGGCGGTCGCGGTCGTCCCGGCGGCGGAGGCGGCGGCTTCGGCGGCCGTCCCGGCGGCGGTGGCGGACCCGGCGCAGGTGGCGCTCCCGGTGGTTTCGCCGGCCGTCCCGGCGGCGGTGGCCGCGGTGGACGCGGCGGCACCCAGGGTGCGTTCGGCCGCGCCGGCGGTCGCCCGGTCCGGGGACGGAAGTCCAAGCGGGCCAAGCGCCAGGAGTTCGAGCAGCAGTCGGCGCCGTCGATCGGCGGCGTGCAGGTCCCCCGCGGCGACGGCAGCACGGTCGTGCGCATCCGCGCCGGCGCCTCGCTGGCGGACTTCGCCGACCGCATCGACGCCAACCCGGCGTCGCTCGTGACGGTGCTGTTCCACCTCGGTGAGATGGCCACGGCCACGCAGTCCCTGGACGAGGACACCTTCTCGGCGCTCGGCGCCGAGCTCGGCTACGTCGTCGAGATCGTCTCCCCGGAGGAGGAGGAGCGCGAGCTCCTCAGCGGGTTCGACATCGACCTCGAGGCCGAGGAGGCCGGCGAGACCGACGAGGACCTGCTCCCGCGCCCGCCGGTCGTCACCGTCATGGGTCACGTCGACCACGGAAAGACCAAGCTCCTCGACGCCATCCGCTCCACGGACGTCGTCGCGGGCGAGGCCGGTGGCATCACCCAGCACATCGGTGCCTACCAGGTCGTCACCGAGCACGAGGACCAGCAGCGCCGGATCACGTTCCTCGACACCCCCGGTCACGAGGCGTTCACCGCCATGCGTGCCCGTGGTGCCGAGGCGACCGACATCGCGATCCTCGTGGTCGCCGCGGACGACGGCGTCATGCCCCAGACCGTGGAGGCGCTCAACCACGCCCAGGCGGCCGGCGTGCCGATCGTCGTGGCCGTGAACAAGGTCGACCGCGAGGGCGCCAACCCGGCGAAGATCCGCCAGCAGCTCACCGAGTACAACCTGGTGGCGGAGGAGTACGGCGGCGACACGATGTTCGTCGACGTCTCCGCGCTGAGGCGCACGGGCATCGACGACCTCCTCGAGGCCGTCCTGCTCACCGCCGACGCGGCGCTGGACCTGCGGGCCAACCCCAACAAGGACGCCCGCGGTGTGGCGATCGAGGCCAACCTGGACAAGGGCCGCGGCGCCGTCGCGACCGTCCTGGTCGACTCCGGCACCCTGCACGTCGGGGACTCGATCGTCGCCGGCACGGCCCACGGCCGCGTCCGCGCCATGTTCGACGAGCACGGCGAGCACGTGACCGAGGCGGGCCCGGCCCGTCCGGTGCAGGTCCTCGGCCTGCAGTCCGTCCCCCGCGCCGGCGACTCCTTCCTGGTGGCGCCCGACGACCGGACGGCCCGCCAGATCGCCGACAAGCGTGCGGCCGCCGAGCGCGCCGCGACGCTGGCCAAGCGCCGCAAGCGCGTCAGCCTGGAGGACTTCACCAAGGCCCTCGAGGAGGGCAAGGTCGACACCCTCAACCTCATCATCAAGGGTGACGTCTCCGGTGCCGTCGAGGCCCTGGAGGACGCGCTGCTCAAGATCGACGTGGGCGACGAGGTCGCGCTGCGGATCATCCACCGCGGTGTGGGTGCCATCACGCAGAACGACGTCAACCTCGCGACGGTGGACTCCGCCGTCATCATCGGCTTCAACGTGCGCCCCGCCGAGCGGGTCGCCGAGCTGGCCGACCGCGAGGGCGTGGACCTGAAGTTCTACTCGGTCATCTACGACGCGATCGACGACGTCGAGGCGGCGCTCAAGGGCATGCTCAAGCCGGAGTTCGAGGAGGTGCAGCTCGGTACCGCCGAGGTGCGCCAGGTGTTCCGCTCCTCCAAGTTCGGCAACATCGCCGGTTCGATCGTCCGCTCGGGCACCATCCGACGGAACACGAACGCGCGTCTGACCCGTGACGGCGTCGTCATCACGGAGAAGCTGACCATCGAGTCGCTGCGCCGCGAGAAGGACGACGTCACCGAGGTCCGCGAGGGCTTCGAGTGCGGTATCGGCATCGGCTTCAAGGACGTCCAGGAGGGCGACATCATCGAGACCTTCGAGATGCGCGAGAAGCCGCGCGCCTGACGCCCCACCACGACGGCCCCGCGGCGCACGGATATCGTGCCCGCGGGGCCGCCTGTGTCCCACCCAGACGAAGGAGACCCCCATGGCCGACGCCCCCCGCGCCCGCAAGCTCGCCGAGCGCATCCAGCAGATCGTCGCCCGGATGATCGACACCCGGATCAAGGACCCGCGGCTCGGCTTCGTCACCGTCACCGACGTGCGCGTGACCGGGGACCTGCAGAACGCCACGATCTTCTACACCGTCCTGGGCACGGAGGAGGAGCGCACCTCCTCCGCCGCGGCCCTGGCGTCGGCCAAGGGGCTCATCCGCTCCGAGGTGGGCAAGCAGACCGGCCTGCGGCTGACGCCCACCATCGAGTTCATCCTCGACGCGGTGCCGGAGACGGCGGCGCACCTCGAGGAGGCGCTGCGCTCCGCCGCCGCGCACGACGCCGAGGTGGCCCGCCTGGCCGCCCAGGCCGCCTACGCCGGCGAGTCCGACCCCTACCGCCGTCCCGAGGACGACGACCTGGACGACGACCTGGCGGACGACGAGCCCGCGACCGGTGCCGTGTCCGAGCCCGCGACCGGTGCCGTGCCCGAGCCCGACGAGCGGCCCGACGGGACCACCACCCGGTGACCGCGCCCGCCCGGCCCGACGTCCCGCGCGGGGCGGCGACCGCGGCCGACGGGCTGGTGATCGTCGACAAGCCCGCCGGCTGGACCAGCCACGACGTCGTCGCACGCACCCGGCGCCTCGCCGCGACGAAGAAGGTGGGGCACGCGGGGACGCTGGACCCCATGGCGACCGGTGTCCTGGTGCTCGGTGTCGGCCGAGCGACGCGGCTGCTGACGTACCTCGTGGGCGTGGACAAGGAGTACACCGCCACGGTCCGTCTGGGGCAGGACACGGTGACCGACGACGCCGAGGGTGAGATCACCTCGGCACCGGGCGCCGCCGGCCTGCTGCGCGCGGACGGCACCGTCGACAGCGCGGCCCTCGAGACCGCCCTGGCGAGCCTGCGCGGACCCATCCAGCAGGTCCCGAGCCAGGTCTCGGCCATCAAGGTCGACGGCAGGCGCTCGTACGCCCGCGTCCGTCAGGGCGAGGACGTCGAGCTGCCCGCGCGGCCGGTCACCGTCCACCGGCTCGAGGTCACCGCGCCGCCCCGGCCGGGGACCGCCGGGACCACCCCGGTGGTCGACGTCGACGTCGTGGTGGGGTGCTCCTCGGGCACGTACGTCCGGGCGCTCGCCCGCGACCTCGGCGCCGCCCTGGGCACCGGTGGGCACCTGACCGCGCTGCGCCGCACCCGGGTCGGCCCCTTCCAGGAGTCGGACGCCCGCGGCGTCGACGAGCTGACGGAGCAGGTCCGTGCCGGGGCCGCGGCCGCCGAGCCGGCGGGCCTGCCCGTGACCGACCTCACCACCGCGGCCACCGCGTGCTTCCCCACCCGCGCGCTCGGGGAGGAGGAGGCCGCGGCCGTGCGGGTGGGCCGGTCGCTCACGCCCACCGGCGAGGCGGGCCCCACCGCGGCCCTCGCCCCCGACGGGCACGTCCTGGCGCTCCTCGCCGACCGCGACGGCGCCGCGCGTCCGGTCCTCGTGCTCGACCCGGCGTGAGCGCCCGGGAGGTGTCCCCGCCGGGCGCCACGCCCGGACCGCCGTCTACAGTGACGGACATGACCGGCCCGGTACCGGGCCCCCGACGTGAGGAGACCCCATGAGCGAGAACACCACCACCGGCGGCTGCGGCTGCGGCTGCGGCGGGCACGCCGAGAAGGCCCAGACCACCACGGAGGTCCGCCGCGACCTCGGGCTCAAGGCCGCCCGTCCCGGTGAGGGCACCAGCCCCGCCGAGCTGGCCGGCCACGGCGCGCACGCCGGGGGCGGCTGCGCCTGCGGGCGGCACTGACCCGGCCGGGCGCCCGGTAGGGTCGTCCACGCGCGCGCGTCGGCCGCGCCGACGCGGAGGAGGTCAGCGGTGCAGGTGTGGAGGAGCGTCGCCGAGATCCCCGCGGACCTCGGCGGCACGGTCACGACCCTCGGCATCTTCGACGGGGTCCACCGGGGCCACCAGGTCGTCCTCGCCGCCACCGCCGAGGAGGCGGAGGGTGCCGGGCTGACCTCGGTGGCCGTGACGTTCGACCCCCACCCGGTCCACGTGCACCGGCCGGCCGACGAGCTGCCGCTGATCTCGTCCCTCACCGACCGCATCGAGCGGCTGGCCGCCACCGGGATCGACGCCGTCCTCGTCCTGGAGTACACCCTCGACCTCGCCCGCAACAGCCCCGAGGACTTCGCCCGCGGCTACCTCGTCGACGCCCTGCACAGCCGCGTCGTGGTGGTGGGGGAGGACGTGCGCTTCGGGTGGGGCAACGCCGGCGACCAGCACACGATGGTCGCGCTGGGCCACGAGCTCGGCTTCGCCGTGCGGATCGTCACCGACATCTGCGACGAGGGCGGGCGCCGCTGGTCCTCGACCTGGGTGCGCGAGCTCCTCGCCGCAGGGGACGTCGCCGGTGCGGCGCACGTCCTCGGCCGGAGCCACCGCGTGCGCGGCGTCGTCGTCCACGGCGCCAAGCGCGGACGGGCCCTCGGCTACCCCACGGCCAACCTGCACGCGGACGACCTCGGTGTCGTCCCCGCGGACGGCGTCTACGCGGGCTGGCTGATCCGGCCCGCGCACGCCCCCGAGCCGGGCGCGTCCAAGCGCCTCCCCGCGGCGGTCTCCGTGGGCACCAACCCCACGTTCGACGGCGTGGAGCGCACCGTGGAGGCCTACGTCCTGGGGCGGACCGATCTCGACCTGTACGGCGAGGAGGTCGTCGTCGAGCTCGTCGAGCGGCTGCGGGCGATGGTGGCCTTCGACGGCGTCCCGGCCCTGCTGGAGCAGATGGCCGACGACGTGCGGCGCACCGCCGACATCCTCGGGGTGCCCGCGCCCGCCCGGCCCGACGTCTACGCGCCGCCCCGCACCTGAACCACCGCTGGACGGTCGGCCGGGGGCTCGTTCGCCCCGGATCCAGGGCGCCTGATAGTCTGGCCCGTGCCGTCAAGCCGGCCACGGATGCGTCATGCCCGGGAGAACATGCCCCGGTGCTCCGTGCAACGACCCGAAGGAGAACCCATGCCCCTCGCTGCCGACGTCAAGCAGTCCATCATCAAGGAGTACGCCACCCACGAGGGCGACACCGGTTCGCCTGAGGTCCAGGTCGCGATGCTCACGCAGCGCATCAAGGACCTCACCGAGCACTTCAAGACCCACAAGCACGACCACCACTCCCGTCGTGGTCTGATGCTCCTCATCGGCCAGCGCAAGCGCCTTCTCGGGTACCTGCAGGCGGAGGACATCGAGCGCTACCGCAGCCTCATCGCGCGGCTCGGTCTGCGCCGCTGAACCACCGGCCGGCCCGGACCCCACGGGTCCGGGCCGGTCGCGCGTGCACGGGGCACGTGCGTGCACGGCACAACTGAACTCCCACCACCACCCACCACGGGACGGCGCGTCCGGTCCTCGGTAGTGGCCTCCGGAACCGGAATCTCCGGCCTCCGTGGGCCTCGATCGAAGGCCGTCGGCCGACCGCAGGTGGACGACACGTAAGGAGGGCACCCGTGGAGGGTCCCGAGATCACGTCCGCAGAAGCCGTCATCGACAACGGCAAGTTCGGCACCAGAACCGTTCGCTTCGAGACCGGCCGCCTGGCCCGTCAGGCCGCCGGCTCCGCCGTGGCCTACCTCGACGACGAGACCATGGTCCTGTCGGCCACGACCGTCGGCAAGCACCCCAAGGACCACTTCGACTTCTTCCCCCTCACGGTGGACGTCGAGGAGCGCCAGTACGCCGCCGGCAAGATCCCCGGCTCGTTCTTCCGCCGCGAGGGCCGGCCCTCGACCGAGGCGATCCTCGCCTGCCGGCTCATCGACCGCCCGCTGCGCCCGACCTTCGTCAAGGGCCTGCGCAACGAGGTCCAGGTCGTCGAGACCGTCCTGGCGATCCACCCGGACGACACCTACGACGTCCTGGCGATCAACGCCGCCTCGCTGTCCACCCAGATCTCCGGCCTGCCGTTCTCCGGGCCCATCGGTGGCACGCGCATCGCCTACATCGACGACCAGTGGGTCGCCTTCCCGCGCTACTCCGAGCTGGAGAAGGCCGTCTTCTCCATGGTCGTGGCCGGCCGCATCGCCGGTGACGACGTCGCGATCATGATGGTCGAGGCCGAGGCGACCGACAACGCCTGGACGCTCATGAAGGACCACGGCGCCACCGCCCCGACCGAGGAGATCGTCGCCGCCGGCCTCGAGGCCGCCAAGCCCTTCATCAAGGCGCTGTGCGACGCCCAGTCCGAGGTCGCCGCAGTCTCGGCCAAGCCGACGGCGGAGTTCCCGCTGTTCCTGGACTACCAGGACGACGTCGTCGAGGCCGTCGAGGCCCACGTCAGCGCGGACCTCGCCCAGGCGATCACCATCCCCGGCAAGCAGGACCGCGAGTCCCGCCAGGAGGAGATCCGGGCCGGGATGCTCGCGGCGCTCGGCGAGCGGTTCGAGGGCCGCGACAAGGAGCTCTCCGCCGCGTTCCGGGCCATCACCAAGAAGGCGGTGCGCCAGCGCGTCCTCAAGGACGGCGTGCGCATGGACGGGCGCGGGCTCAAGGACATCCGCACCCTCTCCGCCGAGGTCGAGGTGCTCCCGCGGGTGCACGGCTCGGCGATCTTCGAGCGCGGCGAGACCCAGATCCTCGGTGTCACCACGCTGAACATGCTCCGCATGGAGCAGCAGCTGGACACGCTCTCGCCCGTCACGCGCAAGCGGTACATGCACAACTACAACTTCCCGCCCTACTCGACCGGTGAGACCGGCCGCGTGGGCTCGCCCAAGCGCCGCGAGATCGGCCACGGCGCCCTGGCGGAGCGGGCCCTCATGCCCGTCCTGCCCCCGCGCGAGGAGTTCCCCTACGCGATCCGTCAGGTCTCCGAGGCGCTCGGCTCCAACGGCTCGACGTCGATGGGCTCCGTCTGCGCCTCCACCCTGTCGATGCTCAACGCCGGTGTGCCGCTGCGCGCCCCCGTGGCGGGCATCGCGATGGGCCTGATGTCGGACACCGTCGACGGGGAGACCCGCTACGCCGCCCTGACCGACATCCTCGGGGCCGAGGACGCCTTCGGCGACATGGACTTCAAGGTCGCCGGCACGCGCGAGTTCATCACCGCCATCCAGCTCGACACCAAGCTCGACGGCATCCCCGCCTCGGTCCTGGCCTCGGCCCTGACCCAGGCCCGCGACGCGCGCCTGTACATCCTCGACGTCATGAACGAGGCCATCGACACCCCCGACGAGATGGCCGCGACCGCCCCCCGCGTCATCACCGTCAAGGTCCCGGTGGACAAGATCGGCGAGGTCATCGGGCCGAAGGGCAAGATGATCAACCAGATCCAGGAGGACACCGGCGCGGACATCTCGATCGAGGACGACGGCACCGTCTACATCGGCGCGACCGACGGCCCCTCGGCCGAGGCGGCCCGCCAGGCGGTCAACGCCATCGCGAACCCGCAGATGCCCGAGATCGGCGAGCGGTTCGTCGGTACGGTCGTCAAGACCACCTCCTTCGGCGCGTTCGTCTCGCTCAGCCCCGGCAAGGACGGCCTGCTGCACATCTCGCAGATCCGCCGGCTCGTCGGCGGCAAGCGCGTGGAGAACGTCGAGGACGTCCTCTCCGTCGGGCAGAAGGTCCAGGTCGAGCTCGCCGAGATCGACCCGCGCGGCAAGCTCTCGCTGCACGCCGTCGTCGAGGGCGAGGAGAACACCCCCGCCGACGGCGACGACCAGGTCGACGAGACCTCGGAGGCCACCACCGAGGAGGCCCCCCGTGCCGAGCGCCGCGAGGGCGGTCGCAGCCGGCGCCGCACCCGCACCCGCCACGACGAGGGCGGCGCGGACTCCGGGGACGACGCCTGAGTCATGCCCCACCCGCTGAACCTGGGTCCTGCCGGGTCGCCCGGCACCGAGGTCCGCACCGAGCAGGACGGCAGCGTCATCCGGCGCTCCGTCC
This sequence comes from Georgenia sp. M64, assembly GCF_038049925.1. Lineage (NCBI taxonomy): Bacteria > Bacillati > Actinomycetota > Actinomycetes > Allobogoriellales > Allobogoriellaceae > Georgenia > Georgenia sp. M64. Next base: position 1,163,833 of record NZ_CP145809.1, read on the forward strand.
TGCCCGGGGGGATCAGGGTCCTCACCGAGGAGATGCCCGGCCAGCGCTCCACCGCGGTGGGGGCGTGGGTGGCCGTCGGCTCGCGTGACGAGACCGACGGCCACCACGGCTCCACCCACTTCCTCGAGCACCTGCTGTTCAAGGGCACGCCGACCCGCACCGCCCTGGACATCGCCGAGGCCTTCGACGCGGTCGGCGGCGAGGCCAACGCCGCCACGGGCAAGGAGCACACCTCCTACTACGCCCGGGTCCTGGACGTCGACCTGCCCATGGCGGTGGACGTCATCGCCGACATGGTGACCTCCTCCCTCATCGACGCCGGTGAGCTCGAGACCGAGCGCGGGGTCATCCTCGAGGAGCTCGCGATGAACGACGACGACCCGGTCGACGTCGCCCACGAGCGCTTCACCACCGCCGTGCTGGGGGACCACCCCCTCGGCCGTCCCATCGGCGGGACCCCCGAGACCATCCGGGCCGTCCCGCGCGAGGCCGTCCTCGAGCACTACCGGCGCACCTACGTCCCGCGTGAGCTCGTCGTCACCGCCGCCGGCAGCGTCGACCACGACGCGCTGTGCACCCAGGTCGTCGACGCCGTCCGCGCGGGCGGCTGGACCCTCGACCCCGCGGCGGTCCCGGCGGCCCGGCGTCACGGCGCGGCGGCGGCCCACGCCCGCGGGATCGACGTGCCGGGCTCCGGCGCCGTCGTCGTGCCCGGCCCCGAGTCCGCCCTGCTGCCCACCGCGGGCAGTGCCGTCACGGTGCGGCGACCCACCGAGCAGGCCAACGTCCTCCTCGGCGGGCGGGGCATCCAGGCGGGCGACGACCGCCGGTACGTCCTGTCCGTGCTCACCACCGTCCTCGGCGGCGGGATGAGCTCGCGGCTGTTCCAGGAGATCCGCGAGAAGCGGGGCCTGGCCTACTCCACGTACGCCTTCGCCTCGTCCTACGCAGAGGCCGGCACCTTCGGCCTCTACGCCGGCTGCGCGCCGGGCAACGTCGAGCAGGTCGTCGAGCTGCTCGTCTCCGAGTGGGAGCGGCTGGCCGCCGACGGCATCACCCCCGAGGAGCTCGCCCGCGGGGTGGGGCAGCTGCGGGGGAACCTCGTCCTCGGCCTGGAGGACAACGGCTCGCGGATGGCCCGCCTGGGCCGCGCGGAGATCGTCCACGGCGAGCTCACCAGCCTCGACGAGATGATCGAGCGGATCTCCGCCGTGACGGCCCAGCAGGTGCGTGACCTCGCCGCCGAGCTGGCCGCCGCGCCGCGCTCCCTCGTCGTCGTCGGTCCGTTCGAGGACGACCTCGCGGCCCGGCTCCTCACCGCCGGCTGAGCCCTGATCCACCGGAGTGTGGATCAGGGCTGAGAGCCCGGCTCACCGACGGCCGACGGCCCGGCTCACCGCCGGCTGACCGGCCGGCCGCTCACCGACCGCCGACGACGCGGGGGAGCCACTGCGCCACGGCCGCCCCCACGGCCGCGAGGTCCTTCTTGAGACCGTGGTCGCCGGCCACCACCACGACGTCTCGCCCCGGCGCACCGGGCGGCGTACCGAACGGGTCGCGCTCACCCTGGACCACCAGGGTGGGCACGCCGACGGCGTCGAGCTCGCCGAGCCGGTCGGGCGCGTCCGGACGGCCCGGCGGCCGCACCGGGAAGGCCAGGCACAGCACGCCGACGGCGCCGGTGGCGGACACCGTCCGGCACGCCACCCGTGCGCCCGAGGACCGTCCGCCGACGACGAGCGGCCGCCCGGCGAGCGGGCCCGACCGGAGGTGGTCGACCACCGCCGTCCACGCCGCGTCGAGCTGCCGGGCCGGCGCCGGCGCCCGGCGGCCCGCCACCCGGTAGGGCTGCTCCACCAGGGCCACCGCGAGGCCCAGAGCGGTCGCCGCCGTGGCGGCGACCGTCAGGTCGGGGGCGCCGACCCCGCCGCCTGCCCCGTGCCCGAGGACCACGGCGGCGCGGGCGTGCGGCGCGGCGGTGAGGTGGACGCGAGCGGGTCCGTGGGGCGTCCCGACGTCCAGGACGTCGGCCGGAGGAGTGTCGGGCATGCGCCATGGTAGGCGCGCGGCAACTTGTGGCAACCGATTGCCGCAATCTGCTGGGGCGGGGGATGGTCGCCCTGCCCCACGAGGTTTCGGGGCACCGGCGCCGTCGTCCACCGGCGCCGGCCGGGCCGGGGCACAGGCGTCACCGGCCCACCACCGAGTTCGAAGGAGACCGGTTGATGACCAACTCTGCACGGGCGATGCGCCGGAGAGGCCTCGCAGGCCTCGCCGTCGCCATCCCGCTCACCCTCGCCGTCGGCGCCGGCGCCGTCGCCGCCCCGCCCGACCACGCCAACAACAGCGACCAGTCCGCCCAGGCTGCCCAGAGTGACGAGGGGAACCACGGCAGGCCGCCTCAGCTCGAGTCCCGGGTCAAGGACGTCCTCACCGTCAAGGGACGGCAGTTCAAGGACCTCAACGCCAACGGTTCCCTCGACGCCTACGAGGACTGGCGCAAGCCCGTCGACGAGCGCGTCGCCGACCTCGTCGGGCAGATGACGCTCGAGGAGAAGGCCGGCCTCATGCTCATCGACACGCTCAACGCCGAGTGCATCGACGAGGACGTCGCAAGTGTCTCGGACACCGGGTACGACTACATCAACAACCAGAACATGCACCGGCTCATCTTCCGCAACGTCGTGAGCGACACGGCGGTGTGCGGGGCGCCCGGTGGCGGGTTCCGCGCGTCCACGCAGCTCACCCCGGCCGACGCGGCCACGTTCATGAACCGCGTCCAGGAGGTCTCCGAGGGCACCCGCCTGGGGATCCCGGTGCTGTACAAGTCGAACGCCCGCAACCACATCGACCCGCAGGCGCGAGCCGGCATCAACGAGTCCGCCGGCGCCTTCAGCGCCTTCCCCAAGGAGGCCGGCATCGCCGCGGCCGCCCTGGGCGAGCAGGCGCTGGCCACCGGCGAGGCCACCGACGGCGACATGACCGTCGTCGAGGACTTCGCCGGCGTCATGGCCGACGAGTGGGCCTCCATCGGTCTTCGTGGCATGTACGGCTACATGGCCGACCTCTCCACCGATCCGCGCTGGTACCGCGTCCACGAGACGTTCACGGAGGACGCCGACCTGGGCGCCAACATCATGGGCGAGCTCGTCGAGACGCTCCAGGGGCCCGTCGGTGCCGACGGGAACTCCCTGAGCCCCGAGACCGCGGTCGCCCTGACCATGAAGCACTTCCCGGGCGGCGGCCCGCAGGAGCTGGGCCTGGACCCGCACTACTCCTTCGGCAAGACCCAGGTGTACCCCGGTGACGCCTTCGGCTACCACCTCAAGCCCTTCGAGGCGGCCATCGAGGCCGGGGTGGCGTCGATCATGCCGTACTACGGCGTGCCGATGGACGTCACCTACGAGGGCGTCGACTACGACGAGGTCGGCATGGCGTTCTCGGACCAGATCGTCAACGGCCTCCTGCGCGACCAGATGGGCTTCGCCGGCTACGTCAACTCCGACACCGGCATCATCAACGACCGCGCCTGGGGCCTGGAGGAGGCCACCATCCCCGAGCGCGTCGCCGCGGCCATCAACGGCGGGACGGACACGCTCTCCGGGTTCCACGACGTCGCCACGATCACCGGGCTCGTCGAGGCCGGCCTCGTGAGCGAGGAGCGCGTCGACCTCGCCGCCGAGCGTCTGCTCGTCCCGATGTTCGAGATGGGCCTCTTCGAGAACCCCTACGTCGACCCCGAGGTCGCCACGGCCACGGTCGGCAACGACGAGAACCGCGCGGTCGCCCTGGACCTCCAGCGCAAGTCCACCGTGCTCCTGCAGAACCAGGAGATCGACGGCGACCCGGTCCTGCCGCTCGGCGGCGACGAGACCGTCTACGTCCTCGGCAACGTCGACGCCGAGCAGGTCGCGGCGTCCGGCTACGCCGTCGTCGACGGCAACACCGAGGACCCGGCCGACCGGCCGAGCGCGGACGGCGCCGACGTGGCGCTCATCTCCGTGACCGCGACGAACACCGGCACCGGCAGCTACGCCAGCGACGACCCGGCCACCGGCCTGAACGAGGACTACCTCAACCCGATCGTCTGGGACGGCGCCCTGGGACTGGACGGGCAGAGCCCGTACGGCGCGGCCGACGCGTGCGTCGCCTACGGCGGCGAGTCCTGCACGGACGACGGCCTGCGCTTCGGCGGGTCCCTGCCGTGGGAGTCGGGCATCCTCGACCTCACCGGCATGGAGGAGGAGGCGGCCTCCTGGACGGTCACGCCGTCCCTGGAGACCATCCAGCAGGTCATGGCGGAGGTCGGCGCGGAGAACGTCGTGCTCGACATCTACTTCCGTCAGCCCTACGTCCTCGACGAGGCCTCCGGCCTGCTCGACGCCGGAGCCATCCTCGCCAACTTCGGCAACACCACCACGGCGCTCATGGACGTCGTCTCCGGGGACTTCGCGCCCCAGGGCCGCCTGCCGTACGCGCTGCCGAGGACCCGGCTGGCCGTGGAGCAGCAGTACAGCGACCTCCCCGGCTACGACGAGACGACGGACGGGGCCCTGTTCCCGTACGGCTTCGGCCTCACGTACGACAGCTGACCCGCACGACGCCGGCCCCCGGCGGTAGGTGATCGACGGCGAGCCCCCACCCGAGCCGGGTGGGGGCTCGCCGCACGACTACGCTTCGACGCCATGACCTCTCTCTCAGTGGCAGTGGTGGGCGCCGCGGGGCGCATGGGCCGGACGGTCTGCGCGGCCGTGGAGGCCGCCCCGGACCTCGACCTGACAGTGCGCGCCGACGTCGGTGACGACCTGGCCGCGCTGTCCGGACGGGCCCGGGTGGCGGTCGACTTCACCGTCCCGGCCGTCACGGAGGCCAACGTCCACGCCCTCCTCGACGCGGGCCTGCACGTCGTCGTCGGCACGACCGGCTGGACCGAGGAGTCGCTCGGCCGGGTCCGGGACCACCTCGAGGAGCTCAACGCCGGACGCCCGGACGGCCTCGGGGTGCTCATCGCCCCCAACTTCGCCCTCTCCGCGGTGCTCGCCATGAGCTTCGCGCGGCAGGCCGCCCGGTTCTTCGAGTCGGCGGAGGTCATCGAGCTGCACCACCCCGACAAGGTCGACGCCCCCTCGGGGACCGCTCTGACCACGGCCCGGCACATCGCCGAGGCGCGGACCCGGGCCGGGCTCGGTCCGGTCCCGGACGCCACCGAGAAGCAGCTCGACGGGGCGCGCGGCGCCGTCGTCGACGGCGTCCACGTCCACGCGGTGCGGCTGAGGGGCCTCGTGGCGCACGAGGAGGTCCTCCTCGGGAACCCGGGCGAGCAGCTGACGATCCGCACCGACTCCTTCGACCGGTCCAGCTTCATGCCGGGCGTCCTGCTCGCGGTCCGCGAGGTCGTCCGCCGGCCCGGTCTGACCGTGGGCCTGGACCAGGTCCTCGACGTGTAGCGGCACCCGCGGGGCGCCTGCGGTCGCGGCCGGCGGGGGAGCGAACTACCGTGTTCGCGTCTCCCGCCCAGATCCCGCGAGGAATCCCGTGAACACCGCGACCCGTCTCCACGACCGCCTCGGACTCCGGACCAGCCCCCGGATCTTCTTCGGGGCGGCGGCGGTGGTCCTGACCTTCGTGGTCGCGACCATCGCCTTCACCGACCAGGTGGACGCCGCCTTCGCGGCGGCGTCGGGCTGGCTCCTGGACAACCTCGGCTGGTTCTACATCCTCGGTGTGACCAGCTTCCTGGTGTTCCTGCTCTTCATGGCCGCCAGCCGGTACGGGCGCGTCAAGCTGGGGCCCGAGAACGCAGCGCCGGACCACTCCGGGCCCACGTGGTTCGGCATGCTCTTCGCCGCCGGCATCGGCACGATCCTCATGTTCTGGGCCGTCGCCGAGCCCATGAACCACTTCGCGAACCCGCCCCGCCAGGACGTCGAGCCCGGCTCGGTAGCGGCGTTCGTCGAGGCGATGAACTTCACCCTGTACCACTTCGGGCTGCACACCTGGGTGATCTTCGCCCTGCCGGGACTGGCGTTCGCGTACTTCATGTACAAGCGGAACCTCCCGCCGCGGGTGAGCTCGATCTTCCACCCGATCCTGGGCGAGCGGATCCACGGCCCCGTCGGCCGCGCGATCGACGTCGTCGCCATCGTGGGCACGATGTTCGGCGTGGCTGTCTCGGTGGGCCTGGGCACCATGCAGATCAACTCCGGCCTCGCCACCCTCGTCGGGCTCGACGAGTCCCGGCTCGTGCAGATCCTCATCATCGTCGCGGTCACGTCGATCGCGATCGTCTCGGTGGCCCTGGGCCTGGACAAGGGCATCAAGCGGCTGTCCAACCTCAACATCGTCGTGGCCGTCGGGCTGCTGTTCTTCGTCCTCGTCACCGGGCCGACCCTCCTGCTGCTCAGGGGCACCCTGGAGTCCCTCGGCACCTACCTCGGCGCGCTGCCCGAGCTCTCCCTGTGGAACGACACGATCAACGACAGCGGTTGGCAGAGCGGCTGGACCGTCTTCTACTGGGCGTGGACGATCTCGTGGTCACCGTTCGTGGGGATCTTCGTCGCGCGCATCTCCCGCGGTCGCACGATCCGGGAGTTCGTCGGCGGCGTGCTCGCCGCCCCCGTGCTGTTCTCGGTCGCGTGGTTCGGCATCTTCGGCTGGGCGTCCTTCGACATCGAGCGCAACGCCCCCGGCACGCTCGTCGGGCCGGTGGTCGAGGACGGCGACGTCGCCACGGCCATGTTCGTCTTCCTCGAGCAGCTGCCGTTCGCGACAGTCCTCTCCGTCGTCGCGATCCTGCTCGTCGTCGTCTTCTTCACGACGTCGGTCGACTCCGCGGCACTGGTCATGGACACCATCGCCAACGGGCACGAGGACCCGGCGCCGACCCGGCAGCGGGTCTTCTGGGCGCTCGCCGTCGGCGCGGTGGCCGCGACCCTCCTCGGCGCCACGGGGGCGGGCGGCCTCACCGCGCTGCAGCAGGTCATCATCGTCGTGGGACTGCCCTTCTTCGTCATGGGCTACCTCATGATCTACACCCTCCTGGCCGCGCTGCGCGAGGACGCCGGCGAGGCGCCGCTGCTGCGCACCAAGCGCTGGCGGCGGGTGCTCCCGCCGGAGGAGGTCGCACGGCGGGCGGAGGAAGGCGCCGCACTGCGCCGACCGGACGGGACCTCCCTGGCGGCACCCGTCCACCCGGCCACCGGCGAGGCGGACCCGCTCCACCAGGCGCCGTCGCGGTGAGGGAGCGTCGGGGGTCGCGCTGAGGCAGCGGTCAGGGTCGCCCTGAGGCCATGCGGTCAGGGCCCACCGGGGCCGGCGGTCAGAGGTCGGCGTACCAGCAGGTCTCGACGACCTCGGCGGCGCCGACCTGCAGGCGGCGGCGCAGGCCCGCCGGGGCGAACCCGGCCTCGGCGAGGAACCTCGCCCGGGACTCGTCGCCCTCGACCGCCCACACCTGCACCCGGGCCGTCCCCTGGTCGCGCAGGAGGTCGGCACAGGCCGCGAGGAGGCGCGAACCGTGGCCGCGGCGGGCGTGGGCGGCGGGCACCTCGAGCGCGAGGATCTCGGCGACCGCCGGGGCGTCGTCCGCGGCGTCGGTGGCCGCGGGGACGTCGGTGCCCGCCGCGGCGTCCGTGCCCGCGGGGGCGTCGGTGCCGGCTGCCGTTGCGTGGTCGGCAACGCCCTCGGCGTCCTGCGCGGGCGCGACCTCGACCGGGTCGGTCGCGGGCGCGAACGCGGCGAAGCCCACCACCTGCCCGCCGGCCAGGGCGGTGAGCACGCGGTGCGCGCGGGTCGGCGGCGAGACGATCGCCGCCGACCACGCCGCGGCGAGGGCGCCCGGGTCGACCGCACCGGCGACGTCGGCGGGCAGGCCGGCCCCGGTCCCGGCGGCCAGGGTGGCGCGCAGGGTCCTGGCGTGGACGTCGCCGAGGGCCGCGGCGTCCTCGGGGATGGCCGGGCGCACCGAGACGTCGGAGGTGGGACGCAGGGGGTCGTCGTGGCCGTGCCCGGCGTGCGGGTCGCGGAGACCCGCGAGGACGTCGTCGTGCGGACCTGGGACGCCGGGGGTGCTCACCCGGCCAGGTTACGCGGAGCGGGCCACACCAGCGGTGGCCGGGTGGGGCGGCCCGGCCGGCCGCGCCACGATGTGGCCCCCGGGACGCCTCCCCGGACGGCGGACGCTACCGTTCGGTCTCATGGCTGACACGAACGACCCCCGCCTGCCCTCGCGGACCTTCGGGTCGGTGGCGACGGCGATGGTCACCCCCTTCCACGACGACGGCTCGATCGACGTCGACGCCGGTGTGGCCGTGGCCGTCAAGCTCGTCGACGACGGCTGCGACGCCCTCGTCCTGCACGGCACCACGGGGGAGTCCCCCACGACGCACCAGCCGGAGAAGGACGACCTCGTCCGCGCCGTCGTCGACGCCGTCGGGGACCGGGCGATGATCATCGGCGGTGCCGGGTCCAACGACACCGCCCACGCCGTCCGGATCGCCCAGGGGGCGCAGCGCGCCGGGGCGCAGGGCCTCCTCGTGCTCTCCCCGTACTACAACCGGCCCTCCCAGGAGGGCGTCTACCAGCACATCAAGGCGGTCGCGGACGCCGTCGACCTGCCCGTCATGCTCTACGACATCCCCGGTCGCACCGGGGTCGCGATCGGTGACGAGGCGCTCGACCGCCTCGCCGAGCACCCCCGGGTGAAGGCCGTCAAGGATGCCACGGGCGACGTGCCCCAGGGGTTCGAGCGGATGGCCCGCACGGGGCTGGAGTTCTACTCCGGCGACGACTCCCTCAACTTCGGCTGGCTCGCGCACGGCGCCTCCGGGGTCGTCTCCGTCGTCGGTCACGTCGCCGCCGGGGCGTACGCGCAGATGGTGCGCGCGGTCGACGCCGGCGACCTGCCCGGTGCGCGCGACGTCGCCGCCCGTCTGCGGCCCCTCGTCACCGCGATCATGGGCGGCGGCCAGGGTGCCGTCATGTCCAAGCACGCCCTGCAGCTGCTCGGCGTCATCCCCACCGCGGCGGTGCGTCTGCCGCTCGTGCAGGCCTCGGCCGCCGAGGTCGACGCCCTCGCGGCGGTCCTGCGCGAGGAGGGCGTCCTCACCGCCTGAGCCCGCCGGCGGGGCGGTCCGCACCAGGGCGCGGAGCGGTGGCCGGTCCCGGCACGGGCCGCCCGCGGGCGCCCGCCCGATCCACCCCCGGCGCGGTCCGGGAAGCCGCGGCGCGGTCCGGGAAGCCGCGGCGCGGCCATCGCTGGCAAGATGGCCGCGTGAGTCATCCGCACCCAGAGCTGTCCCTGCCCGGTCCGATCCCCGCCGGGGGCCTGCGCATCGTCCCGCTCGGGGGCCTGGGCGAGGTCGGCCGGAACATGACCGTCTTCGAGCACGCCGGCAAGCTGCTCGTCGTCGACTGCGGGGTCCTCTTCCCCGAGGACCACCAGCCCGGCGTGGACCTCATCCTCCCGGACTTCGACTACATCGCCGACCGGCTCGACGACATCGAGGCCGTCGTGCTCACCCACGGGCACGAGGACCACATCGGCGCGGTGCCCTATCTCCTGCGCCTGCGCGACGACATCCCGCTCATCGGCTCCCAGCTCACCCTGGCGTTCATCGAGGCCAAGCTCAAGGAGCAGAGGATCCCGCCGGTGACCCTGGCCGTCAAGGAGGGGCAGGTCGAGCAGATCGGTCCCTTCACCCTCGAGTTCGTGGCCGTGAACCACTCCATCCCGGACGCGCTCGCGGTGATGATCCGCACGACCGCCGGCAACGTCCTGCACACCGGCGACTTCAAGATGGACCAGCTCCCGCTGGACGACCGGATCACCGACCTGCGCGCCTTCGCCCGGCTCGGCGAGGAGGGGGTCGACCTGTTCATGGTCGACTCGACCAACGCGGAGGTGCCCGGCTTCACCGCCCACGAGCGCGACATCGGCCCGGTCCTCGACAACGTCTTCCACCAGGCCGAGGGTCAGATCGTGGTGGCGAGCTTCGCCTCGCACGTCCACCGCGTCCAGCAGGTGCTCGACGCCGCCGCCCTGCACGACCGCAAGGTGGCGCTGGTGGGCCGGTCCATGGTCCGCAACATGACGATCGCCGCGGACCTGGGCTACCTCAAGGTGCCGCCGGGCACGCTCATCGACGTCAAGCGCATCGACGACTACGCCCCGTCCCAGACCGTGCTCATGGCCACCGGGTCGCAGGGCGAGCCCATGGCCGCGCTGAGCCGGATCGCCAACCGTGACCACCGGGTCTCGGTGGGCCCGGGCGACACGGTGATCTTCGCGAGCTCCCTCATCCCCGGGAACGAGAACTCGGTCTTCCGGGTCATCAACGGGCTCATGCGGCTCGGCGCCAAGGTGGTCCACCAGGGCAACGCCAAGGTGCACGTCTCCGGCCACGCCAGCGCCGGGGAGCTGCTCTACTGCTACAACATCGTCCGGCCCAGGAACGTCATGCCGGTGCACGGCGAGATCCGCCACCTCGTGGCCAACGGCGCGATCGCCGTCCAGACGGGGGTGCCCGCCGAGCGGGTGGTCCTGGCCGAGGACGGCGTGGTCGTCGACCTCGTGGACGGCCGGGCCCGCATCGCCGGCGCGGTGCCGTGCGGGTACGTCTACGTGGACGGCTCGAGCGTGGGGGAGATCACCGACGCCGAGCTCAAGGACCGGCGCATCCTCGGCGAGGAGGGCTTCATCTCGATCTTCGCCGTGGTCGACACCGCCACCGGCAAGGTGCTCACCGGCCCGCACATCCAGGCCCGCGGCATGGCCGAGGACGACTCCGTCTTCGACGCGATCCTGCCCGCCGTGCGCGAGGCGCTCGCCGAGGTCGTGGGCCGCGGCAACGCCGACACCCACCAGATGCAGCAGTCGATGCGCCGGGTCGTGGGGCGCTGGACCGCCAAGCGGCTGCGCCGCAGCCCGATGATCATCCCCACGGTCATCGAGGCCTGAGCGGGCGGGGGCCACCTCGCGCCTGGCCGGGGCGGCGAGCCCTCCCGGCGCGGCGGGCGCGCCGCCGGACCGCTGCCGGGCTACCGTGGGACCACCATGGCTACCCGTACGACTTCCCCCGGACGGTCGGCCTCGGCGGCACGCGGCTCCTCCGCACGCGGTTCACGCGGCGGCAAGAGCGGGCGGGGCGGCGGGTCGGCGGCTGCGCAGCGCCCCAGGAGACCCCCGTTCCCGGTACGACTTGTCCGCGGGATCTGGATGACGGGAGCACACCTGGTGGGAGGCACCGCGCGCAGCGTCGGGTCCGGGGCGAAGGGCCTCGACCCGGCCCACCGGCGCGACGGCCTCGCCTTCCTCCTCCTCGCCGTGGCCATCGTGGTCGCGCTGCGGGAGTGGTTCGCGCTGTCCGGCATCGCCGGGGACGTCATCCACCACGTCGCGGCCGGGGTGGTGGGCCTGCTCGGGGTGTTCCTGCCCGTCGTGCTCGTCGCGATGGCGGTGCGGCTCATGCGCCACCCCGAGCGCACGCAGGCCAACGCGCGCGTGTCGATCGGGATCGCGGGCGTCACCGGCGCCGCCACGGGCCTCATCCACATCGCCTCCGGGCTGCCCTCGCCGTCCGGGGACTTCGCCGCGGTGGAGTCCGCCGGCGGGCTCCTCGGCTGGCTCCTCGGCACCCCGCTGACGGTGCTGCTCTCACCGTGGGGGGCCGTGCCGCTGCTCGTGCTCCTCGCCGTTTTCGGCCTCCTCGTGCTGAGCGCCACCCCCGTCTCGGCGGTGCCGGGCCGGCTGCGCTCGGCGTGGGGCTGGCTCCTGGGCCGGCCGCGCGACGTCGCCGAGGTCGACGCGCCCACGGCCGAGCTCGTCGCGGCGGACGGCACGCACCGCCCGCCGGCCCCGCGGCGCCGCCGCGGCAAGCCCCGGGCGGAGGAGGCACCCGAGGTCGTCCCCGGCGCCTACCAGGCCGACGAGGCCTTCGCCCGGCCCGACGAGCGTGCGCCCGCCGAGGAGCCCCGCGGGGCCGACCCCGCCCCGGCCGAGGCGGGCGCCGCGGAGCCCGCCGAGCTCACCGCCCCGCCGACGCAGCCGCTGCCGTCGCGGGCCGAGCAGCTCGAGCTCGCCCCCGACGTCATCTACACCCTGCCCGCCGACGACGTCCTCATCAAGGGCGCGCCGCACAAGGTGCGCTCGGCGGTCAACGACCGGGTGGTGGAGTCCCTCACCCAGGTCCTCACCGAGTTCTCGGTCGACGCCACGGTCACCGGGTTCTCCCGCGGTCCGACGGTGACGCGCTACGAGCTCGAGCTCGGCCCGGGCGTCAAGGTCGAGCGGATCACGGCGCTGAGCCGCAACATCGCCTACGCCGTCGCCAGCGCCGACGTGCGCATCCTCTCGCCGATCCCCGGCAAGTCCGCGATCGGCGTCGAGATCCCCAACGCCGACCGCGAGACGGTGGCGCTGGGCGACGTCCTGCGCTCGTCGGTGGCGCGGCGCAGCGAGCACCCTCTCGTCGTGGGGGTGGGCAAGGACGTCGAGGGCGGCTACGTCGTGGCCAACCTCGCCAAGATGCCGCACCTGCTCGTCGCGGGCGCCACCGGCGCCGGCAAGTCGAGCTTCGTCAACTCCATGATCACCTCGATCATGATGCGCTCCACCCCCGAGGAGGTGCGCATGATCCTCGTGGACCCCAAGCGGGTGGAGCTGACGATCTACGAGGGCATCCCGCACCTCATCACCCCGATCATCACCAGCCCCAAGAAGGCCGCGGAGGCGCTGGAGTGGGTGGTCCGGGAGATGGACGCCCGCTACGACGACCTGTCCGCGTTCGGCTACAAGCACATCGACGACTTCAACACCGGGGTGCGCTCGGGCAAGGTCAAGCCGCTGCCGGGCAGCGAGCGCAAGATCGCGCCCTACCCCTACCTGCTCGTCATCGTCGACGAGCTCGCGGACCTCATGATGGTGGCCCCGCGCGACGTCGAGGCCTCCATCCAGCGCATCACCCAGCTCGCCCGCGCCGCGGGCATCCACCTCGTGCTCGCCACCCAGCGACCCTCCGTCGATGTCGTCACCGGCCTCATCAAGGCGAACGTCCCGTCGCGGCTCGCCTTCGCCACCTCCTCCCTGGCCGACTCCCGGGTCGTCCTGGACCAGCCGGGCGCGGAGAAGCTCATCGGGCAGGGCGACGCGCTGTTCCTGCCCATGGGCTCCTCCAAGCCCATGCGCGTGCAGGGGGCGTGGGTCACCGAGTCCGAGATCCACGCCGTCGTCGACCACGTCAAGGCCCAGCTGCGGCCCACCTACCGCGAGGACGTCATCGCGCCGGTGGTCAAGAAGCAGGTGGACGAGGACATCGGCGACGACCTCGACCTGCTCCTCCAGGCCGCCGAGCTGGTGGTGACGACGCAGTTCGGCTCCACCTCGATGCTCCAGCGCAAGCTCCGCGTCGGGTTCGCCAAGGCGGGCCGGCTCATGGACCTGCTCGAGTCCCGCGAGATCGTCGGCCCGTCGGAGGGCTCGAAGGCGCGCGAGGTCCTCGTCCAGCCCGACGACCTGCCCGCGACGCTGGCCGTCCTGCGCGGCGAGGAGCCCCCGCCCGAGGACGACGACGGGCCGGCTGCGGAGGTCGGGCCGGCCGACGACGGTGCGGACCGCTATGCCGACGGGGTCGCCGGGCACGGTCCGGCCGCCGTGGCCGAGGACTTCTACGACGACGCCGAGGGCGGCGAGGACGCCTGGGAGCTGACCGGGCGGTAGTCCGGGGCGGGGCGTGGCGCTCCTCAGCGGGGCAGGACCTCGGGCTCGGGCCCGGTCGGCTCGGGCGGGTCGGTCCGCTCGGGCTCGGCCATCACCTCGGCGACCCGGGCGGCCCGCGCCGCGATCGTCTCCGGCGCGAGGGACAGGCCGTCGGGCCGGGAGCCGGCCACCAGCTCGTGGAGCGGGTGGATGCGCTGGCCGCCGGCCCGGTCCACGGTCACGGCCGTCCACTCCAGGTCGGTGACCCGGGCGGGGCCCTCCGACGGCGCGGTGACCGTCGCGGTGACCATGGTGCCCGTGGCCGTCTCCATGGTGCAGCACGCGCTGTCCTGGTTGGAGATGAAGTTGCCCATGGACCACGCGACCCACATGCCCGTGCCGTCCGGCCCACCGTCGAGCCTGGCCAGCGGCTGGGGGACGTGCGAGTGGTTGCCCAGGACGAGGTCGACCTGCCCGGACGCGGCGAGCTCGTCGCCGATGCGCAGCTGCTCCTCGATGGGGGCGTGGACGTACTCCGTGCCCCAGTGCATGCTCACCACGACGAGGTCCGCGCCGGCGGCCCGGGCGGTACGGGCCTGCTCGACCAGCGCCCCGGTGTCCCCGGCGGCCGTGGTCGTGACGGCCCAGGGCGAGCTCGGCGGCGCGGGCAGGCCGTTGTCGAGCGTCGTCGCGGCGAGGTGGGCGACCACGACCTCCCGGCCGGCCCGCTCGAGGACGTAGAGCTGGGGCTCGGCCGCCTCCTCGGCGGTCCGGGCGGTGCCGACCGCACCCATGCCCGCGGCCTCGAGCATGTCGAGGGTGTGGAAGACCCCGGCCGTGCCCCGGTCCATCGAGTGGTTGGTCGCCGTGGCGCACCCGTCCCAGCCCAGCGACTCCAGACCGGGGACCAGCTCCGCCGGGGCACCGAACATCGGGTAGGCCGAGACGGCCTCGCCCGGTGGCGCCAGCGGGACCTCGAGGGAGCACAGCGCGAGGTCGGCGCCCTCGGTCCACGGCCGCGTCGCGGCCATGAGCGGCGCGAAGTCGTACGTCCCGTCGGGGCGCTGGGCCATGCGGTTGACGGTCGCGTGCGGCAGGACGTCACCGGCCGAGAGGATGGTGAGGACGGTCGGCTCGGCGGCCGTGGGTGCCGGCGCAGGACCCTGCGCGGTGCCGGTCGGTCCCGGCGCGGCCGGGGCGGTGGAGGACGGGGCGGACGGCGCGGCCGACGTCGGGCCGCCCCCGGGCTGCCCGCCGGTGAGCGCCGAGGTCGTCACCAGGACGGCGGTCACGGCCCCGGCACCGAGAAGCGCACCGGCCACCGGCAGGGCGCGACGAGGGCGCTCCTGCCGGGCGTGGCGTGCGAACCCCATAGGCGAAGGATAGATCGACCCTGCGCGGGCGAGCGCGTGCGACCGGGCGCGGCGCGGGTGAGCGCGCGCTCCGGCAGCCTCGGTGGCCGCAGGGTCATAGGGTGGGGGCCGTGACCAACCCTCCGGCGACGACGCCCGCCCAGCCCGTGCCGCTGTGGAACATCGCGAACGTGCTGACGATGCTCAGGATCGTCCTGGTCCCGGTCTTCGCGTGGCTGTTCCTCCTCGACGGCGACGCCGCCCGCCTGTGGTCGACGGCCGTGTTCGCCGTCGCGGCGGCCACCGACAAGCTCGACGGGCACCTGGCCCGCAGCCGTGGTCTGGTCACCGACTTCGGCAAGCTCGCCGACCCCATCGCCGACAAGGCACTGGTGATCACGGCCCTGGTGCTGCTCTCGGTCGACGGGCTGCTGCCGTGGTGGGTCACTGTCGTCATCGTCGTGCGGGAGCTGGGCATCACGGCGCTGCGCTCGTACCTCAAGCGTCGCGACTACGTCATGGCCGCCTCGCGCGGGGGCAAGCTCAAGACCACCCTGCAGGTCGCCTTCATCCTCATGCTGCTGGTGCCCTGGCAGGCGTTCGTGCCGAGCGGGGTGGCGGACTTCGTCGACCTCCTCGCGTGGATCGTCGTGCTGGCGACCGTGGCCGTCACCCTGCTCACCGGGATCGACTACGTCGTCAAGGCTCTGCAGATCGTCCGCGGCCAGGAGCGGGCCGGCGAGCGGGACCCCTCGGCCTGACCGTGCACGCCCGCGGCCCCGCCCCCGCCCCCGGCGCGGGCGCCACCGACCGGCTGGTCCGCCTCCTCGCGCGGCGCGGGGCCACCCTCGCCGTCGCCGAGTCCCTCACGGGCGGGGCGGTCGCCGCCCGGCTGGTGACGGTGCCCGGGGTCTCCGCCGTCCTGCGCGGCGCCGTCGTCGCCTACGCCACCGACCTCAAGGCCGAGCTCCTCGGGGTCGATCCCGTGCTCCTCGCGGTGCACGGTCCCGTCCATCCCGACGTCGCCCGCCAGATGGCCCGCGGGGTCGCCGCCCGGCTCGGCGCCTCGCACGCCCTGGCGACCACGGGCGTCGCCGGCCCGGGACCCGCCGACGGCCGGGCTGCGGGGACGGTTGTCGTGGCGGTCCACGGTCCCTCCGGCGAGCGCGTGCGGACCCTCCTCCTGCCCGGCACGCGGTCCGTCGTCCGGGAGGCCGCCGTGCGAGCCGCCCTGGCCCTGCTCGCCACGGAGCTCGAGGGCGGGCGGGGAGGGGAACAAGGAGCCGGGTCGTCCCGTTGAGAGGGGTGACGGCCCCGGACCCGGGGGCCGAGAACCGGTAGGTGAGGAACACGAGCCAGTACCAGTACCGCGGAGGCCACGCTGCCGGCACCGTCCGGCGCCCCGGTGGTCGTCCTGAAGGTGGCCGCCCTCAGAGGGTTGGCCAGCACCCTGTGCACGCGGCAGGGTACGGTAGAACGACGACGCCCGAGAGGGCAGGGGAGGAGGGCCGCACGATGATCCTGCTTCGACGCGAGATCGGTGACGTGCTGCGTGACGCGCGCCAGCGTCAGGGCCGCACCCTGCGTGAGGTCTCCTCCGCCGCGCGCGTGTCCCTCGGCTATCTCAGCGAGGTCGAGCGCGGCCAGAAGGAGGCCTCGTCCGAGCTGCTCGCATCCATCTGCGAGGCGCTCAACGTCCCCATGAGCTTCGTCCTCCGCGCGGTCTCGGACCGGGTCGCGGTCAGCGAGGGCGTCAACGTGCCGGACACCGTCCCCGAGGAGCTGCTCCGCCGGGAGAGCGCCCTCCAGCCGATCGGCTGATCCCGGTCGACCGCGGGCCGTCCCCACCACGGACCGCGGGCGAACGACGCAGAAGATCCTGTCAGGCATCGCCTGGCAGGATCTTCGGCGTCCCGGCGTCCCGGCGTCCCGGCGTCCCGGCGTCCCGGCGTCCCGGCGTCCCGGCGTCCCGGCGTCCCGGCGTCTCGGCGTCGCGGACAACGGCGTGCGGACCGAGGACCGCCGAGGAGGGCTCGGCGTCGTCAGCGTGCGCCGGTGGCGGCCCGGCCGACGGGAACGGGCTGGCAGCGCGGGCAGTAGAACGCCCTTCGCGCCGTCGGCGCCCGTCCCACCTCGCCCAGCGCGACCGGAGTGCCGCAGCGCGGGCACGGTCGCCGGTCCCGCCCGTGGACGTTGGCGCTGCGGCGCGGGTCGTCGGTGGCCCGCGGCGTGCGTGCGGCGACCGAGCGCAGCATGAGGGCCCGGGCTGTCGCGACCACCGCGGCCGCGGTCTCGCCGAGGTCGCCGGCGGGCGCCCACGGCGAGACCCGGTGCGCCCAGAGGCTCTCGGCCATGTAGATCGTCCCGAGGCCGGCGACGACGCGCTGGTCGAGGAGGACCTCACCGACGTCGCGGTCGCCCTGGTCGAGGATCCGGCGCCCCGCGGCGGCGACGTCGAGCTCCGCCCCGAGCACGTCCGGCCCGAGGTGACCCACCACCCGGTGCTCCTCCGCCGTGGGGACGAGGTCCATGAGGCCGAGGTCGATGCCCAGCGCGGTCCAGACCGGGGTGCCCAGCACGGCCCGCACGCGGGGCGACCGGTCCGCCCGCGACCTGCCGGCGGCGAGGTCGCCGGTGCGCACGATCCGCCACAGCCCGTCCATGCGCAGGTGCGTGTGGAGGGTGCGGCCGTCGTCGAGCCGCGTCAGCAGGTGCTTGCCGGCGGTGGCGTGGCCCAGCACCCGGCTCCCGACGAGGTCGACCCCCCCGAGGTCGGGCCAGCGCAGCTCCGCGCGAGCGAGGACCTGGCCGGCGATAGCGGCGTCCAGTCGGCGGGCGACCCGCACCACGATGTCACCCTCAGGCACCGGCGGCCTGCCTGGAGGCCCGGGCCTGTCGCCAGGCCGGCACGTACAGCGGCGCACCGAGCAGCAGGGCGCCGCCGGCGACGACCATGGCCGACGAGAGCGAGGTGCCGTCGGCGACCGCGGTGAGCACGAGGATGCCCACGGCCCCCGCGGGCTGGGCGGCCATGGAGTTCAGGGACACCACGGTGGCCCGGTGCCCGGGGCCGACCTGGCGGTGCAGGAGGGTCATGTGCGCCGGGTTGGACGCGCCGTGGGCCACATAGGCCACAAGGTACGCGGTGACGATCCCGGCCACGCCCGCGACCAGCCCGATCGCGACGACGGCGACCCCCTGGAGGATCCGCAGCAGGGCGGCGGCCGGCGCCAGCCCGGTGCGCCGCGCGAGAGCCGGGAGGAGTGCCGCGCCGGCTGCGGATGCGAGCCACGCGGCCGACGTCGCAGGTCCGGTCAGCGCGGCCGCCGCCTCGGTGTCGCCGATCACCTCGGCGAGCCGGACCGGCGTGAGGCTCTCGAGCGCGGCGAGGCCGAAGCCCCAGGTGAGCTCGACGGCGACGAGAGCCATGAGCACGGCGGAGCCGCGCAGGAGGCGGACGCCGTCGGCGACGGCCCGGGGCGTCGCCGACAGCGAGCGCCAGACCCGCCCGCGCGGTTCCTCGACCAGCGCCACCGCGATGCCCACCACCGTGAGGACCTGGACCGTCAGCGCCGCCACGACCGGCACCACGAGGGCCTCGACGCCGGGCAGCGGGTCCCAGGCGACCAGCCCGCCGCCCGCCAGGGCGCCCCCGGCGATGGCGAGACCGAGCACCGTCCCCTGGGCGCTGAGCCCCTTCTCGATGGGCGCCGCCGGGTCCGCGGCCTGGACGGCGTCGACGTACCAGGCTTCGAGCGGGCCGCTGTCGAGCGCCCGGTGGACACCCTGGAGGGCCCAGACCACCGCGAATGCCGCGACTGTCTCGGCGGTGAGGAGGACCGCCAGGGCGACGGCGCCCACGACCGCGGCCAGGAGGAGCACCCGACGGCGGCCGAGGGAGTCGGCCAGCCCGCCGGTGGGCAGCTCGAGCGCCAGGACGACGGCGCCCTGGAGGGCCGCGACGGTGCCCACCTCGGTCAGGCTCAGTCCCCGCTCGAGGGGGAGGAGGACGGTGACGGGGATGACGAGCCCCACGGGGAGCCAGCGCAGGGCGCTGACGAGGAGGAAGCGGCGCGTGACCGACCGCGGCGTGAGGGTCATGGCGGGTCGCCCTGGGGGAAGGCGTGGACGAACAGGAGCACGCGTCGTGCGTCCGGCGCGGGTGGGGCGTCGCGGTAGCCGTCGATGACGGCCGCGAGGTCGTCGAGGAGCGCGCGGAGCCGGTCCGGCGGCAGGTCGACGAACCAGTCGCCACCACCGGCGGCGTCGCGCCACCGCGGTGGCCACCGGTGCTTCGCGTCCTGCCAGGAGCCGGCCCGTTCCTCGAGGACGCGCAGGGAGTCGGCCTCGAGCCAGTCGTTGGCGGCCTCGCCGTCGGGGTCTCCCGCCGCGTCGGAGGGGGACCAGGAGTGGCCCTCGGACGCCGCCCGCCAGAGCCGTTCCCGACCGCGCCCGCCCGGCTCGTCGACGACCAGCCCGGTCTCGGCGAGCCGACGCAGGTGGTAGCTGGTGGCGCCGGAGTTGGTCCCCAGCGCCTGCGCCAGGGTGCTGGCGCTCGCCGGTCCGCCGAGCCGCAGGGCCCCGAGCAGCCGGCTGCGCAGCGGGTGGGCGAGGATCTTCATCGCGCGGGCGTCCAGGCGCATGGTGCGAGGTCGGCTCACGCTGTGCACAATAGTTGTGCACAGAAAGTGTGGGAAGCCTGCGTGCCATGATGAGGCGTGGCGAGGACCGCTTCCACCGTCGACCTCGTGCCGCTGCCCGTCGCGGCGCTGGCCGCACTGGCCGACGGAGACCTCGCGGCCGCCCGCGCCGAGTCCGGCCTGCCGCTGACGGGGTTCTTCCTCACGCCCCGCGCGGTGAGCCTGTGGCGTCTGCGTCTCGGCCAGATCCGGGAGGACCCCGAGGCCGCCCGCTGGGTGGCCCGCGCGGCTGTGCTCTCCCCGTCGGGCGAGGTGGTCGGGCACGCCGGCTTCCACGGCCCGCCCGACCCGGCCGGGATGGTGGAGATCGGCTACTCGATCGCCCCGGCGTACCGCCGTCGCGGGCACGCCCGGGCCGCTGTGCGCGCCCTCCTGGCGCTGGCCGTGGCGGACCCTCGCGTGCGCACGGTCCGGGCCTCGATCAGCCCGGACAACGCCGCCTCGCTCGCCACCGTCGCGCCGCTGGGCTTCGTGCGGGTCGGCGAGCAGTGGGACGAGGACGACGGCCTCGAGCTGGTCCTCGAGCGTCCGGTCCGCCCCGGCGGACCGGACGGACCGGCGGAGCAGAAGGACGGCCCGGCGGAGCGGCAGGACGGAGCCGGCCCTGCCGACGTCGGTCCCGCCACCGGTCCCGCCACCGGTCGCGCCACCGACCCTGGCACCTCTCCCGAGATCGACGTCCTCGTCGTCGGTGCAGGCCCGACCGGCCTCGCGCTGTGCGCCCAGCTCCTCGCGCACGGAGCGCGCGTGCGACTGGTCGACCGGGGCGCCGACCGCGCGCACGAGTCCCGTGCGCTGGCGATCCAGCCTAGGACGATGGAGGTCCTCGCCCCGCTGGGGATCGCGGCCGCGCTCGTCGCCGAGGGCAACCCGGCGGTGCGGGTGGCCGTCCACCTCGGACGCCGCACGCTCGTCGTGCCGCTGTCGGGGGCGGGACTGGGCACCCCGTACCCGTTCCTGCTCTTCCTCTCCCAGGCCCGCACGGAGCAGGTCCTTCTCGACCACGTCGCCGAGGGCGGTCTGGACCCCGAGCGTGAGGTCGAGCTGACGGGCCTGAGTGCGGGCGCCCGGGGGGTGACCTGCCGGCTGCGCGGACCGGGCGGCGAGGAGCAGGTGGTCCGGGCGGGGTACGTCGTGGGCTGCGACGGCGCCCGGAGCACCGTGCGAGACCTCGCCGGCATCGCCTTCCTCGGCGAGCGCTACCCGCAGTCGTTCGTCCTGGCCGACGTCGCGGCCGACGGGCCGGCCCCGGGCGCGGCGCACGCCTACGTGGGCCGCGACGGGATGCTCCTGATGTTCCCCATCGAACAGCCCGCCCCGTGGCGCATCGTGGCCATGCGGCGTGCGGGTGCCCCCCTGGGGGCCGAGGTCACCCTCGCCGAGGTGCAGGCGCTGGTGGACGCGCACACCAGCGGCGTACGGCTCCACGACCCCGTCTGGCTCTCCGGGTTCAGGCTGGCGCGCCGGCGAGCGAGCCGGCTGCGAGCCGGCCGGGTGCTCCTGGCCGGGGACGCCGCCCACGTGCACAGCCCGGCCGGCGCCCAGGGCATGAACACCGGGATCCAGGACGCGGTCAACCTCGGCTGGAAGCTCGCGCTGGTCGCGACGGGACGGGCGGTGCCGGACCTGCTCGACACGTACGAGGCCGAGCGGATGCCTGTCGCGCGCCGCGTGCTGCGGATGACCGACCGCGCCTTCAGCGTCGCCACCTCGGCCACCCCCGCGGTGCGGCTGGCCCGGGTCCACCTGGCGCCGCGCCTGCTGGCCGTGGTGCTGCGCGCCCGTCGGGTGCTCGCGCTCGGCTTCCGCGTCGTCGCCCAGCTGACGATCTCGTACCGGGGCAGCCCCCTGGCAGGCCCCCTGGCCGGCGACGGCCCCCGCCACCACGAGCGAGCGCGGGCGACGGACGGGCTGCCGCGACGACGTCTCCGGGCCGGGGACCGCCTTCCGGACGTCCCGCTCGTGGGCGCGGGCGCGGCGACGCTCCACGAGGCGCTGGCCCGCCCCGCGTTCCACCTCCTGCTCGCCGGGCGTCCGGCGCCGCCTGATGCAGGCCTCGGCGGCCGGGACCCGGGCGGCGACCTCGGTGACCCGGGCGAGGGTGGAGGCCACCTCGGCGACCCGGGCGACGGTGGAGGCCACCTCGGCGACCTCGCGGTCCTGGTGCGCCGCGGGGACCTCCGGGTCCTGCACGTCGTCGCCGACCCCGGCGCGCAGCACCCGACGCGGGCGGAGGCGGAAGTGCTGGTGCTGCGGGACGGGGCCGACCTCGAGCGGCTCGGGCTGGCGCGAGCCGACGGCGCGCTCCTGGTCCGCCCCGACGGGCACCTGGCCCACCGGGGCACGTCGGCGGGGGCGCGCGCGTGGCTGGCGAGGTGGCTGCGGCCGTAGGGCCTCAGCGTCGGGCGGGGGCGGCGCGCAGCCGCAGCCCCTTCGGGGTGGGTCCGAAGCCGGCCCCGGCCAGGGCGGCCCCCAGCGGCCCGTGGCTCTCCAGCGCGCCGACGCCGTCCACCTGACGGAGCGTGAGAGCCCCGAGCGCACCCGTGCCCGCCACCTGGGCCAGCGCCTCGGCCGCGGGAACGAGCAGCTCGACCTCGTCGGTGAAGGACAGCAGGGTCCGGCCGCCCCGCTCCACGTACAGGGTCATCGTCCCGTCGACGAGGACGACGACCGCGCCGGCCTTGCGCCCGGGCCGGTGCCCCTCGCCCGCGGTCGTCGGGGGCCACGCGAGCGCGGCGCCGTAGGGGTTGGCGGGGTCGGTGGCGGCGAGGAGGTGCACCCGCGGCGCGGGCTGCCGGCCGGGGTCGTCCGCGGCGGAGCGCCGAGCGGCGACCTCGGCGGCGTCGCCGCGGAGCCGGTCCACGACCTCCGGGAGCGCGAACTGCGCCGCGCCCAGGCCCTCGACGAGGTAACCGCGGCGCACCTGGCCCGAGTCCTCGAGGTGGCGCAGCACCTGGTAGGCCGCGCCGAAGCCGCCGGGGAGGTCCTCCAGGCCGGCGGCGCCGCGGACCAGGACGCCGTGCCGCTCGAGCAGTGCGAGGGTGAGGGCGGTGGCCCGGCGCGTGCGTTCGTCGGCGGCCTCGGCGGCGCCGAGGTCCCCCGGACGGACGAGCGACCACCGGCCGGCCGCGGCCGGCGGCTGCGCCCCACCCGGCCGGCTCCCCGCGACCGCCACCCTCGACAGGGCCGAGCGGCGCAGGGACGCGCCGGGCCGCATCGACCGGGCGCGCGCCGGCACGCGCGCGGCGGTGTGACTGGGGCGGCCCCCGCCGAGCCGCGCGCGCACGGGGGCGAGCGTGTCGTTGGTGACGAGGCCCGCCCACACGAGGTCCCAGAGCGCGTCGAGGACCTCCGCGGGCGAGGCCGTGACGCCCCCCTCCGGAAGGGGGAGCAGCTCGCGGAAGAACCGGCCGCCGCCGGCCGCGAGCACCGTGCGGAGGTGCTCGTGGACCTCGCCGGGGGCGACGTCACCGGGAGGAGGTGCGAGGTCGGCGACGGCGTCGGCCGGCAGGAGCGTGAGCTGACCGTCCACGCCGGGCAGGGCCCCGGCCCCGACCCACAGCACCTCCCCGGCGCTGGTCAGCTCGTCGAGCATCGCCGGGGAGTAGTCCCGCACCCGGGCGGGAAGGACCAGGGACTCCAGTGCCGACGCCGGCAGGCGGGCGCCGGCGAGCTGGTCGACCACGGCGAGGACGCCGTCGGTGCCGCGCAGGTCGGGGCGCGAGCCGACGGGCGCCACGTGCTGCCACCGGGGCCCGAAGACGGCGAGGGTCTGCGGGGCCACGGGCTCGACCTCGCTGCGCAGGTGCGCCAGGGTCCGTCGCCGGATCCGGCGCATGACCTCGGCGTCGCAGAACTGCACGACCCCGTCCCCGTCCGGGACGAGGCGGCCCGTGACGACGACGACGGTGCGTACCAGCTCGGCGAGGACGGGCGCCACCGCTCCCGGCGCCAGGCCCAGGCGTGCGCCCACCTCCGCGGCGGTGAAGGGACCGTGCGTGCGGGCATGACGGCGGACGAGGTCGCCGAGCGGGTCGGGCACGGGGGCGAGCACGGCATCGGGCAGTCCGAGGGGCAGCGCGGTGCCGAGGGCGTCGCGCAGCCGGCCGGCGTCCTCGGTGACCGCCCACTGCTGGGTGCCCGCCACCCGGACGGCCATGACGCGCCGCTCGGCGACGAGGGTGTCGAGCCACCCGGGCACCGCGGCGGGATCGGCCGCGCGGAGGGTGAGGTCGTGCGTGGTCACCGGACCGAGCCGGCGGACGAGGTCGACCAGGCCCTCGGCGTCCTTCGCCCGGGCGTTCTCCGTGCGGAGCCCCACCTCGGCGGAGACCTCCGCGACCGCCGCCGGGTCGAGAAGGTCCGCGAGGTCGCCCAGCTCGGAACCGACGAGCTCGGCCATGAGGGCGGGGTCCAGCGCCAGGGCCGCCGCGCGCCGCTCGGCCAGGGGTGCGTCGCCGTCGTAGAGGAACTGGGCGACGTACCCCATGAGGAGGGACCGGGCGAAGGGCGACGGGCCGGGGGTGGAGACCTCCACGAGGCGCACCTCCCGCGCCTCGACCCGGCGCATGAGCTCGGTGAGGGCGGGCACGTCGAAGTCGTCCTGAAGGCACTCGCGCACGGCCTCGAGGACGATGGGGAAGTCGGGGAAGCGGGCCGCGACCGCGAGGAGCTGGGCGGCGCGGTGACGCTGCTGCCACAGCGGCTGGCGCCGGTCGGGCCGGCGGCGCGGCAGCAGCAGCGCCCGGGAGGCGCCCTCGCGGAACCGTGCGGCGAAGTGCGCCGACCCGGTCAGCGCCGCCACCACCGAGCCGGAGACCTCGCCCGGGTCCAGGAGGAGGTCGGCCAGGTCCAGCGGCCCGCCGTCGCCGGCCTCGGTGTCGGGCAGGCGCAGGACGATGCCGTCGTCGGCGGGGGAGGCGTTGACGTCCATCCCGGTCGACTCCTGGAGCCGGGCGGCCAGGACCAGCGCCCACGGCGCGTGGACGCGCGCGCCGTAGGGGCTGTGGATGACGACCCGCCAGTCCCCGAGCTCGTCGCGGAACCGCTCGACGACGATCGTGCGGTCGTCGGGCAGGGTCGCGGTCGCCTCCCGCTGCTCCGCGAGGTAGGCGAGCACGTTCGTCCGCGCCCACTGGTCCAGCCCGGCCTCGTCGAGGGACCGGTCGGCGCCGCCGTCGTCGAGATGGGCGAGCAGGTCGCGCGTGGTGGCCCCGAGGGCCCGGCCCAGCTCGGCCGGACGCCCCGGGGAGTCGCCCTTCCAGAAGGGGAGCCGGCCCGGCTGCCCGGGGGCGGGGGTGACCAGGACCCGGTCCGGCGTGATGGCCTCGATCCGCCACGTGCTCGTGCCCAGGGTGAACGTGTCGCCGACCCGCGACTCGTAGACCATCTCCTCGTCCAGCTCACCGACCCGGCGCCCCCCGCCCCGGGCGCCCGCGGTCACCGCCGCCGACCCGCCGGCGGGTCCCTCCTCGGCGGGAGGGCCGCCCGCGAGGTAGACGCCGAACATGCCCCGGTCGGGGATGGTCCCGCCCGAGGTGGCCGCCAGGCGCAGGGCCCCGGGGCGGGCCCGTAGCACGCCGGTGGTGCGGTCCCAGACGAGGCGGGGGCGCAGCTCGGCGAAGTCCTCGCTGGGGTAGCGGCCCGCGAGCATGTCCAGGACGGCGGTGAGCGAGCGCTCGCCGAGCGTCGCGAACGGGGCCGCACGGCGGACGAGGGCGGCGAGGTCGGCGACGGCGAGGTCCTCCACGGCGAGCATCGCCACGACCTGCTGGGCGAGGACGTCCAGCGGGTTGGCCGGGATGTGGATCTCCTCGATGAGCCCGGAGCGCGCGCGGGCGGCCGTGACCGCCGACGGGAGCAGCTCGCCGCGGTGGGTGGGCAGGACGACGCCGTGGGAGACGGCGCCCACCTGGTGACCGGCACGGCCGATGCGCTGCAGGGCCGAGGCCACCGACGGCGGCGCCCCGACCTGGATGACGAGGTCCACCGCGCCCATGTCGATGCCGAGCTCGAGGGAGGACGTCGAGACCACGGCGCGCAGCGTCCCCGACTTCAGGGCCGTCTCGGTCCGCACCCGCTCCTCCCGGCTCATCGACCCGTGGTGCGCGCGGGCGATGACCTCCTCGGCGGGCAGGGCGGTGCCGGACTGTCCCGGCGCGGCGGCCGCCCACGAGCCGCCCTGGTCGTCGAGCACCGCCAGCCCGCCGGCCCCGCTCTGGCGGGCCGACCACTCCTCGTTCAGCCGGGCGGTCAGCCGCTCGGCGGAGCGCCGGGAGTTGGTGAACACGATGGTGCTGCGGTGCGCGGCGACGAGGTCGACGACCCGCTCGGTCAGGTGCGGCCACACCGAGGGGCGGGACAGCTCGGGCAGGGCGCCGGCGGCGTCCCCGGACAGGTCCGGCTCCCCGGCCGACGCGGGACCACCGATCCGCCCGCCGCCGGCGCCGTCGTCCGGCCGCGGAGGCGTGCGTAGGGGCGTCGCGGCCGGGTCGGCGAGGTCCTCGACCGGGACCACGACGTCGACGCGCAGCTCCTTGGTGGACCCGGGCTCGACGACCCGCACGGGCCGGCCGCCGTCGGCCAGCGGGCGGTGACCGGCGAGGAAGGTCCCCACCGTGCCGACGGGCCGGACGGTGGCCGAGAGGCCCACCCGCTGGACCGGGGCGGGCAGCATCGCGTCGAGCCGTTCCAGGCTCACCGCCAGGTGCGCCCCGCGCTTGGTGCCGGCCACGGCGTGGACCTCGTCGAGGATGACGGTGCGCACCCCGCGCAGCCCCTCCCGGGCCGAGGAGGTCAGGACGAGGTAGAGCGACTCCGGGGTCGTGATGAGGATGTCCGGCGGACGGGTGCCCAGGCGCCGGCGCTCGGCCGCCGGGGTGTCCCCGGTGCGCACGCCCACCCGGACGTCGGCCACCGGCCGGCCGAGCCGCGCCGCCGCCTGCGAGATGCCCACCAGCGGCGAGCGGAGGTTGCGCTCGACGTCGGCGGCCAGGGCCTTGAGGGGGGAGACGTAGAGCACCCGGCACCGCTCCTGGGGCTCGGGGACCTCCCCGGTGAGCATCTCGTCGATCGCCCAGAGGAACGCCGCGAGCGTCTTGCCCGAACCCGTGGGCGCGACGACGAGGGCGTGCTCGCCCGAGGCGATGGCCTCCCACGCGCCCGTCTGCGCCGCCGTCGGCGCCGCGAAGGCACCGTCGAACCACGCCTGGGTCGGCTCGGAGAACGGCACGAGCGTCATTGTGCCGTCCGCCGCCGACATCGCGCCCGGCGGGGCGCCGGGCGGCGCCGCGCCCGGCAGGGTGCCGGGCGGCGTGGGAGGGTGGGGGCGTGAAGCACTCGGAGTTCTGGCAGGTCCTCGAGGCGACGTTCGGTGCTGGCTACGGCCGCTCGGTCGCCGAGGACCTCGTCCTCGCCTCGGTCGGCGGGCGCACCGCGGCCCGGGCGCTGGCCGACGGGGTGCCGCCCCGCACGGTGTGGGACGCCGTCTGCGACGAGATGGAGCTCGACGACGCGACCCGGTGGCGTCACCGCCGGGAGCCGCGCAAGGACCGCTCGGCCTGACCGGCGGGTCACGCCTGCTCGTCCCGGGCCGGAGTCCGGACCTGGGCGCGGGTCGGGGTCGCGGGTGGTCAGGGCCGCGGGCGTGCACCCGGCCGAGGGCCACGCTTCTGGGTGAGGTCGAGGGTTCGGGGTGAGGTCGTGGTTCGGGGTGAGGTCGAGGGTTCCCGGTGAGGTCGTCGGTTCCGGGTGAGGTCGCCGACGCGGGGCCGCTGACTCGGCCCGGTCGCTGCTGACTCACCCCGTAGCGAGCGGCGCACCGCGACCACCGGCACTCCGCCGAGCGACTCACCGGAACCTGCCGGACCCCGACCGGTCGAACGCCGCCCGTGCGCGCGCCGCCCCCGGCGTGTCTAGGCTCGTGAGCACGGACCGCCCGGCCGGGGCGGCGGGAGACGAGGAGTGACCGTGAGCGCCGTGGAAGACATCATCGGGCAGATCCCCATGGCCGACCTGGCCGGACGCCTGGGCGTGGACGAGGCGACGGCGGAGAAGGCCGCCCGTCAGGCCCTGCCCGCGCTCCTGGGCGGCATGCGGGCCAACTCCGCCGACCCCGCCGGTGCGGCCTCCCTCGGCGCCGCGGTCGAGCGTCACCCCGCCTCGCTGGTCGAGGGCGGGGTGGATCTGGACGAGGTGGACACGGCGGACGGGGAGAAGATCGTGCGCCACGTCTTCGGTGACCGCACCGACGACGTCACCGGGCGCCTCGAGGACGCCGCCCCGCTCCGCGGTGCGGCCACCCTCGGCGCTGGCGGGCTCGGTGCCGCGCCCCTCGGAGGTTCCGGCGGGCTCGGCGGCGGCGGGCTCGTGGCCAGGCTGCTGCCGATCCTCGCGCCGATCGTCATGTCCTACCTCGCCCGGCGGATGGGTGGCCAGGACCGCCAGGGCGGGGGGAGCGGTCCCTCGGGTGGTGGGCTCGACCAGATCCTCGGCGACCTCCTCGGCGGCGCCGGCGGCGGGGGAGGGCTCGGCGGGCTCGGCGGTCTCCTCGACGGCCTGCTCGGTGGCGGCCGGCGCTGACACGCGGCGTGTCGGAGCTGGCTTCGAACAACCGTTCGTCGTAGGGTCTTCCCAGGCGCCGACGGCGGCGGGTTTCCACAGGAGTGCGAGGGCCCGCTGACGGATGTCAGTGGTCGGGCATAGCGTCGCCAGCAGGTAGCCGTCCGGAGAGGGCGGGCCCTGCCACAGACCAGCCCTGTCCGATCCGAACGGGCCGCCCGCCGCGGCGCCCGTGCACCGAGAGGTGAGTTGACATGCCCGCTCCCGTAGCAGACCGCAGCAAGGCCCTGGAGGCCGCGCTCAGCCAGATCGACCGCCAGTTCGGCAAGGGGTCGGTCATGCGCCTGGGTGACGACACCCGCCCCAAGGTCCAGGTGATCCCGACCGGGTCGGTCGCCCTGGACGTCGCCCTGGGCATCGGCGGGCTGCCGCGCGGCCGCGTCGTGGAGATCTACGGACCGGAGTCCTCCGGCAAGACCACCGTCGCCCTGCACGCCGTCGCCAACGCCCAGCGGGCCGGTGGCATCGCCGCGTTCATCGACGCCGAGCACGCCCTCGACCCCGAGTACGCCAAGAAGCTCGGCGTGGACACCGACGCCCTCCTCGTCTCCCAGCCGGACACCGGTGAGCAGGCGCTGGAGATCATGGACATGCTCATCCGCTCCGGGGCGCTGGACATCGTCGTCATCGACTCCGTCGCCGCCCTCGTGCCCAAGGCGGAGATCGAGGGCGAGATGGGTGACTCCCACGTGGGCCTCCAGGCCCGCCTCATGTCCCAGGCGCTGCGCAAGATCACCGGTGCGCTCTCCGCCTCGGGGACCACGGCCATCTTCATCAACCAGCTGCGCGAGAAGATCGGGGTGTTCTTCGGCTCGCCCGAGACCACCACCGGCGGCAAGGCGCTGAAGTTCTACGCGTCGGTGCGTCTCGACGTGCGGCGCATCGAGACCCTCAAGGAGGGCTCTGACGCGGTGGGCAACCGCACCCGTGTCAAGGTGGTCAAGAACAAGATGGCCCCGCCGTTCAAGCAGGCCGAGTTCGACATCCTCTACGGCCAGGGCATCTCCCGCGAGGGCGGCCTCATCGACCTCGGCGTCGAGAACGGCATCGTGCGCAAGTCCGGCGCCTGGTACACCTACGAGGGCGACCAGCTCGGGCAGGGCAAGGAGAAGTCCCGCCAGTTCCTCAAGGACAACCCCGAGCTCGCCGTGGAGATCGAGAAGAAGATCCTCACCAAGCTCGGGATCGGCGAGGCGGCGGCGGTGGAGGTGCCGGCCGACGTCGACGAGGTCCCGGTCGACTTCTGATCCGATGAGCGAGCGCACCCCGGGTCGGCGCGGCGGGCGGCGGCGGGCCGAGCTCGAGCCCCCGTCGACCGGCGCCGCCGCGCAGGACCGTGAGCCCGACGCCGAGGAGGTGGCGCGGACCATCGCGCTGCGCCAGCTCACCGCCGCGCCACGCAGCCGCGCCCAGCTCGAGGTCGCCATGGCCCGGCGCGACGTCCCCGAGGACGTCGCGGCCCGGGTGCTCGACCGGTTCACCGAGGTCGGGCTCGTCGACGACGGCGCCTACGCCGAGATGCTCGTGCGCACCCGTCACGCCGAGCGGGGACTCGCCCGCCGCGCCCTCGCCGAGGAGCTGCGGCGCAAGGGCATCGCGCCCGACGTCGCGGCGGGCGCCCTCGAGCAGGTCGACGACGCCGACGAGGAGGCCGCCGCCCTCGCGCTCGTGCGAAAGAAGGCCCGCTCGACCCGAGGGCTGGACGAGCAGGTGCGGCGGCGGCGCATGGCGGCACTGCTCGGCCGTAAGGGCTTCCCGGCCGGGGTCGCGATGCGCGCGGTCGAGACCGTCCTCGCGGAGGAGGAGTAGGGCGGGCGTCGGGCCGCGTCCGGCCGGGCGGCGGAGGCCGGGATCGCCGCCCTCAGGGTTCCGGGATCGACCGGCCTCAGGAGGTCCGGGCGGCGAGGGCGTCGTTGATCTCGGCGGTGAGGTGTGCGTCGACGGCCACCGGTCGGCCGTCGAGCTCGCGCACCGGTGCGGCCAGCCGGGTGCTGCTCATGAGCCAGAGGGCGTCGGCGTCCGCGAGCTCGGCCACCCGCACCGGGCGCGTTCGGGTGGCCGCGCCACGCGCGGCGAGGAGCTCGAACGCGTCGGCCTGGGTGGTGCCCGGCAGGACCCCGGCCTCGACCGGCGGGGTGACCAGCACTCCGCCGAGCCGCAGCACGACCGTCGAGGTTGGCCCCTCGAGCACGTAGCCGTCGGTGCTGGTGAAGATGACGTCGTCGGCGCCGCGACGCTGCGCCTCGCGCAGGGCGGCCCGGTTGAGCGCGTAGGACAGCGACTTCGCGCCCTGGAGGAGCCACGGTGCGGAGGTCGTGACGTCCGAGGCGTACCCGCGCGTGAGCGTCACCACCGCGATGCCGTCGGTGCGCTCGCGGGACCAGTCGCGGCTCACCTCGCCGTACGCCCACCCCGTGGCCCGGTCCTCACCCTCCGGACCGCGCGTCAGGACGAGCTTGCACCAGGCCGACGGGGCGTCGGCGAGGGCGCCGGCCACCTCCAGCGTGGCGGCGCGGAAGACGCCGAGGTCCGGCGGCGGCAGCTCCAGGAGTGCGGCGGAGCGGGCCAGGCGCGCGAGGTGGGCGTCGAGGGCCTGCGGCCGGCCGGCCGCGATCCCCACCGTCTCGAAGACGCCGTCGCCGCGGGTGATGCCGAGGTCGGTCACGAGGACGTGCGGCTCGTCGGCGGCCACGCGGCGCAGCGGGCGGCCGGGGCGACCGCGCCGAGGTTCGTCGACGAGGACGAGCACCGCCGGGGTGCTCACGCCCCGTACCCGGCGCTCACGTCCGGCTCCGGGGCATCGGCGTCTCCATCTCGATCGAGGGCTCCTGGACCTTCGCGCCGCCCGCGACCCGGTTGTCCAGGCGGCGCGCGACCCGTTCGGCGGCCGTCGTGAGGGTGTAGTTGATGGCGATGAAGAGCACCGCCGCCACGATGAGGGCCGGCAGCAGGTTGGCGTTGGAGGACCCCAGGAGCCGGGCCTGGCGCAGCAGCTCCGCGTAGTTGATGAGGTAGCCCAGGCCCGTGTCCTTGAGGATGACGACGAGCTGGCTGATCATCGACGGCATCATCGCGATGAGCGCCTGGGGCAGCTCCACCAGGCGCAGGCTCGCGGCCGGTGTCAGGCCGATCGCGAGGCCGGCCTCCCGCTGCCCGCGGGGCAGGTTGTGGACGCCGGAGCGGACGAGCTCGGCGATGACCGAGCCGTTGTACAGGGTCAGCGCGACGACGACCCCGTAGAAGGCCGGGTCGTCGACGGCGCCGGAGAAGGCGAACACGTTGTAGAAGAACAGCATCATGATGAGGACCGGAACGGCGCGGAAGAACTCCACGACCGCCCCCGAGACCCAGCGCAGTGCCGCGTGCTCGGAGAGCCGGCCCAGGCCGAAGAGGAGGCCGAAGACGTTCGCGGTGACGATCGCGATGGCCGCCGCCTTGAGCGTGGCGACGAGCCCGGGCAGGAGGTAGTTCTCCCACGCCGACGCGGTGGCGAAGGGCTCCCACTTCGTCGCGGTGAGCTGGCCCTGCCGGGCCAGGCCCCACACCACCCACGCGAGGACGCCCAGGACGACGAGGACGCCGACGACGTTGATCGCCATGATGCGCCGCCGTGCGCGTGGGCCCGGGGCGTCGAAGATCACCGAGCTCATCGGGCCACCCCCAGCCGGCGGGACAGATGGGTCGTCACCAGGCCGGTCGGCAGCACGATCGCCACCCAGCCCAGCGCGATGATGAGGAAGATCGCCACCGCCAGGTCGGGCCGGAACTCCATCATCGTGTTCATCACCGACGCGGCCTGGACGACGCCGGCGGCCTGGGCGACGGTCGTGTTCTTCGCCAGGGCGATGAGCGTGTTGCCCAGCGGTGCGATCGCCCCGCGGAAGGCCTGCGGCAGGATGATCAGCCGCATCGTCGCGCCGAATCCGAGCCCTATCGCGCGGGCGGCCTCCGCCTGCCCGGCCGGGACGGTGTTGACGCCGGAACGCAGCGCCTCGCAGACGAAGGCCGCGGTGTAGACCGACAGTCCCAGCACCGCCAGACGGAAGCTGTTGGTGGCGATGAAGTCGCCGCTGTCGCGCCCGGCCAGCTCGACCCCCAGCTGGCCCCACAGGCCCAGGGAGGCGGCGAGGATGATGAGCGTGAGGGGGATGTTGCGCACGGTGTTGACGTACGCGGCGCCGGCCCAGCGCAGGCTGGGGGCGGGGGAGACGCGCATGACCGCCAGCACGGTCCCCAGGACGAACGCGAAGAAGGCGGACCACAGGGTCAGGCGGACGTTGACGAGGAACGCGCCGAGGATGTCGTACGAGCCCAGCAGCTCGCCCATGTCGGCGAGGTATCCGCTCACCCGGTCCTCCTTCGTGGGTCGCCGGGCCGCTCAGGGCCCGGACAGGTGCGCCGGGCCGCTCAGGGCCCGGACGGGTGTGCCGGGACGCGACTGGCGTCCCGGCACACCTCTCGTCGGTCAGGCGCAGCCGTCGACCTCGGGCGGGTTGAGGCTGTCGTCGGGGGTGAAGCCCTCGGGGGTGTGCTCGGCGAGGAGCTCCTCCCACGTGCCGTCCTCGATCATCTCGGTGATGGCGGCGTTGACGTCCTCGCAGACGTCGTTCTCCTTGGGCAGACCCACGCCGTAGTTCTCCTCGGAGAAGGTGTTGCCCACGACCTTGAACTGCCCCTCGTACTGGTCCTGCGCGGCGAAGCCGGCGAGGATGATGTCGTCGGTGGTCACGGCGTCGACGGTGCCGGCGCTGAGGAGCTCGACGCACTCGGAGTAGGTCTGCGCCGGGTAGAGCTCGACGTCCTCGGCGTGCTCGTCACGGATGCGCTCGGCGGACGTGGAGCCCTCGACGGAGCACAGCACCTTCCCGGACAGGGCCTCGGGGCCCGTGATCTCCTCGTCGTCGGCCGCGACCAGGAGGTCCTGACCGGCGACGAAGTACGGTCCGGCGAAGGCGACGCGCTCCTTGCGGGCGTCGGTGATGGAGTAGGTCGCGAAGATCATGTCGACCGAGCCGTTCTCCAGCAGCGTCTCGCGCTGGGACGAGATCGACTCGACGAACTCGATCTGGTCCTCGGAGTAGCCCAGCTTGTCGGCGACGTAACGGGCGACGTCGACGTCGAACCCGGTGTACTCCGCGCCCTCCTGCAGGCCCAGGCCGGGCTGGTCGAACTTGATGCCGATGGTGACGCCCTCGCCACCGCCGTCCCCGCCCGCCGCGGAGGTCTCCTCGGCGCCGCCGCCCTCGGCGGGCTCGTCGTCGCCCCCGCCGCCGCAGGCGGCCAGGGTCAGAGCCGCGGCCAGGCTCAGGGCGATTGCTGTGCGCGTGCGTCGCATGTCGTCTCCTCTTCTCGTTCCCCGGGTGGGGCCGTGCGGATGGTCAGTGGCTGAGCAGCTTGGACAGGAAGTCCTTCGCCCGCTCGGAGCGGGGGTTGGTGAAGAACTCCTCGGGGGTGGCCTCCTCGACGATCTGGCCGGCGTCCATGAAGATCACGCGGTCGGCGGCCTTGCGGGCGAAACCCATCTCGTGGGTGACGACGATCATCGTCATCCCCTCACGGGCGAGGGAGGTCATGACGTCGAGGACCTCGGTGATCATCTCCGGGTCGAGCGCGGAGGTCGGCTCGTCGAACAGCATGACCTTGGGCCGCATGGCCAGCGCCCTCGCGATCGCGACGCGCTGCTGCTGCCCGCCGGAGAGCTGGGCGGGGTGCTTGCCCGCCTGGTTGGCGACCCCGACCCGCTCGAGGAGGCCCATCGCCTGCTTCTTCGCCTCGGGAGCCTTGAGGCCGCGGACCTTGGTGGGGCCGAGGGTGACGTTCTCCAGGATCGTCTTGTGGGCGAAGAGGTTGAACGACTGGAAGACCATCCCGACGTCGGCCCGGAGCCGGGCGAGGTCCTTGCCCTCGGCGGGCAGCTCCTTGCCGTCGATGGAGATGGTGCCGGAGTCGATCGGCTCCAGTCGGTTGATGGCCCGGCACAGGGTGGACTTGCCCGACCCGGACGGACCGATGACGACGACGACCTCGCCCCGGCGCACCGTCATGTCGATGTCCTTGAGGACGTGCAGCTCGCCGAAGTGCTTGTTGACGTCGGTGAGGACGACGAGAGGTCCGCCGAGCCGCTCGGCGCTCGCGGTCACGTCGGACGGGGTGTCGGTCACCGGGGAGGGGTTCTCGGTCACCTCGGAGGGGTCGTGCGGGTGGGCCATGGGCGTCAACCTAGCTACGGATTGTTTCGTCGTCGGTGACGAGTGGGTAACAGTCTGGCCACAATAGCGCGTCTTGACCCGCTGTTGACCTGGCCTTTCGGACTTTTCCCGCGTCGCCGCCCGGGCCGTCCGGCGGCGCCGGCGCGCGGCCCTGTCGCTCGCGCCGAGGCGTCCCGCTACCGGGGCCGGCGGTAGAACGGCCCGCGGACGACGTCGTGCGGCTGGGGGCGGCCCCGCACGTCGACCTCGACCGCGGTGCCGACCGCCGCGTGGGCGGGCTCGACGTAGGCCAGGGCGACGGGCCGCCCCAGGGTGGGGCTCGGCGCGCCCGACGTGACCTCGCCGACGACCGTCCCGCCCGCCAGGACCGGATAGCCGGCGCGGCCGGCCCGGGGCCCGCGGCCCTCGAGGGCGACGAGGACCCGGCGCGCGCCGGCCTCGTGGGCGGTGCGGGCGGCCTCGAGCGCCTCCCGTCCGACGAACGCCGGCTTCGTCAGGTCGACCACCGCGCCGAGGCCCGCCGCGAAGGGGTCGGTCGCGCGCGTCAGCTCGTGCCCGTACAGCGGCATCCCGGCCTCCAGGCGCAGGGAGTCCCGGGCGGCCAGGCCCGCCGGGACGAGGCCTGCGGGGGCCCCGGCCTCCAGGAGGGCGCGCCACAGCGCCACCGCGGCGTCGTCGTCGGCCACGAACAGCTCGAAGCCGTCCTCGCCGGTGTACCCCGTGCGGGCGAGCAGGACCTCCACGCCCGCCACCGGCAGCGCGGTCGCGGCGTAGTAGCGCAGGTCCGCCAGCTCGGCCCGGTGCTGCTCGGGCACCAGGCCGGAGACGACGCCCGCGGCGGCCGGCCCCTGGACGGCGACGAGGGAGGTGGCGGCCGACGCGTCGTCGACCGTGACGTCGAAGCCCTCGGCGCGGCGGGCGAGCTCGGCGGCCACGACGGCGGCGTTGCCGGCGTTGGGGACGACGAGGAACCGGTCCTCGGCCCGGCGGTAGGTGATGAGGTCGTCGACGATGCCGCCGTCCTCGGCGCACAGGAGGGAGTACCTCGCCCGGCCCACGGCGACGGCCGAGAGCCGCCCGACCAGCGCGTGGTCGAGGAACGCCGCGGCCCCGGGCCCGCCCACCCACACCTCGCCCATGTGGCTGAGGTCGAACAGACCCGCGGCGCGGCGCACCCCGTGGTGCTCGGCCAGCTCGGAGGCGTACTTCAGCGGCATCTGCCAGCCGCCGAAGTCGGTGAAGGACGCCCCGAGGGCGGCGTGCTCGGCGTGCAGCGCGGTGCGGAGGTCGCTCATGGCACTGACCCTCTCAGGAGTAGGACGTCACGGGCGGGCAGGAGCACACGAGGTTGCGGTCGCCGTGCGCGCCGTCGATGCGCCCCACGGGGCTGAAGTACTTGTCGTGACGCAGCGCGGGCAGGGGGAAGACCGCCTGCTCCCGGCTGTAGGGCCGGTCCCACTCGCCGACGAGGTCGGCGGCGGTGTGCGGGGCCAGGCGCAGCGGGCTGCGCGCGGCCGGGACGTCCCCGGCGGCGACCTGGTCGATCTCGGCGCGGATGGCGACCATGGCGTCGACGAAGCGGTCGAGCTCGCCCAGGTCCTCGCTCTCGGTGGGCTCGACCATGAGCGTCCCGGGCACCGGGAAGGCGAGCGTCGGGGCGTGGAACCCGTAGTCGATGAGGCGCTTGGCCACGTCCTCGGCGGTCACTCCGGTGCGGGCCGTGAGCTCGCGCAGGTCGAGGATGCACTCGTGGGCGACCAGACCGCCCGCGCCGGTGTACAGGACCGGGAAGGACGCGTCGAGGCGGCGGGCCACGTAGTTCGCCGTGAGGAGCGAGCCCTTCGTCGCGGCGGTGAGGCCCTCGCCGCCCAGGAGGGCGATGTACGCCCAGGAGATCGGCAGCACCCCGGCGGAACCGAACCGGCTCGCCGAGACCGGTGCCCCGCCGCCCGCGGCCTCGTCGGTGGGGTCGCCGGGGAGGAAGGGCGCGAGGTGCTCGCGCACCGCGACCGGGCCGACCCCCGGGCCGCCCCCGCCGTGGGGGATCGCGAAGGTCTTGTGGAGGTTGAGGTGGGAGACGTCCCCGCCGAACGCCCCCGGCTGGGCCAGGCCCACGAGCGCGTTGAGGTTGGCGCCGTCGATGTAGACCTGACCGCCGGCGGCGTGCACGGCGTCGCACACCTCCCGCACGTCGCCGTCGTAGACGCCGTGCGTGGAGGGGTAGGTGATCATGATTGCGGCGAGGTCCTCGGCGTGCGCCTCGATCTTGGCGCCCAGGTCGGCGTGGTCGATCGTGCCGTCGGCGGCCGTGGCGACGACCACCACCTTCATGCCGGCCAGGACGGCCGAGGCCGCGTTCGTGCCGTGGGCGGAGGCGGGGATGAGGCAGACGTCGCGGGCGCCCTCGCCGCGGGCACGGTGGTAGCCGCGGATCGCCAGGAGGCCGGCCAGCTCGCCCTGGGAGCCGGCGTTGGGCTGGACCGAGACCCGGTCGTAGCCGGTGATGACGGCCAGCCGCTCCTCGAGGTCGGCGATGAGCGCGCGCCAGCCCTCGGTCTGGGCGTCGGGGGCGAAGGGGTGGACGGCGGCGAAGGCCGGCCACGTCATCGCCTCCATCTGGGCGGTGGCGTTGAG
Source organism: Georgenia sp. M64 (assembly GCF_038049925.1). NCBI lineage: Bacteria > Bacillati > Actinomycetota > Actinomycetes > Allobogoriellales > Allobogoriellaceae > Georgenia > Georgenia sp. M64. The sequence continues at coordinate 1,201,040 of NZ_CP145809.1, forward strand.
CTTCATCGTGCACGAGCCGAGCGGGATCATCGTGCGGTCCAGCGCCAGGTCCTTGTCGGCGAGGCGACGGAGGTAGCGCAGCATCTGCGTCTCGGACCGGTGGCTGTGGAACGTCGGGTGGGTGAGGTAGGCCGACGTGCGGGTCAGCGCCGGGTCGAACGCGACACCCGCGTCGAGCCGGGCCCGGGCGGCGGGCACCGCGGCGGCGGCGTCGTCGACCCCGAGGGCCGCGGCGACGGTGACGAGGTGCTCCTCGGTCGTCGTCTCCGCGCAGGAGACGCCGACGTGGTCGGGTCCCACGGCGCGCAGGTTCACCCCGGCGGCCTCGGCGGCGGCGACCACCGCGGGCCCGCGGCCGGGCACGTGGACGGTGAGGGTGTCGAAGTAGGAGTCGTGGACGAGCTCGACGCCGTGGGCGCGCAGGGTCTCGGCGAGGGTGCGGGCGGCGTCGTGGGCGTGCCGGGCGATCGCCCGGAGCCCCTCGGGGCCGTGGTAGACGGCGTACATGCTCGCCGCGACTGCGAGGAGCGCCTGCGCGGTGCAGATGTTCGAGGTGGCCTTCTCCCGGCGGATGTGCTGCTCGCGGGTCTGCAGGGCGAGACGGTAGGCGGGCTCGCCGGCGGAGTCGCGCGAGACCCCCACGAGCCGGCCGGGCAGGTTGCGCTCCAGCCCGGAGCGGACCGCCATGTACGCCGCGTGCGGCCCGCCGAAGAACAGGGGCACCCCGAACCGCTGGCTGGAGCCGACGGCGATGTCGGCGCCCTGCTCCCCGGGCGGGGTGATGAGGGTCAGGGCGAGGAGGTCGGCGGCGACGGTGACCATCGCGCCACGGCCCTTCGCCTCGGCGACGACGGCGGAGACGTCCCACACCCGGCCGGAGGCCCCGGGCTGCTGGAGGACCACCCCGGCGAGGTCGCCGTCGGGCAGGCCCGCGGAGAGGTCGGCGACGACGACGTCGATGCCCATCGCCGCGGCCCGGCCGCGGACGACGGCGACGGACTGGGGGAGCAGGTCGGCGTCGAGGACCACGGCGCCGTCGGCGTGGGCCCGGTTCGCCCGCCGCATGAGGAGCACGGCCTCGGCGACGGCGGACGCCTCGTCGAGGAGGGAGGCGTTGGCGACCGGCAGGCCGGTGAGGTCCTCGACCATGGTCTGGAAGTTCAGCAGCGCCTCGAGCCGGCCCTGGGAGATCTCCGGCTGGTACGGGGTGTAGGCGGTGTACCAGGCGGGTGACTGCAGGACGTCGCGCTCGATCACCGGCGGGGTGATCGTCTCGTGGTAGCCCTGACCGATCATCTGCACGCGCACCGTGTTGCGCGCCGCCAGGGCGCGCAGGTCGGCGAGGACCTCGCTCTCGGAGCGCGCCGGCGGCAGGTCGAGCGGGCGCTGCTGGCGGATCCCCGCCGGGACGGCGGCGTCGGCGAGGGCGTCGAGGTCGGGGAGCCCCAGCGCGTCGAGCATCACGGCGACGTCGTCCGGCCCGGCCCCCACGTGCCGGCGCAGGAAGTCCGCGCCGGGGTCCGCGGCGGTGGTCGGGGTGGTGTGCTCGGTCATGGGTGGCTCCCGGGTCGGGGGCGCGCGGGCGCGCCGGCGTCGAGGTCCTCCCTGCTCTGTCACGTGACCTGAGAGATTTCCGGGCCGCGGCCCGGTTGCCCCGTCGGTGAGCGCCGCCCGGCCGGCCGCGCTGCTCTCCAGAGGTGCCTGACCGCGGCGGTGTGGGTGCCTGAGAGATTCCTGGGAGGAGTTGCTCCTACGGCGCCCGCACGGGTGCTGCGGGGCTCTCCCGCCGCGGGTCGTCGGCGTGTGCAGTTGTCGCGGCGGCGGTCCCGCCGTCCCCGAGTCTCCCACGTCGGGCCGCGGCCCGGGAGCCCCGTCCGCCGGCGCCTAGACTGGGTCCCACCATGACTTCCGCCCCGCCCGCCCACGCCCTCACCCCGACCGGCCCCGCAGCGGGTCCGGCGGTCCCTCCGCCGGCGGCCGCCGCGCCGCCGCGGACCTACCTCGTGCGCACCCTCGGCTGCCAGATGAACGTCCACGACTCCGAGCGGCTCGCGGGCATGCTCGAGGAGCGCGGCTACGTCCCCGTGGCCGAGGTCCCCGAGGCCGCCGCCCGGGCCACCGACGCCGGCGACGGCGGCGCGGACGTCGTCATCATCAACACCTGCTCGGTGCGCGAGAACGCCGCCACCCGGCTCTTCGGCAACCTCGGCCAGCTCGCCTCGGTCAAGCGCGGGCGGCCCGGGATGCAGATCGCCGTCGGCGGGTGCCTCGCGCAGCAGATGCGCACGGGCATCGTCGAGAAGGCGCCGTGGGTCGACGTCGTCCTGGGCACCCACAACCTCGACGTGCTCCCGGCCCTGCTCGAACGGGCGAGGCACAACGCCGAGGCCCAGGTCGAGATCGAGGAGTCCCTCAAGGTCTTCCCCTCCACCCTGCCCACCCGCCGCGAGTCCGCCTACGCCGCGTGGGTGTCGATCTCGGTGGGCTGCAACAACACGTGCACCTTCTGCATCGTCCCGCACCTGCGCGGCAAGGAGCGCGACCGCCGGCCGGGCGAGGTCCTCGCCGAGGTCGGTGCCGTCGTCGGGCAGGGCGCGATCGAGGTGACGCTGCTGGGTCAGAACGTCAACAGCTACGGCGTCGGCTTCGGCGACCGGGGGGCCTTCGCCAAGCTCCTGCGCGCGACGGGGCAGATCGAGGGCCTCGAACGGGTCCGGTTCACCTCCCCGCACCCCGCGGCGTTCACCGACGACGTCATCGCCGCCATGGCCGAGACCCCCAACGTCATGCCGTCCCTGCACATGCCGCTGCAGTCCGGCTCCGACGCCGTGCTCCGGGCGATGCGCCGGTCCTACCGCTCCGACCGCTTCCTCGGCATCCTCGACCGGGTGCGTGCGGCGATCCCCGACGCCGCGATCACCACCGACATCATCGTCGGGTTCCCGGGCGAGACCGAGGAGGACTTCCAGGCCACGCTCGACGTCGTCGCGGCGTCGCGGTTCTCCTCGGCGTTCACGTTCCAGTACTCCCCGCGCCCGGGCACCCCCGCGGCGGACCGCGAGGACCAGGTGCCCGCCGACGTCGTCACCGAGCGCTACCAGCGCCTGGCCGCCCTCCAGCAGCGGATCTCCACCGAGGAGAACGAGGCGCAGGTCGGCCGCACCGTCGAGGTGCTCGTCGCCGAGGGGGAGGGGCGCAAGGACGGCGCCACCCACCGCGTCACGGGCCGGGCCGCGGACAACCGCCTCGTCCACGTCGCACTGCCGGTCGACCTGGCGCAGGCCGATCGGCCCCGCCCCGGGGACATGCTCACCGCGACCGTCACGCACGGGGCGCCGCACCACCTCGTGGCGGACTCCGCGCTCGCGGGCGGCACCTACGCGATGCGGCGCACCCGCGCCGGCGACGCCTGGGCGCGCCGGGCCGGGCTGGCCGAGGAGCCGCACGGGCACGGCGAGCCGGCCCCCGCCGGGCCCGTCAGCCTCGGCATCCCCGTCCGGCGCCGCTGAGTCGTCCGCGCCGTCGTCCGCGTCGCCGTCCGCGTCGTCGCCGCCGGCTACGGCTCGTCCCCGCCGGTGGGCGGGACGGAGCGGGTGAGCGCCTGGAAGAACTGCACCCCGGCGGACAGCCCGCCCTCGATGATCTCCAGGAGCTGACGGTCGGTCGCCCCGGCACCGACATCGACGAGAACCTCGGTGCGCACCACCGGTCCCTCGGACGAGTCGGCCGTGTACACGGTCGGCCAGATCTTGTCCCGGTTCCAGTCGTTGACGGCCTGGGCCAGCGCTCCGGCGTACTCCGCCGGCACGGCCCGCCCCCACGTGCCGCGCACGCTGAGGAAGTCGGCCTCCTCCCCGGCCAGGCGCAGCTGGAACCGGTACCCGTCCCACAGCCCGTCGACGGAGCCGTCCGGCTCGGTGCGCACGTGGTAGCCCCGGTCGACGACGACGTCGTGGACCCGCTCGGGAGTCACCGGGGTCGTCGCGCGCAGCGGACCCGTCAGCGCGGTCGGGGACGTGCGCCGCACCGACCCGGCGCTGCGCAGCGCCCGGGCCGTCGCCGCCAGGTCCGACCCGCGCACCGGCACGGCCCGCGCCTGCCCGCGCACGGCGCGCAGCCACCGCCGCAGCCTCACGGCGCACGACCGGCCGGGTCGGGGTAGGCCTGCTCGAGGTCGTGCATCATCCGCATGCCCTGACCGATGCCGCGGCGCAGCAGCGTCGTGAGCTGGTCCTCGCTCACGCCCGCCGCCAGCGGGGTGGACACCTCGGCCACGACGCTGACCATGCCGTCGTCGAGCACCCGGACGTAGCACTTGGGCCCGACGAAGTCCCGGTTCCAGCCGTCGACCAGCTCGAGGACCTCCGCGAGCCGCTCGATCGCCAGACGGCGGTGCCACGTGGAGCGGACCTGGAGGACGTTCTCCTCCGGCCCGAGCAGGTAGACGTGGAAGACGGCCTGCGCCCACATGGCCCCGATGTCGCCGGCGCGGTCGCGGAACCACGGGTAGCCCAGGTCGTCCAGGGCGGCGACGACCCGTTCCCTCGTCAGCGGGTGGACGACGTCCCGCGCCGTGCGGGCGCCCCGGTCCACGGCGCCCGGGCCCGAGGCCCGGCCCCGGCCGTCCTCCGCCGCCGCGCTCATACGACGAGGGTAGTCCGCGGTCCGACCGGCCGGCCGGGCGGGGTAGGTTGACCGGCGTGCAGGAACCAGGCCGGGGGCTCGTCGTCGCCGTCGTGGGGATGACGGCGACCGGGAAGTCCGACCTGGCCCTCGACCTCGCCGAGGCGCTCGGCGGCGAGGTCGTCAACGCCGACGCCATGCAGCTCTACCGCGGCATGGACGTCGGGACGGCCAAGCTCACCGTCGCCGAGCGGCGGGGCGTGCCCCACCACCAGCTCGACGTCCTCGACGTCACCGAGGAGGCCCGCGTCGCCGCCTACCAGCGCGCCGCACGCGAGGACCTCGCCGCCGTCGCGGCCCGGGGGAACCGTGCGCTCCTCGTCGGTGGCTCGGGACTGTACGTCCGCGCGGCCCTGGACCACCTGGAGTTCCCGGGCACGGACCCGCAGGTCCGCGCCGAGCTCGAGCGCCGGGCCGAGACCGAGGGCCGGCGGGCCCTGCACGACGAGCTCGACCGGCTGGACCCGGTCGCGGCCGCCCGGATCGACCCGCGCAACGCCCGGCGGGTGATCCGAGCCCTCGAGGTCATCGCCGTGACCGGCCGGCCCTTCTCCGCCGCGCTGCCCGAGCACGTCTACGCCGTCCCCGCCGTCCAGCTCGCGATCGACGTGCCCCGTCCCGAGCTGGACGGGCGCATCGCCCGCCGCGCCGCCGCGATGATGGCGGGCGGGCTGGTCGAGGAGACCGAGGGGCTCCTCGGCCGCGGCCTCGCCGAGGGCGTGACCGCCCGGCGCGCCGTCGGGTACGCGCAGGCGATGGACGTCCTCGCCGGCCGGCTCACCCGCGAGGAGGCCACCGGGGACATCACGGTGGCGACCCGGCAGCTGGCCCGGCGGCAGGAGAAGTGGTTCCGCCGCGACCCCCGCATCCACTGGCTCGCCCCCGGCCCCCGGGCGGACGTCCTGGCCGCCGCGCTGCGTACCCTGGGGCCATGACCTCGCCCTTCCCGGTCCTGCGCGGCCGGACGCTCACCACCGGTCACGGCACCGAGAACGACTTCGTCCTCGTGCCCGACCCCGACGGCGAGCTCGAGATCGGTGCCGACGAGGTCGCCGCCGTCTGCGACCGGCACGCCGGCGTGGGCGCGGACGGCCTCATCCGCGTGGTGCGCTCACGCGCCCTGCCCGCGGAGGCGCTCGCGGGGTCCGGCGAGGCCGAGTGGTTCATGGACTACCGCAACGCCGACGGGTCGCTCGCGGAGATGTGCGGCAACGGCGTGCGGGTCTTCGTCCACTACCTCCGCGAGAGCGGCCTGGTCACGATCGCCGACGGCGGGTCGATCGTCGTCGGGACGCGCGGGGGCCCGCGGCGGGTGAGCGTCGTGGGGGAGATGTACACGGTCGAGATGGGGCGCTGGCAGATGCCCGGCGGGCTGGCCGCCGTCCAGGCCGGCTACGACGTCGTCGTCCAGGTGGGCGGGCTCGAGGGGCCCCGTGCGGGGCTGCGGGTCACCCTCCCCAACCCGCACACCGTCGTGGCCCTGCCCGACGAGGAGACCCTGGCCGCCGCCGACCTCACCCGGCCCGCCGCCTACGACCCGGAGCCGCCCGAGGGCACGAACCTCGAGCTGGTCGTGCCGCTGGGCGAGGAGAGCGACACCGCGGGGGTCGTCGGTGCCCTGCGGATGCGCGTGCTCGAGCGCGGCGTGGGCGAGACCCGGTCCTGCGGGACGGGGACGTGTGCCGCGGCGCTCGCGGTGCGCGCGTGGGGCGGGCCCGGCGCGCCGGACACCTGGCGGGTGCTCGTCCCGGGCGGTGAGGTGCTCGTTCGCGTCGAGGGGGAGCGGGTCACGCTCACCGGTCCCGCGGTGCTCATCGCCGACGTCGTCCTGCGCTGACCGCCTCCGACCCGAGAGAGGACCCGTTGCCCAAGAGGAAGCGCCGACCGCGTCACGACCGGCCCCCGGCCCGGCCCCGTCCGGGAGCGGGTCCCCGAGGCACCGCCGCGCACGGCAGGCCCGCCCACGGGGGCCCCGCGGCAGGCGGGCCCGCGCACGGGGGGGCGGCGGCCGGCGGCGTCGCGTCGCCGCCCGGCGGGCCGGGTCCCGCCGACCACGCCCCCCTCCTCGCTGAGCTCGAGCGGTGGTGCCGGTCCCTCGACCTCGACCCCGCCGGGGTGCGCGGGCTGGTCGCGACCGCCCTCGCGCTCAAGGCAGAGCTCCCGGGTGCGTCGGACCCGACGCGGTGGTCTCCCGAGGAGCTCACGACGGTGCTCACCCGGACGTTCCCCGCGCGCGTGCCCCTCGACGCCGACGAGCAGCGCCTCGTCGGTCCGGCGATGGCCCTGTACCTGTCCTTCCTCGGCACGACCGGACGGTGGCCCGCCTCCGCCGTGCCGCTCGACGCCCTGACGGGCCTGGTCGAGGAGCTCGCCGACGAGGTGCCGCGCGCGTACGGCCGCGGCTCCGGCCACGCCGCCGTCGAGCATGCGCCCGGTGCCGGGCCCGGTCCCGAGCCTGAACCTGAGCCCGAGCCCGAGCCTGAGCCGGCGCCTGAGGCCGAGCCCAACCCCTTCACCGCGCTGTGGCCCGACGCCCTCGGGCCGGTGCCCGACCTCGCCGCCGTGCTCCGGCTCGATGTCCCCACGGACCGGGCCGCGGCGTGGATGCGGGCCTCCCGGGTGTGGGGCTGGACACGTGGCGTCCTGGACTGGGTGGGCACCTCACGTGAGGTGGCCGACGACGGCGGGCTGCGCGACGCCGACGCCGCCGAGCTCCTCGGCCGGCTCGCGCCCGCCGGGCCCCCGGCGCCGATCGCGCTGCTGTGGCCCGCCCTGGTCGCGACCGGCCTCCTCGAGGTGACCGGGGACCGCGCTCGTCCCGGGCCCCGCGCCCTCGGCGAGGGGCCCGACGAGGCCGTCGTCCTCGACGGGGTGGCCCTGCACGCGGCGGTGCTGGCCGAGCTGCTCCGTCCGGCGCCCTCCGGCACCACCCGGGCCCGGGTCCCGGCCCTCACGCTCGGCGCGCTCGTGCGCGCCGCGGACCCGCGCGGCTTCACCGTCCCCGCCGGTCTCGGTCCCGCGCTCGCGGACGTCACGAACGCGCTCGGCGCCGACCTCGCGGTGGCCGTCGAGGTCGGTGTCCTCGAGCGGCGCGGCGACGCCTACGTCCTGCCCCCGGAGGTGGCCCCCGCGGTGCCCTACGCCGTCGGCCTGGTCGGGCCCTGAGGCGTGACCGTCAGCACCCGGAAGCCGCCGCTGGTGCCCGCGCGGGTGACGTCCGCGCCCACGTCCTCGGCGAGCCAGCGGTGCAGCGAGTCCGCCCCGAGGTTCTTCGCGACGACGAGCTGGGCCCGGCCGCCGGGCGCGAGGAGGCCGAGCCAGGACCGCAGCAGCTCGTGCAGGGCCGCCTTGCCGATCCGGATGGGCGGGTTCGACCAGATCTCGTCGAGCTCGACCCCCTCGGCCCGCAGGCGGCGCAGGGCCTCGCCCGCCTCGAGCGCGCGCACGTTGGTCAGGCCCAGCGCGGCGGCGTTGCGGGCCGTGAGGTCCACGGCCCGCTCGTTGACGTCGGCCGCCCAGACCGTCGCGCCGGGGGAGGCCGCGGCCATCGCCAGCGCGACCGGTCCCCAGCCGCAGCCGACGTCGGCGAGGTGGCCGGTGGCCGGCGGGTCCGCCACCGTCTCGAGCAGCACCCGGGTCCCCGGGTCGAGCCGGTCGCCCGAGAAGACCCCGGGCGCCGTGAGCACCCGGACCCGTCGGCCGCGGAGCGTCGCCTCGAGGGGACGCAGCTCCGCGGGCGAGGCCGGGCTGGCGGTGAAGTAGTGCTCGGGCGTGCTCACCCGCACACCGTATCGGCGGTCCGCCGTGGGGATAATTCCTCGCACCACCCCGCCGCCCGTGGGACCCTGGGAGGAGCGGCGCGCCGTGCGCCGACCGGACGGAAGGACGCCATGACCACGACCCGCCAGCCCCAGCACACCCCCGACGCCGACGGGCGAGGTGCGCAGGAGGCCGCGGAGGACGTGGTGGCCCGGATCCTCGCGCGCGCCGGGAGCGTGCGCTCGACCGAGGGCACCGCGCTGCAGTCCGGTTCCGACCGCTCCGCCGGCGAGCACGACGGGGCCTACGACGGCGACCAGCTCGAGCGGGAGGAGCGTGCCGCGCTGCGCCGCGTGTCCGGCCTGTCCACCGAGCTGCAGGACGTCACCGAGGTCGAGTACCGCCAGCTGCGCCTCGAGCGCGTCGTCCTCGTGGGCCTGTGGTCCACCGGCTCGGCGGAGACGGCCGAGGTCTCCCTCCGCGAGCTCGCCGCCCTCGCCGAGACCGCCGGCTCGGAGGTGCTCGACGGGCTCCTCCAGCGCCGGCAGAACCCCGACCCCGGCACCTACCTCGGCTCGGGCAAGGCCGCCGAGCTCGCCGAGCTCGTCGCCTCGGTCGGCGCCGACACCGTCGTCGTCGACGGCGAGCTCAGCCCCTCCCAGCGCCGCGGGCTGGAGGACATCGTCAAGGTCAAGGTCATCGACCGCACCGCCCTCATCCTCGACATCTTCGCCCAGCACGCGAAGTCCCGGGAGGGCAAGGCTCAGGTCGAGCTCGCCCAGCTCGAGTACCTCCTGCCGCGCCTGCGCGGCTGGGGCGAGTCGATGTCGCGCCAGGCCGGCGGCCGGGTCGCGGGCGGTGCGGGCATCGGCTCCCGCGGCCCCGGTGAGACCAAGATCGAGCTCGACCGGCGCCGCATCCGCACCCGCATGGCCCGCCTCCGCCGCCAGATCCGGGAGATGGCGCCCTCAAGGGAGACCAAGCGGGGTGCGCGGCGCCACCACCAGGTGCCGTCGGTGGCGATCGCCGGGTACACCAACGCGGGCAAGTCCTCGCTGCTCAACCGGCTCACCGGCGCCGGCGTGCTCGTCGAGAACGCGCTCTTCGCCACCCTGGACCCCACCGTGCGCCGGGCCACGACCCCGGACGGGCGCGAGTACACCCTCACCGACACCGTCGGGTTCGTGCGCTCGCTGCCCACCGAGCTCGTCGAGGCGTTCCGGTCCACGCTCGAGGAGGTCGCCGAGGCGGACGTCGTCCTGCACGTCGTCGACGCCGCGCACCCCGACCCGGAGGGGCAGGTCGGCGCCGTCCGCTCGGTCATCGCCGACATCCCCGGCGGCGCCGACGTCCCTGAGCTCATCGTCCTCAACAAGGCCGACCTCGCCGCCCCGGAGGACCTGACGGCCCTGCGCACCCGGTACCCCACGTCCGTGGCGGTCTCCGCCCGCACCGGTGAGGGGATCGAGGAGCTGGCGCGGCTCGTCGCCGAGATGCTCCCGCGCCCCTCGGAGGAGGTGGACCTGGTCGTGCCGTACTCGCGCGGCGACCTGGTCTCGCGGGCCCACACCGACGGCGAGGTGCTGACCGAGTCGTACGCCGAGGGCGGGACCCGGCTCCACGCCCGCGTGGACCCCGCCCTCGCGGCCGAGCTGCGCACGGTCGCGGGCGCCCCGGCGGCCCGCTCGGCCTCCTGAGCGTGGGGGCCGACACCGGCGCCCTGCTCGACGCCGCGGTCGCGGCGGTCGGCGGGGCCCGGCGCGAGGGGCAGCTGCGCATGGCCGAGGCCGTCGCGCAGACCCTCGACGAGGGCTCGCACCTGCTCGTCCAGGCCGGCACCGGCACCGGCAAGTCCCTCGCCTACCTCGTGCCGGTGCTCGCCCACGCCGTCGAGAAGGGCGAGCGGGCCGTCGTCTCCACGGCCACGCTGGCGCTCCAGCGCCAGGTGCTCGCCCAGGACGCGCCCCTCGTGGCGGACATCGTCGCCGAGCGCACCGGTGCGCGGCCGAAGGTGGCGCTGCTCAAGGGCTGGCAGAACTACCTGTGCCTGCACAAGGTCGCCGGCGGTTACCCCGTGGAGGAGGAGCCGGGCCTCTTCGCCGTCTCCGCCGCGACCGACGGCGGGCTGCCCGCCGCCGGTCCGGCCGTCGAGCAGCCCGACCGGCGCGGACCGGGGCCGGCCCCCGCGGCCCGGGAGGGCCTGGGGGAGCAGGTGCTCCGGCTGCGGGCCTGGTCGGAGGAGACCGGGACGGGGGACCGCGACGACCTCGTGCCCGGGGTGAGCGAGCGGGCCTGGCGCCAGGTCTCGGTCACGAGGATGGAGTGCCTGGGGCAGCGGTGCCCGATGATCTCCGAGTGCTTCCCCGAGGCGGCGCGCGTCAGCGCCCGGGAGGCCGACGTCGTCGTGACGAACCACGCGATGCTCGGCATCGCCGCGTCAGGCTCCCCGGGGGTGCTCCCCGAGCACGACGTCCTCGTCGTCGACGAGGCCCACGAGCTCGCCGAGCGGGTCACCGCCCAGGCCACCGCCGAGCTGAGCGCGAGCGTCGTCGAGCGGACCGCCCGGCTCGCCCGCCGGCATGCCGGTGTCGGGCTCGACAACCTCGAGACGGCCGCGGCGTCCCTGCGCGCCCGGCTCGAGGTCGTGCCCGACGGTCGCCTCGTCCACGGGCTGCCCGCCGACCTGCGCGACGCGGTGATCCTCGTCGAGGCCGGTGCCCGCGAGGCGGTCGGCGCGATGAAGCCCGAGCCGGGCGCCGAGGACGCCGGCGGCCGGGCGATGGCCCGCTCCGCCATGGTCGTGCTGCACGAGATCGCCGAACGGCTCCTCGGCGACTCCGTCGCCGCGCGCCGGGACGTCCTGTGGTGCGAACGCCCTCGCGGGGGCATGGAGCAGCCCCGGCTCCGGCTGGCCCCGCTCGACGTCGCCGGCCCGGTCGCCAGCCAGCTCCTCGCCGGCAGGGCGGCGGTCCTCACCTCCGCGACCCTGGCCCTCGGCGGCACGTTCGACCCGATGGCGCGCTCCCTCGGGCTCACCCTCGACGACGAGACGCCCTGGCGCGGCCTCGACGTGGGCTCACCCTTCGACTACGCCAGGCAGGGCATCCTCTACACCGCGCGTCACCTGCCGCCGCCGGGCCGTGACGGGACGAGCGAGCAGGCGCTCGACGAGCTGGTCGCGCTCGTCCGGGCGGCCGGCGGGGCCACCCTTGGCCTCTTCTCGTCCCGCCGGGCGGCCGAGGCCGCCACGGAGCGGCTGCGCGCCGAGCTCGACACCCCGGTCCTGTGCCAGGGCGAGGACCAGCTGCCCACGCTCGTGCGGCGCTTCGTCGAGGACGAGGCGACCTCCCTCATGGGCACCCTCTCCCTGTGGCAGGGCGTCGACGTCCCCGGACCGACGTGCCGGCTCGTCGTCATCGACCGCATCCCCTTCCCCCGGCCCGACGACCCCGTCAAGCAGGCCCGCTCGGAGGTCGTGGCGGCGGCGGGCGGGAACGCCTTCATGTCGGTGGCCGCCACCCACGCCGCGCTCCTGCTCGCCCAGGGCGCCGGCCGGCTCGTGCGCCGCACGGACGACCGCGGCGTCGTGGCGGTCCTCGACCCGCGGCTGGCCACCGCCCGCTACGGCACCTTCCTCACGCGCTCGATGCCGCCGCTGTGGCCCACCAGCGACGGTGAGCTGACCCGCGCGGCGCTGCGCCGGCTCTCCGCGGGCACGGCGACGGTGTCCCACTAGGCTCTTGCCCTGCACCGTCCGTACGCCGACCAGGAGGTCCCGGATGACCCAGCACGACGACGTCCCAGGCCGTCAGGAGCTGCTCGGCGGTGGGGGCCGGCACACCGAGCCCCGGCGCAGCAAGGTGGCCATCGTCGGCGCCGGTGCCGTCGGCTCGACCCTCGCCTACGCCTCGCTCCTGCGCGGGGCCGCGCGCGAGGTCGTCCTGTACGACCTCGACAAGGCCAAGGTCGAGGCCGAGGCGCTGGACATCGCCCACGGCATCCAGTTCACCCCGATGGGGACCGTCTCCGGCTCGGACGACATCGCGATCTGCGCCGACGCCGACGTCGTCGTCATCACGGCCGGCGCCAAGCAGCGGCCCGGGCAGTCCCGCCTGGACCTGGCCGGCGCCACGATCGACATCATGCGGGCGCTCGTCCCGCGGCTGGTCGAGGTCGCACCGGACGCGGTCTACATCATGGTCGCCAACCCCGTGGACATCGTGACGTACGCGGGCCTGAAGATCTCCGGCCTGCCCTCCGAGCAGTTCTTCGGGTCCGGGACCGTGCTGGACTCCTCGCGCCTGCGCTACCTCGTCGCCCGTGAGTGCGGCGTCGCGGTGCAGAACGTCCACGCCTACATCGCCGGGGAGCACGGCGACTCCGAGATCCCGCTGTGGAGCTCGGCGATGATCGGCGCCGTACCGCTGCTCCAGTGGGGCTTCACGGTCGACGGCGGGCTCCTCGACGAGGCCCGGCGCGCCCGCATCAGCGAGGAGGTGGTGGGGGCGGCGTACCGCATCATCGCGGGCAAGGGCGCCACCAACTACGCCGTCGGCCTGGCCGTGGTGCGCATCATCGAGGCGGTGCTGCGCGACGAGCACCGCGTGCTCTCGGTCTCCTCCCTCCTGGAGGACTACCTCGAGATCTCCGACGTCTGCATGTCGGTGCCCACGGTCGTCGGCCGGGCGGGCGTCGGGCGCCGCCTCGTGCCCGTGGTCACCGAGACCGAGCGGGCGGGGCTGCGCCGCAGCGCGGAGTCGATCCGGTCCGTGGCGCAGCGCTTCGGCTTCTGACCGGGGCGACTACAGGCTCCGCAGGACGGTGACGACCCGGCCGAGCACCTGGGCGTCATCCCCCGGGATCGGGGCGAACGCAGGGTTGTGCGGCAGCAGCCACACGTGCCCGTCGCGGTGCTGGAACGTCTTGACGGTCGCCTCGCCGTCGAGCATCGCCGCGACGATCTCCCCGTTCTCCGCCACCGGCTGACGGCGCACCACCACCCAGTCGCCGTCGCAGATCGCCGCGTCGATCATGGACTCCCCGACCACCTTGAGCATGAAGAGCTCGCCGTCGCCGACGAGCTGGCGCGGCAGCGGGAACACGTCCTCGACGGCCTGCTCGGCGAGGATGGGCCCGCCGGCGGCGATCCGGCCCACCACCGGGACGTAGGTGGGCGCGCCGGCACGCAGGCCGTCGCCGTCGGTCGGGCCGCCCGAGACCTCGCGGACCTCGTCCATGAGCTCCATCGCGCGTGGCCGGTTCGGGTCCCGCCGGACGTAGCCCTTGCGCTCGAGCACGCCCAGCTGGTGCTTGACCGACGACGGGCTGGTCAGGCCCACGGCCTCGCCGATCTCGCGCATGCTCGGCGGGTAGCCGTGCGCGTGCACCGCGGACCGGATGGTCTCGAGCACGCGGCGCTGTCGCTCGGTGAGGTCGCGCCCCGTCAGTGCGTGCGGGGTGGTGGTGCCGGTGTCCTCGGGTGTGCTCACGGCCGTGGTCCTTCCTGACCGCCGCCCAGGGCGGGCGACCGGCGATGTCAGTGGTCGGTGATGGGCTTCGTACCAGCAGCGTAGGAGCCCGGAGCGAGAATCTCAAACATCTGTTCGACGGTGTGTCGACATTCGTCCCGGACCGCACTACTGTGACGTACAGACGTTTGACGAACAGCAGTTCGAGGAGGACAAGATGAGCGCACTGGTGGCCCACCCGGCCTGGCAGCCGTCCCCGCAGGCCCGGCCACGGCCGGGGGTGTCGGCCGAGCCGCGGCGGCCTCGCCTCCAGCTGGTGGGGCCGGACTTCGTCCCGTCGCCGGCACGGTCCTCCGCCCCGGGCGCCGACCGCGGCCCGTCCGTGGCCGCGCGCCCTGCCGCGCGGCGGGCGGCGCCGCTGCGCCTCACGGCGCTCGGCCGGCGGGTCGTCGCGGCCCTCGCCCTCCTCGTGGCGCTCGGGCTCGCGCTCGTGCTGGGAACGGTCGCCGGGCAGGCGGTCTCCTCCGGCGCCGCGGCCGAGGCGGTGACCCACACCGTGGTGCCGGGGGAGACCCTGTGGGCAGTGGCCGGCTCGGCGGCCGAGCCGGGGCAGGACGTGCGCGACGTCGTCGCCGAGATCGTCCAGCTCAACGGCCTCGCCACGGAGGTCCTCGAGCCGGGTCAGGCCCTGCTCGTGCCGGCCGGCGGCTGACCCGGGGGTCGGCGGCCGACCCGCGGGCCGGTCGCGGGTGGCGGCAGGCGGCTGCGGCGCGTTTGCGCCGGACGGCCGCCGCGACCTACCGTTCCGAGCGGTCCCCGCGCGGGGACGGGCCGGGCGGTGCCGCCGTCCGGACCGGCCCTCGGGGGCCCGGTGAGGAGGCTCCGGTGCACTGTCCGTTCTGTCGTCATGCCGACTCCCGCGTGATCGACTCGCGCACCGCCGAGGACGGGATGTCCATCCGGCGTCGCCGTCAGTGCCCCAGCTGCGGACGACGCTTCACCACGCTCGAGACCTCGAGCCTCACGGTGGTCAAGCGCTCCGGCGCCACCGAGGCCTTCAGCCGGGACAAGGTCGTCGCGGGCGTGCGCAAGGCCTGCCAGGGACGCCCCGTCTCCGACGACGACCTGGCGCTCCTCGCCCAGCAGGTCGAGGAGGCGGTCCGGGCGAGCGGCAGCGCCCAGATCGACGCGCACGAGATCGGGCTGGCGATCCTCGGCCCGCTGCGGGACCTCGACGAGGTCGCGTACCTGCGCTTCGCCAGCGTCTACTCATCCTTCGCCTCCCTCGAGGACTTCGAGGCGGCCATCGGGGCGCTGCGCGCCGGGCACGACGCGTCCGGCACGGGGGATCCGGCGACGACGTCGGACGCCGGTGCGGCGGCTGCCGACGGTGCCGGCCGGACGGTGGCCGACGATGCCGGCCGGACGGTGGCCGACGGCGGCCCCGAAGACCAGGCGGGGCGGTCGGGGGTCCGCTAGCCTGGGTCTGCCGTCGAGTCCTCCGGGGCTCCGGCGCACCGGCAGCCGCCGGTGACGGCGGAGGGGAAGCCGCCGTCACCGGCGGCCGTCCTCGTTCTCAGCCTGCGGCCGGACCGCCACCGGGCTTCTCGCCGGAGCTCGCGCGCGTCTTCGCGCCGGACGTCTCGCCAGGCTCGTGGTCGCGTCCCCGCAGTGGTCCGGGCAGGTGGTCGGCGAGGTGCCCCTCGCGGACGTGCTCGCCCATCTCGCGGACGTGCACACCGACCTCGAGCAGGCGGTCCCGCACCGAGCGCCGCAGCACCTTGCCGAGCTGGGACCGCGGGAGCTCCTCCAGCACGGCGATCGAGCGAGGCATCGCGTACGCGGAGAGGCGTTCGCGTGTCCAGTGGCGGACCGCCTCGAGGTCGACGCTGGCACCGGGCTCGAGCACGAGGGCCGCCACGACGCTCTCGCCGCGGGAGGAGTCCGGCAGGCCGACGACCGCGACGTCGATGACGCCGGGCATCGACCGGACGGCGTCCTCGACCTGGGAGGGGTAGACGTTGAAGCCGCCGGAGATGATGAGCTCCTTGCGGCGGTCGGCCAGCACGTAGAAGCCGTCCGGGTCGCGCCGGACGAGGTCGCCGGTGCGCAGCCACCCGCCCTCGAGCATGACCTCCGCCGTCTCCTCGGGCTTGCCGTAGTACCCGGCAAAGACCTGCGGGCCCCGCACGATGAGCTCGCCGACCTCGCCGGCGGGCACGTCCCGGGTCGGCTCCTCCGGGTCGACCAGGCGGACCTCGGTGGAGGGGAAGGGCACGCCGAGGGCGCCCGGGCGCCGTGTCTCGTTGAAGGGGTTGCCCAGGATGACGGGGGAGCACTCGGTCATGCCGTACCCCTCGATGATGAGGCCTCCGGTGACCTCCTCCCACCGTCGGGCGACGTCGCCGTCCAGGGCCATGGCGCCGGAGATCGCGTAGCCGACCGATGACATGTCGGTGCCCCGCTCCCGCGCCGCGGTCGCCAGGCGGTCGAACATCGGGGGGACGCCGGGGAAGAAGGTCGCCGGGTGGCGGCGCATCGCGGAGAGCACCATGTCGACGTCGAAGCGCGGCAGGACGACCTGCGTGGCCCCCATGTCGACGGCGAAGGTCAGGCACAGGGTGAGACCGAAGGCGTGGAAGAACGGCAGGACGCCGTAGATGGTCTCCTCGCCCTCGCGCAGGCCCGCCACCCAGGCTCGGCCCTGCTCGGCGTTGGCCAGCAGGTTGCGGTGCGTGAGGGCGACCGCCTTGGGGGTGCCGGTCGTGCCGCCCGTGTGGAGGAGGACGGCGAGGTCCGCCGGTCCCGGCGCGGGGTGGTTGGCGGCCAGGGGGGTGGCGCCGCGCAGCTCGCGGTCCCAGCTGCGCACCCCTGCCGGCACCGGTCCGCGCATCGTCTCGCGCTGGGCCCGGGCCGCCGCGACGGGCAGCCTGAGGAGGAGCCGGGAGCGCAGGGGCAGCGCCGCGGTGAGGTCCACCGCGAAGACGGTCCGCCCCCCGCCGACGACGTTGCCGACGACCTTCTCCCACGCGATGACCACCCGGGCGCCGTGGCCCTCGAGCTGCTCGTGCAGCTCCGCGGCCGGCGCGAGAGGGTTGTGCTCGGCCACCACGGCGCCGAGCCGCAGCACGGCGTAGAACGCGACGACGTGCTGCGGGCAGTTGGGCAGCACGAGCGCCACGCGGTCGCCCGGCCCCACCCCGGCGGCCGCGAGGAGGCCCGCCGCCCGGCGGACCTGCTCGGCGAGCTCGGCGTAGGTGGTCGACCTGCCGAGGAAGTCCAGCGCCACCCGGTCGCCGTGACGCTGCGTCGCCCGGCGCAGCAGCTCGGCCACCCCGTGTTCGGGCACCGTGATCTCGGTCGGGGTGTCGGTACCCTGCGTCGCCATCAACGTCCTCCTCCGGTCGCGGGAACGGTCGGTCCCGCAGGTCAACCTACGCCGCCGTAGGTCGCGGCGCCCGTCACAGGTCCGACGATCGAGGTCCCCAGATGTTGACGCCCGCGTCGACCGCGTGGCCGTCGATCGCCGTGAGCTCGTCCGGCGAGAAGGCCGGTCCGTCGAGGGCCGCGACGGAGCTCTCGAGCTGGGCGGGGCTCGAGGCGCCGACGAGGGCCGTGGTCACCCGGGGGTCGCGCAGGACCCAGGCGATCGCCATCTGCGCCAGGGTCTGGCCGCGGGCCGCCGCGATCTCGTTCAGCGCCCGGACGTGGCCGAGGGTCTCCTCGGTGAGGAACTCCCGGCGGAAGGGCCCGCCGCGGGCGGCTCGCGAGTCCCCGGGGACGCCGTCGAGGTACTTGTCGGTGAGCAGGCCCTGGGCCAGCGGGGAGAAGACCACGGTGCCCAGCCCCGCCTCGCCGACGACGTCGAGCAGGCTGGGGTCGCCGTCCTCGACCCAGCGGTTGACCATCGAGTACGACGGCTGGTGCACGAGCAGGTCGAGACCGATCTCCGCGGCGACCGCCAGGGCCTGGACGGTGCGCTCGGCGGAGTAGGAGGAGATCCCCGCGTAGCGCGCCCGCCCCGACCGCACCGCCGTGAGCAGCGCCCCGAGCGTCTCGTGCAGGGGCGTCGTGGGGTCGAAGCGGTGGGAGTAGAAGATGTCGACGTGGTCCAGGCCCAGCCGGCCGAGCGACTGGTCGAGCGAGGCGAGGAGGTACTTGCGCGAGCCGCCCTCGCCGTAGGGACCGGGCCACTGCGTGTAGCCCGCCTTGGTGGAGATGACCAGCTCGTCGCGCAGGCCGGCCAGGTCGGTGGCGAGCAGCCGGCCGAGCGCCGCCTCGGCCGCGCCGGGCGGGGGCCCGTAGTTGTTGGCGAGGTCGAGGTGGGTGATGCCCAGGTCGACCGCGCGCCGGACGATCTCACGCTGGCCGGCCTCGGGCGTGCCCTCGCCGAAGTTCTGCCAGAGGCCCAGCGCGATCGCGGGCAGGTCCAGCCCGCTGCGGCCGCAGCGTCGGTAGGGCATCGCCTCGTAGCGCCCGGGCGCGGGGGTGAACATCCCCCGACCGTACTGCGAGGACTCAGTCGTCGTCGCGCCCGCGCTCGGCCTCCGGCCGCACCATCACGCGCAGGCGGATGGTGTCCTCCATCTGCCGCACGGCCTCGACGGCCTCGCGGGGGAGCTCGGAGCTGATGTCGGTGACGACGTAGCCGAGCTCGCCCATGGTGCCCAGGATCTGGCCCTCGATGTTGGCGCCGTGCTCGGCGAACGTCTGGTTGACCAGCGCCAGGACGCCGGGGGTGTTGCGGTGGAGGAACACCACGCGGTAGCGGGCGTTCTCCGAGGGCTCGAGGTGCAGCCGGGGGACGTTGACCGACAGGTCCGTCGAGCCGGTGCGGGCGTACTTGACGAGCTTGACGGCCACGAAGTGCCCGATGTTCTCCTGCGCCTCCTGGGTCGACCCGCCCACGTGCGGGGTGAGGATGACGTTGGGCAGGCCGCGCAGCGGGGAGTCGAAGGGGTCGCCGTTCTTCGCCGGCTCCTCGGGGAAGACGTCGACGGCGGCACCCGAGAGCGACCCGTCCAGGATCTTCTCCCGGAGCGTGTCGTAGTCGACGAGGAAGCCGCGCGAGAGGTTGAGGAAGCTCGCGCCGTGCTTCATCTGCTCGAACTGCTCGGCCCCGAACATCCCGGCGTTGCCGGCCCGCCCGTCGACGTGGAGGCTCACGACGTCGGCGACGGCCAGGAGCTCGGCCATCGACCCCATGCGCTGGGCGTTGCCCAGGGCCAGCTTCTCGGCGGTGTCGTGGAAGACGACCCGCATGCCCAGCGCCTCGGCGACGACCGAGAGCTGGGTGCCGATGTTGCCGTAGCCGATGATGCCCAGCGTCCGGCCGCGCACCTCGTGCGAGCCGGCTGCGGACTTGTCCCACACGCCGGCGTGCAGGGCGCGGTCGCGCACGGTCAGCCGGCGCGTGAGGGCGATGATCTCGCCCACGGCCAGCTCGACGACCGAGCGGGTGTTGGAGAACGGGGCGTTGAACACCGCGATGCCGCGCCGGGCCGCGCCGCGCAGGTCGATCTGGTTGGTCCCGATGCAGAAGGCGCCGACGGCGAGCAGGTCCGGCCGGGCGGCGAGCACCCGCTCGGTGACCTGCGTGCGCGAGCGGATGCCCAGCAGGCTCACGCCGTCGAGGGCGGCGATGAGCTCGTCCTCCTCGAGCGCGCCGGGGTGGCGCACGACCTCGTACCCGGCGGCGGCCAGGATCGGGTCGGCGTCGGGGTGCGGGTTCTCGAGGAGCAGTGCCTTGGCCACGGCGCCATCGTCCGCCCGTCTCGCGATCCGGAGCAAGTCCGTCCACTCCGTGGGCCGGGCGCCCTCGGCGCCGTGGCGCGTCGGGACGGGCGGCCGCCCAGGGGCGCTCAGCGCAGCCCGGCCGGCAGGTCCTCGGCGTGGACGACGTGGAGCCGGCGCGTCGGGCGCGTCATGGCGACGTAGAGGTCGCCGTGGCCGCCCGCACCGATCCGGCCCGGCTCCACGAGGACGACGACGTCGAACTCCAGACCCTTGGCCGCCACCGCGTCGACCACCACGACGCGGGCGTCGAGCGGGTCCCCGTCCGGCCCGCGCAGCGCCGCCGCCAGCGCGGGGTCCCCGGCGAGCGCCCGGACCACCAGCGACTCCTGCCCGCGGGGCACCAGCACGGCCACCCGGCCGCGGCCGGGGCCGTCGGTGCGGTCCAGCGCCGCGAGCTCCGCGCGCACGACGTCGGCCGCCGTGCCGGCGAGGTCCCTCGCCCGGGTGGTCACCAGCGAGCCGGGCAGGTCCCGCGCCGCGCGGACCGGGTAGGCCGGGGCCGCCCCGGCGGCGGTCATCACCGCCGTGGCCGCGTCCATCACCGTGGCCGGCGTCCGGTAGCTGATCGTGAGGACCGACTCCCGCACGTGCTCGCTGCCCGCGCCGCCGAGGACGTCCGCCCAGGACCGGGCGGGCCGGTGCCCGCTGCGCTGGGCGAGGTCGCCGACGACGGTCATCGAGCGCGAGGGGCACCGGCGCAGCAGCGAGCGCCACGCCATGGGGCTGAGCTCCTGCGCCTCGTCGACGACGATGTGGCCGTAGGTCCAGGACCGGTCGGCCGAGGCGCGCTCGGCCGTCGTCAGCCGCGGCCCGGTCGCCGCGAAGCGCTCGGCGAGCATCTCCGCGCTGACCATCCCCATCCCCAGCTCCTGGGAGCTGATCGCCTCCTGCGCGTAGCGCAGCTCGTCGGCCGCCTGCTGCCGCGCCTCGGCCCGGGCACGGGAGGCCTCGGCCTGCTGGTGGGGGCCCAGGAGCTCGGCGAGCTCGTCGAGGAGCGGCACGTCCGCGACCGTCCAGGCGGACCCGCGCTCGCGCGCCAGGAGGGCGCGGTCGGCGGCGCCCAGCCGGGGGGCGTGGCGGGCCAGCAGGTCCGGCCGGTCGTAGAGGCGCTCGAGCAGGCCGTGGGCCGTCGTCGGCATCCAGCACAGGTTGAGCGCGACACGCACGTCGCGTGCGCTGCGCACGTCCTCGAAGAGGTACGGCCGCTCCTCCGGGTCGTCCGCCCCGCGCGCCGCGGCGTACTGGCGGACGAGGACGTCGAGCATCGCCAGGGCGAAGGTGTCGCGCGCCTGGTTGTGGGGCAGCCCGGAGCGCCGGGCCCGGCCCATCGCGGTGCGCACGTCGGCGGGGTCGAGGCGCAGCCGCACGCCCTCCACGTCGAGCTCCTGGACCTGCTCGGGCACCCGCTGCAGCCCGCGCACGGCGCGGGCCAGGACGTCGGCCATGACGAGGCGGCCCTTGACGGCCGCGACCTCCTCGTCCTCGGCGGCGTCCGCCGTCGTGCCGGGCAGGAGGTCCGCCATCGTGGTGGCGACGACGTCGCTCTCGCCCAGGGAGGGCAGCACCTGGTCGATGTAGCGCAGGAACACCCGGGACGGCCCCACGAGGAGGACGCCGGACCGCTCCAGCCGCTGACGGTGGGCGTAGAGGAGGTAGGCGGTGCGGTGGAGCGCCACCGCGGTCTTGCCCGTGCCCGGCCCGCCCTGGACGACGAGGACGCCGTCGAGGGGGGAGCGGATCACGGCGTCCTGCTCGGCCTGGATGGTCGCGACGATGTCGCTCATGTGCCCCTCGCGGGCCGCGGACATCGCGGCGAAGAGCGCGCCCTCGCCGGTGAGGCCGTCGGCGACGTCGGCGTCGAGGTGGGCGTGGTCGAGCAGCTCGTCCTCGACCCCGACCACCGTGCGGGAGCGGGTCATGAGGTGCCGGCGCCGCACGACGTCGCCGGGGTGCGCGGCCGTGGCCTGGTAGAAGGGCTGGGCCGAGGGGGCGCGCCAGTCCACGAGGAGCTGGTCGTGCTCGGCGTCGGACATGCCGATGCGCCCGACGTAGCGGGGCTCCTCGCCGGCCCGCAGGTCCAGCCGGCCGAAGACCAGCCGGTTCTCGACGTGGTCGAGCCGGGCCACGGCGTCGGAGTAGTGGGCCGCGAACGCGTCGCGCTCGGAGCGGTTCTGCGGCGACCCCGACGGCCCCTCGCGCCGGACCTCCGCCAGCCGGGACCCGTAGGAGGCGCGCAGCTCGTCGAGGCGGGTGTACACGCGGTCGACGTAGGTCTGCTCCTCGCCGACGGCGGCCGCCACCGTGTCCTGGGCGGCGCCGGCCGGGTCGGGCGTGGGGGCCTGCTGCACGCGTGCTCCTTCTCCTCGTGCGCACCGGCGGTGCGGCTGACGTGCCGTCGGCACGGCCATCCATTATCCGTCCTCGGGACGGTCCGTGCAGGCATGTCCGGGCCGGACGTCCCGCGGACCCGGCTGGATCTGCGACGGACCTGCGCCACCTGCCGCGCGCGGCCGGTGCCGGTCCGCTCGCGGAATGCCCGGCGACACCGCAGTGTTGGCAGAGGTAGACCTCGACCCACCAGAACGAGAGGAGTCGGCCGATGCGCGACCCCCATGAGCTCTACACGCTGGCCGCCCGGCCGCAGGAGTCCACCCCCGTGCTCGTGCACGCCATGCGGGGCTCCCTCGACGCCGGGCACGCCGGCGCGCTGGTCTCGCGGCACCTCCTCGGCTCCCTCCAGGTCGAGCGGGTCGCCACCTTCGAGCCCGACGAGCTGGTCGACTACCGCTCGCGGCGCCCTGCCATGACCTTCGAGGACTGGCGGTTCACGGAGTACGACGAGCCGGTCATCGCGCTGGACCTCCTGCGCGACGACGAGGGCACCGCGCTGCTGCTCCTCCACGGCCCCGAGCCCGACCTGCAGTGGGACCGCTTCACCGCCGCGGTCGTCGGCCTCGTCGAGGACCTCGGCGTCGAGCGGACGATCGGCGTGCACGGCATCCCGATGGCGGTCCCGCACACCCGCCCGACGACGGTGACGTCGCACGCCAGCCGGAGCGGTCTCGTGGACACCCAGCGTCACTTCATGGGCACCGTCCAGGTGCCCGGCAACATCGCGGCCCTGCTGGAGCTCCGGCTCGGGCGGGCCGGGCACGACGCGCTGGGCTTCGCCGCGCACGTCCCGCACTACCTCGCCCAGGCCGAGTACCCCCTCGCGGCCGCCGAGCTCGTCCGGCAGATCGCGGCGCACGCCGGCCTCGCGCTGCCCGTGGGTGAGCTGGAGGCCGCAGCGGCCGAGACGGCCGCGCAGATCGAGGCACAGGTCTCGGCGTCGGCCGAGGTCGGCGCCGTCGTCCACGCGCTCGAGCAGCAGTACGACGCCTTCATGGAGGCCGCGGCCCAGCCGAACCAGAAGACCCTCCTCGCCGACCACGGGGACATGCCCACGGCCGAGCAGATCGGCGCCGAGCTGGAGGCGTTCCTCGCCGAGCACGCGGGCGGGCGTCCCGAGGACGACCCCGAGGCCTGAGAGCGCTGCGGCGCCGTCCCACGGCCCGGGCGGCGCGCCGGCGCCCGCCCCGGGCGGTGGACAATGGCCGCGTGCCGTCCCTCACCGCCCCCGCGCCCGCCCGCGCGGCCTACCTCGTGTGGGCGGCGGCCCTGGCGGTGTACGTCGTCGCCGTCACGGGGCGCACGTCCCTGGGCGTCGCCGGGCTCCAGGCCGCCGAGCGGTTCGACATCTCCGCCACCACGCTCTCGCTCTTCTCGGTCGTCCAGCTCGCGGTCTACGCCGCCGCGCAGGTGCCCGTCGGGATCCTGCTCGACCGGATCGGCAGCCGGACCGTGCTCGCGGCGGGGGCCCTCCTGCTCGCCGCCGGCCAGGTGATGCTCGCGGTCGTCGACACCCTTCCCCTCGCGCTCGCGGCCCGTGTGCTCGTCGGGGCCGGCGACGCGACCGCGTTCGTCTCGGTCCTGCGGCTGGTGCCGGCCTGGTTCCCCGCGCGCCGGGTGCCCCTGCTCAACCAGGTCACCGGCCTCGTCGGTGCCACCGGGCAGATCCTCTCGGCCGTGCCCTTCATGGCGCTCCTCCTCGCGGCGGGCTGGACCACCGCCTTCACCTCCCTCGCCGCCCTCGGCGTCCTCCTCGGCATCCTGGCCGCGGTCGTCGTCCGCGACCGTCCCGCCCGCGAGCGGGACACGGTCCAGCCCGTCGGCACCGGTTCGGAGGTCCCACCCGCCCCGGTGGACGTCCCGCCGCGGACCCGCGTCCCGATGCGTGCCGTGCTGCGCGAGCCGGGGACCTGGCTGGGGTTCTTCACCCACTTCGTCGGGCTCTTCCCGGCCAACACGTTCACGCTGCTGTGGGGCGTGCCGTTCCTCACGGCCGGGCAGGGCCTGAGCCCCGTCGCCGCGAGCACCCTGCTCACCGTCGCCGCCCTGTCGGGCATCGTCGTGGGACCGGTCACCGGGGAGCTGACGGCGCGCCACCCCCTGCGCCGCTCGTGGCTCGTGGCCGGGGCGGTCGCGGCGACGATCGCGGGCTGGGCCTCGGTGCTGGCGGCGAGCACGCCGCGCCCGGTCTGGCAGCTCGCCCTGCTCGTGGTGCTCCTCACCGTCTCCGCCACCGCGTCGAACGTGGGCTTCGACTTCGCGCGCACCTTCGTCCCGCCCGCGCGGCTGGGCACCGCCACGGGTCTGGTCAACGTCGGGGGGTTCGTCGCGTCCCTCATCTCCATCTACCTCGTCGGACTCGTCCTCGACCTCGTCCGGCCCGACGGCGACTACGTGCTCGACGACTTCCGCCTGGCGCTGAGCACCCAGGCCCTGGTGTGGGCGGTCGGCCTCACCGGCTTCGTCCTGGCGCGCCGGGCGACCCGGCGCCGCATGGCCGCGCGCGGCGTGGTCGTGCCCCCGGTGCGCGACGTCGTCGCCCGGATCCTCGCCGAGCGGCGCGACCGGTCCTGAGCGCCGGGCGGCGACCCGCCCGTGGCGCACCGTCGGCGCTCGCGCACCGTCAGCCGGCGGGCGCCACTTGCTGCGAGGGGCCGGCGGGCTCGTCGCGTGCGGCCGGCACGCTGCCCCGGAAGTCCCGCAGCGCGCTGCCCTCGACGAGGCGCACGGGCAGCGGCAGACGGCGCAGGGCTCGGTCGAGCGCGGCCACCGGCAGGGGCGCCGCGCTCGCCGCGAGGAGGACGTTGCCGTACCGGCGACCACGCAGGATGGCGGGGTCGGCGATCAGCAGCACGTGGGGGAAGGTGTCCTGGAGCGCCGCCACCTCGGCGCGGGCCCGGTGCAGGGGCGGGTGGTCCGTGAGGTTGACGAGGTAGAGACCGTCCGCCGTCAGCACCCGCTGGGCGGACCCGGCCGCCTCGACGGTGCGGACGTGGCGCGGGACCTCCCCGCGGGCGAACACGTCCCGGACCACCACCTCCCACGAGCGGTCCGGCAGCGAGTCGAGGACCGCGCGGGCGTCGCCGGTGCGGATGCGCAGGCGGGGGGAGCGGGGCAGGTCGAACCACTCGCGGACGAGCCGGGCGAGCACCTCGTCGATCTCGACGGCGACCTGGGTGGAGCCGGGCCGGCGCGCCTCGAGGGCCCGCGGCAGGGCACACCCCGCGGCCCCCAGGTGCAGGGCCCGCAGCGGCCCGGTCGGGCGCGCCGCCTCGACGACGAGCGCCATCTGCTCCATGTACTCGAACTCCAGGTGGGCCGGGTCGGCCAGGTCGAGGCACGAGCTCTCGGCGCCGTCGAGGACGAGCGTGACCAGCGTCGGTGCCCCGGGCTCCCGGCGCAGCGTGGCCGTGGCCATGGAGGTGGTGACCGGCTCGGTGGGGAGCTCGACGGCCGGGGTGCGCGGCGCTGGGCGGCGTCGGGGGCGGTCGGGCACCGCCCCACGTTAGCCTGGGGCCCGGTCGGCCGAGGCGGAGGTGGTGGGCGTGAGCCGGGCTCCGCGCGGTGAGCGGGCCGGACGGTCCTGGGGCGACGACGACACCGGGTGCACCGTCCTGCACGTGGACATGGACGCGTTCTTCGCCGCCGTGGAGGTCCTCGACCGCCCCGAGCTGCGCGGGCTGCCCGTCGTCGTGGGCGGTGAGCACCGTGGGGTGGTGACCTCGGCGACCTACGAGGCCCGGGCCTTCGGCGTGCACTCCGCCATGCCGGTGGCCCGCGCGCGGGCCCTGTGCCCGCAGGCGGTGTTCCTGCCCACCCGCCACGGGCGCTACTCCGAGGTCTCGCGCCAGGTGATGGCCGTCCTGGCGGAGGTCACCCCGGTGATGGAGCAGGTGAGCATCGATGAGGCCTTCCTCGACGTCTCGGGCGCCCTGCGCCGCATGGGCCCGCCGGTGACGATCGCCCGGTGGGTCCGCCGCGAGGTGCGGGCGCGCACCGGGGTGACGGCCTCGGTCGGCGTGGCGGCCACCAAGCACGTGGCCAAGCTCGCCTCGACCCACGCCAAGCCGGACGGGCTCCTCCTCGTCCCCGCCGCCGCCACCGTCCCCTTCCTCCACTCCCTCCCCGTCGGGGCGCTGTCGGGCGTGGGGGAGAAGACCCGGCAGGTGCTCGAGCGGCGCGGCTGGGACACGGTCGCCGAGCTCGCCGCCACACCGCTGCCGGTGCTCCACCGCACCCTGGGGGTCGCCGCCGGTCAGCGCCTGCACGACCTCGCGTGGGGCGTCGACCCACGCCCGGTGACGCCCGGGCGGGTCGAGAAGTCCGTGGGCACGGAGACGACCTTCGCCGAGGACGTCACCGACCGGCAGCTCCTCGACCGGGTCCTGCTGGACCAGTCCCACCAGTGCGCCGCCCGCCTCCGCGCGGACGGCATGCTCTGCTCGACCGTCTCGGTCAAGGTCCGGATGGCCGACTTCACCACGCTGACCAGGTCCCGCACGCTCGCGGCCCCCACCGACCTCGCCCGCGACCTCGCCGCCGCCGCGCGCGACCTCCTCGCCGGGGTGGCGGTGCCCGCCGCCGGGGTCCGGCTCCTCGGGGTCCGGGCGGAGCGGCTGGTCAGCGCCTCGGCCGGGGTCCAGGCGATGCTCGACGACGACCCGCACCAGGCGCGGGCCGAACGGGCGATGGACGGCGTCCGTGCGCGGTTCGGGCCGGCCGTGCTCCGGCCGGCGTCGCTGCTCGGCGGGCGGCCGGGCGGGCGTCCCGGGCCCTCGTGACGGGGCGACGACCCGGTCCCGGCGCACACCGGTCCGTTCCCGCTTTCGCGCGCGGCTCCGGCGACCTATCCTGGTCACAACACCGTCGTCCACACCCCAGCGACGGGACGGCGGGACGACTGGAGGGTCTCATGCCTCTCTCCGAGTACGAGCAGCGCATGCTCCAGCAGATGGAGCAGCAGCTTCGCTCCGACGACCCCAAGCTCGCGAACACCCTCGCCGACCGTCAGCGCCCGGACGTGCGCCGCCTGAGCCTGGGCGCGCTGCTCTTCCTCCTGGGACTCGGCGGGCTGGTCGGCGGCGTGGCGACCGGGTGGGTGTGGCTGGGCATCCTCGGCTTCCTCGCCATGCTCGGCGGCGTCCTCCTCGCGATCTCCGGCCCGCGCGGCGGAGCGGGCCCCACCGTCAAGGGCGGCCGCCGCCCGACGGGCTCGGGTTCGACCTCGGCGGGGTTCATGCAGCGCCAGGAGGACCGGTGGAACCGGCGCAACGAGGAGCGGGGCAACCGCTGACCCCGACCTCTTCTGACCGAGCCCGCGGCCTCATGGCCGCGGGCTTCGTCGTGCCGGTCCCCACCCCGTCCGCCATCACCACGTCCGCCGCCGCCCGGTAGCACCCGCGCCGGGGCGTCCCCACCTCGCGCCACCGGCGCCCGGACGGACGGGTCACCCGGGGCGTCCCCACCTCGCGCCACCGGCGCCCGCACGGACGGGTCACCCGGGGCGTCCCCACTTCGCTCCACCGGCGCCCGCATGGACCCGGCTCACCGGGGTCCCGAGCCGCCACCGCGGCGACATCGCGCCGTTCGTCCCGCTGCCCCCGGCCCGAACTCCGCCAGCACGGGTCACGAGGACGCCGTCCGGGTCAAAAGGCCCTCCACTCCGCACCACTAGGGCTGACCTGGGATGTCATCGCGACCCAGGCGCACATCACCACCGTTTGTCGTTGACGGGGGAGGGAAGTGGAGTAATGTGGGGGCAACGGGTGGTGCTCCGACCGGGAAGGGGGTGCTGGTGTGTTCCTGGGAACCCATGCACCTCGTCTCGACGACAAGGGTCGGCTGATCCTGCCCGCGAAGTTCCGTGACCAGCTCGCCACCGGCGTCGTCCTGACCAAGGGGCAGGAGCGGTGTCTGTACGCCTTCCCCACCCGCGACTTCGAGGAGATGCACCAGCGCCTGCGCCAGGCCCCCCTGGCGAGCAAGCAGGCCCGCGACTACCTGAGGGTCTTCCTCTCCGGCGCCACCGACGACCTCCCCGACAAGCAGGGCCGGATCACCATCCCGCCCCCGCTGCGCCGCTACGCCGGCCTCGAGCGCGACCTCGCCGTCATCGGCGCGGGCTCCCGCATCGAGATCTGGGACGCCGGCGCCTGGGAGGCCTACCTCGCCGAGCAGGAGCAGGCCTTCGCCGAGACCGCCGAGGAGGTCATCCCCGGCCTCTTCTGACGAACCGCCCGGACCGACCGACCGACCTACCGACCGACGACGCACCACCACGCACCACCCCAGCCCCCGCACGACGAGGTCTCTCACCGCACCTCTGGCGCACTTCCCCGGCGCCAGAGCAGCGGAGGGAGTCCTGGTCGGGCGGTGGAGGGCCCCCGACCAGCAACGCACCCGCCGCGACGCGGCAACCCGAGGAGATGGCATGAGTGAGGCGGACGCAGCGGCGCTGCACGTCCCGGTGCTCGCCGAGCGCTGCCTCGATCTCCTCGCGCCGGCGGTCGGCGCGCCCGGTGCCGTGCTCGTCGACGCGACCCTGGGGATGGGCGGGCACGCCGAGGCCGCGCTGCGACGCTTCCCCGCACTGAGGGTCGTCGGCATCGACCGGGACCCCCAGGCGATCGCCCTCGCCTCGGCGCGCCTGGCGCCCTTCGCCGACCGGTTCACCGCCGTGCACACCACCTACGACCACGTCGACGACGTCGCCGCCGAGCACGGCCGCGCCGGGACGGTCGAGGGCGTCCTCATGGACCTGGGCGTCTCCTCCCTCCAGCTCGACGCCGCCGACCGCGGCTTCGCCTACGCCCAGGACGCCCCGCTGGACATGCGGATGGACCAGAGCACGGGCATCTCGGCCGCCGAGCTCCTCGCCACCGCCGACGTGGCCGAGTTGCGGCGCATCCTCCGGGTGTACGGCGAGGAGAAGTTCGCCGGTCGGATCGCCGCCGCCATCGTCCGGCGCCGCGAGACCTGTCCCCTGGCCCGGACGGGTGAGCTCGTCGAGATCGTCCGCGAGAACATCCCCCAGGCGGCGCGCCGGACGGGCGGCAACCCGGCCAAGCGCACCTTCCAGGCGCTGCGGATCGCGGTCAACGGCGAGCTCGAGGTCCTCGAGCGGGCCCTCCCGCGGGCGGTCGAGGCCCTCGCCGTCGGCGGACGGATCGTCGTCGAGTCCTACCACTCCCTCGAGGACCGGGCGGTCAAGACCGTCCTCGCCCGCGGCGCGACGTCCTCGGCGCCGCCGGACATGCCGGTCGAGCCCGAGTCGCACCGTCCCTACCTGCGCCTCCTCACCCGCGGCGCCGAGGAGGCCGACGAGGCCGAACGGGCCCGCAACCCCCGCGCCACCTCGGTCCGCCTGCGCGCCGCGGAACGTCTCCGCCCCACCCCCGACCACCTGCTCCCGGCCCCCCGAAGGAGGTACGACGCATGAGCGCCGTCCCGGTCCGCGCGCAGACCGCGCCCCGCCCGCAGCACAGCTGGCGCCCGCGCCTGGAGGTCGTGGCCAGCCCGGTCCCGGCGCGCAGCGTCGTCCCCTTCCT
Source organism: Georgenia sp. M64 (assembly GCF_038049925.1). Taxonomy (NCBI): domain Bacteria; kingdom Bacillati; phylum Actinomycetota; class Actinomycetes; order Allobogoriellales; family Allobogoriellaceae; genus Georgenia; species Georgenia sp. M64. The sequence goes on from NZ_CP145809.1 coordinate 1,230,684, forward strand.
GCTCCTGTGCGCGGCGGTCCTGGGGGCGGCGCTCCTCGGTGCCCTGCTGCTCAACACCCAGATGGCCGCCACGGCCTACGAGATCCACGACCAGCAGGTGGCGCTGAACCGCCTCGACGAGGCGGAGGCCTCGCTCAGGGCCCAGGTCGAGCAGGCCGGCTCGCCCGCCGAGCTGCAGCGCCGCGCGGACAGCCTCGGCATGGTCCCGGCGGAGGGGATGCGCTTCGTCCAGCTCGCCGACAGCCGGCTCCTCGGCCTCCCGGAGGAGGGCGCGCCGTGAGCGCCGGCGCCGTGCGCACCCGCACCCATGTGCGGCGTCAGGCCGCGCTCGTCGCGGTGCTGACGGTGCTGCTCGTCTTCTCCGGCCGTCTCGTCTACGTCCAGGCGTTCCAGGGGCCCGAGCTGGCCGAGCAGGCCAAGGACGACCGCACCCGCACCTCGGCGATCCGGGCCCCGCGCGGTGACATCCTCGACGCCGACGGCGAGGTGCTGGCCACCTCCGTGGAGCGCTTCAACATCGGGGTCAACCAGCGGCTCGTCAAGAACTACGTCGTCACGAACGAGGACGAGGAGGTCGTCGGTCGGGGCGCGGCCGCGGCCGCCGAGGCTCTCGCGCCGCTGCTGGGCCGGGACAAGGCCGAGCTCGGCGCCCAGCTCGTGGGCGACTCCACGTTCGTCTACCTCGCCAAGGGCCTGACCCCGGAGCAGTGGCGCGAGATCGACGCGCTGCGGATCCCGGGCATCGAGCCGGAGGAGACGACGGAGCGCATCTACCCCAACGGCACCACCGCCGGGAACGTCCTGGGGTTCGTCGGCGCGGACGGCCAGGGCCTCGCGGGTCTCGAGCTCACCTACGACGACGCCCTCACGGGCACCGACGGCTCGCTCACGGTGGAGATCGGCGGCACCGGCCAGGTCATCCCCACCGGCCACCGCGAGGAGGTCCCGGCGGCCCCCGGCCGCACGGTGCACACCACCATCGACCGGGACCTGCAGTACTTCGCCCAGCGCAGCATCGACGAGGCCGTGGCCACCCACGGCGGTGCGTGGGGCGCCGTCGTCGTGGAGGAGATCGGCACCGGGCGCATCCTCGCCCTGGCCGACTCCGGCACCGTCGACCCCAACGACTTCCAGTCCTGGGACGCGCAGGACCGCGGCTCCCGGGCGGTCCAGAGCCCCTACGAGCCCGGCTCGACGGGCAAGCTGCCCACGTTCGCCATCGCGCTCGAGCAGGGCCTCGTCACCCCGGACACCGTCTTCACCGTGCCGGACACGCTCACCATGCCCAACGGCCAGACGTTCCGCGACAACAGCCCCCACGCCACCGAGACCCTCACCACCACGGGCGTGCTCCAGATGTCGTCCAACACCGGGACGGTCCAGATCGGCGACCTGGTCGACGACCGCGCGCGCTTCGAGCTCCTGCGGGCCTTCGGCTTCGGCGAGCGGACCGGCATCGAGCTGCCTGGCGAGAGCGCCGGCGTCGTGCGCGACCCGGACACGTGGGACAGGCGCACCCGCTACACGACGATGTTCGGCCAGGGCATGTCGGTGACCCTGCTGCAGAACACCTCCATGGTGGCCACCCTCGGCAACGACGGCGTCCGGATGGACCCGCACGTCGTGGACGGCACCACCGACGGTGACGGCGTCTTCGCCCCCACCGAGGTCGCCGACGGCGAGGAGGTCGTCAGCCCGGCCACCGCCGAGACCATGCTGGCGATGATGGAGACGGTGGTCGCCGACGGCGGCACGGGCCCGCAGGGGGCGGTGCCCGGGTACCGCGTGGCGGCCAAGACCGGCACCGCCGAGATCCTCGACGCCGCCGGCGGCCTGAGCAACCGGCTCGGGTCCTTCGTCGGCGTGGCCCCCGCGGAGGACCCGCGGGTCGCCGTCGGCGTGGTCGTCTACCGCGGCGCGGGCACCTCGTACGGCGGCACGGTCGCCGCCCCCACCTTCCGCGAGGTGACGGCGTTCGCGCTGCGCGAGATGGGCGTCGCGCCCAGCACCGAGCCCCCGCCCACGCTGGCCCTGACCCCGGAGCAGGGGTGAGCCGGGCCCTCCCGGATGGCCGTCGCCGCGCGGGGGGGAACAATGGGGCGGTGACCTCCAGCCCCGATGACCCCCTGCGCCCGGCCGCGCCCGCACCCCGGCGCCTCGGCGACCTCGCCGGGGCGTTCGCCCTGTCACCCGCCGGTCCCGGCGAGGGGTGGGCGTCCGTCGAGGTCGCCGGCGTGACGGCGGACAACCGGCTGGTGCGCGGCGGTGAGCTCTTCGCCGCCCACGCCGGCGCCCACGTCCACGGCGCCCGCTTCGTCCCCGCGGCGGTCGCCGCCGGCGCCCGCGCCGTCCTGACCGACCCCGCCGGCGCGGAGCTGCTCGCGGCGGCCGACCCCGGCGTCCCGGTCCTCGTCACCCCCGACGTCCCCGCCCTGCTCGGGCGGCTCGCCGCCGAGATCTACGGCCACCCCGGCCGGGCGCTCGGGACCTTCGCCGTCACCGGCACGAACGGCAAGACGACGACGGCGTTCATGGTCGACCACGCCCTGCGGGCCCTGGGGCGCCGGACGGGCCTCATCGGCACGGTGGAGGTCCGCGTCGGGGACCGCGCCGTCCCCGCCACCCTCACCACCCCGCAGCCCGCCGACCTCCAGGCGCTGCTCGCGGCGATGGTCGCCGGCGGCGTCGACGACCTCGTCATGGAGGTCTCCTCCCACGCCCTGGCGCTGGGCCGGGTCGACCCGCTCGTCTACGACGTCGCCGGGTTCACCAACCTCACCGCCGACCACCTCGACTTCCACGGCGACCTCGAGGGCTACTACGCCGCCAAGGCCTCCCTGTTCGACATCTCGCGCACGGGCGTCGTCGTCGCGGACGACCGCTGGGGGCGGCGCCTCGCCGCGGAGACCGGCGACGCCGTCGCGGCCCTGACGACCGGGCCCGGCGGGGACTGGACCGTCACCGACGTCGAGGCCGACGCCACCGGCTCGGCGTTCACCCTCGCCCACCGGGACGGACGCAGCCTGCGCACCCGCACGGACCTGCCGGGCGCGTTCAACGTGGCCAACGCCGCCCTCGCGGCCGCCATGGTCCTCACCGCCGGGGTGGCGCCGGCCGAGCTCGAGGAGGCCCTCGCGGACGCCGGCGGGCTCAGCCCGCAGGTGCCCGGCCGCATGGAGCAGCTCGGCGACCGCCCCCGTGTGGTCGTCGACTTCGCCCACAACACCGACGCGCTCGTCCAGGCCCTGGCCGCCCTGCGCCCGACGACCACCGGCCGCCTCCACGTCGTGATCGGCGCGGCCGGCGACCGCGACCGCGCGAAGCGGCCCGCGATGGGCCGGGCCGCCGTCGACGGCGCCGACACGGTCATCGTCACCGACGACGACCCCCACGACGAGCCAGCGGCACAGATCCGCGCCGAGGTCCTCGCCGGCACCGGCGGCGCGGCGGTGCGCGAGATCGCCGACCGGGCCGAGGCCATCCGCACGGCGGTCCTCGAGGCCGACGACGACGACACCGTCCTCGTGGCCGGCCGCGGCCACGAGACGGTCCAGGAGGTCGCCGGGGTGGACCACCACCTCGACGACCGCGAGGAGGTGCGCGCGGCCCTGGTGCTGCGCGCGGGAGGACAGCACGCATGATCACGATGACCCTGCGCGAGGTCGCCGCCGTCACCGGCGGCCGGCTCGCTGCGGACGGTCCGGAGGTGGTCGTCGACGGCGAGGTCGTCATCGACTCCCGGCAGGCCGGTCCCGGCACGCTCGTCGCGGCGTTCGTCGGCTCCACCGCCGACGGTCACGAGCACGTCCCCGGGGCCCTGGCCGCGGGCGCGGCAGGCGCCCTGGTCACCCGCCCGGACGTGGCCGAGGCCGCGGGCGCGGACCCCGCCCGCCTCGTCGTCGTCGACGACGTCGCCGCGGCCCTCGGCCGGCTCGCCCGGCACGTCCTGGCGAGCCTGCGCGGCGACGGCGACGGGCCGCGGGTCGTGGCCGTCACCGGCTCGGTCGGCAAGACCACGACGAAGGACCTCCTCGCCCACCTCCTCGCCCCGCTCGGGGACCTCATCGCCCCACCGGGCTCGTTCAACAACGAGATCGGCCTGCCGCTGACCGTGCTGCGCGCGCGGCCCTCCACCGCCACCCTCGTCCTGGAGATGGGCGCGGACCACGTGGGCAACCTCGAGTACCTCACCTCGGTCGCGCCGCCGGACGTCGCGGTCGTCCTGGCGGTCGGCCGGGCCCACCTCGGGGAGTTCGGCGGCATCGAGAACGTCGCCAGGGCCAAGTCCGAGCTCGTCGCCGGCCTGCGACCGACCGGCACGGCCGTGCTCAACGCCGACGACCACCGCGTGGCGGCCATGGCGCCCCTGGCTCCCGGGCCGGTGCGCACCTTCGGCCGCGGCGACGCCGACGTCGTCGCCACCGACGTCGTCCTGGACGACGCCGGCCGCGCCGCCTTCACGCTCACCTCGCCGGCGGGCGCGGCGCACGTGCGCCTCGCGCTGGTGGGGGAGCACCACGTCCACAACGCCCTCGCCGCCGCCACGGTCGCCCTCGAGCTGGGCCTCACCCCGGCGCAGGTGGCCGACCTCCTCGCCGCCGCGCCGGCGGCCAGCCCGCACCGCATGGCCGTGACCGACCGGGCCGACGGCGTGCGGGTCGTCGACGACTCCTACAACGCCAACCCCGACTCGGTGCGCGCGGGCCTGCGGGCGCTGGCCACCCTCGGGGCGGGCCGGCGCAAGGTCGCGGTGCTGGGGGAGATGCTCGAGCTCGGCGCGGACTCCGCAGCCGAGCACGACGCCGCCGGCGCGGACGCCGTCGCCGCGGGGGCCGACGTCGTCCTCGCCGTCGGCGCGGGGACCGCGCCGCTCGCCGCAGGGGCACGCCGTGCGGCGGGGCCGGCCGCCGGGAGCACCGGCTCGGCCGGGTCCGACGGGCCCGTCGTGGAGGTCGTCGAGGTGCCCGACGTCGACGCCGCCGAGGCGGACCTGCGCGACCGGCTCCGCCCGGGCGACGTCGTGCTCCTCAAGGGCTCCAACGGCTCGGGGATCTGGCGGCTCGCGGACGCCCTGCTCACCGGCACCGCCACGGGCGGGAGGATGCCCTCATGATGGCCGTCCTCATCGCCGGCGCCGTCGCGCTCGTGCTCTCGATGGGTGGCACGCCGCTGTTCATCCGCCTCCTCGTGGCCAAGAACTACGGCCAGTTCATCCGTCAGGACGGGCCGACCGCGCACTTCACCAAGCGCGGCACGCCCACCATGGGCGGGGTCGTCATCATCGCGGCCACGGTCCTGGGGTACGCCACGGCGAACCTTGCCACCGGCCGCCTGCCCAACGCCTCCGGCATGCTCCTGCTGCTGCTCATGGTCGGCATGGGCTTCATCGGCTTCCTCGACGACTACATCAAGATCTCCCGTCAGCGCTCCCTGGGCCTGGACGAGCGCAGCAAGATCGTCGGCCAGGCCGTCATCGGCGTCGGCTGGGCCGTGCTGGCGCTGCAGTTCCCGAACGAGAACTTCCGCACCCCGGCCTCCACCGAGATCTCCCTCATCCGGGACACCGGCATCGACCTCGCCTGGGCCGGCGCCGGCCTCGGGCTCGTCCTGTTCGTCCTGTGGGCGAACTTCCTCATCACCGCCTGGTCCAACGCCGTCAACCTCACCGACGGCCTCGACGGCCTCGCGACGGGCACCTCGATGCTCGTGTTCGGCGCGTACACCGTCATCACGATCTGGCAGTCCAACCAGTCCTGCCAGTTCCTCACCGAGCCGGGCCAGGGCTGCTACGAGGTCCGCGACCCGAGGGACCTCGCCATCGTCACCGCCGCCATCGTCGGCGCCAGCTTCGGGTTCCTGTGGTGGAACACCTCGCCGGCGCAGATCTTCATGGGTGACACCGGGTCGCTCGCGCTCGGCGGGGCGCTCGCCGGTCTGTCCATCCTCACCCGCACCGAGATCCTCGGCGCCGTCATCGGCGGTCTCTTCGTCATCATCGTCATGTCCGACGTCATCCAGATCGGCTTCTTCAAGGCCACCGGCAAGCGGGTGTTCCGCATGGCGCCGCTGCACCACCACTTCGAGCTCAAGGGCTGGGGCGAGGTGACGATCGTCGTGCGGTTCTGGATCATCGCCGCCCTGTTCGCCTCCGCCGGGCTCGGCCTGTTCTACGCCGAGTGGGTGTCGGTCGCGTGAGCGGGCTCAGGGGGGCGCGGGTCGCCGTCGTCGGTCTGGGCACCTCGGGCCGGGCCGCGATCGAGGCGCTCGTCGCGGCGGGCGCGACGCCGGTCGGCCACGACGTCAGCGAGGCCGCCGTCGAGGCGGCCCGGACCGGCGCGGAGGTGCCCGCCGGGACGGCGCTGCACCACGCCGCCGACCCCGACGCGCTGGCGGCGGCGGTGCTCGGCTCCGCCCCCGACGTCGTCGTGGTCTCCCCGGGGGTCCCGGCCGTCTCCCCGCTGCACACCGGGGCGGCCGCGGCCGGCCTGGCGGTGTGGAGCGAGGTGGAGCTGGCGTGGCGGCTGCGCGCCCCGCGGCCGGACGGCACCTTCGCCCCCTGGCTCACCCTCACCGGCACCAACGGCAAGACGACGACCGTGGGGATGCTCGAGTCGATCCTCACCGCCGCGGGTGAGCGGGCCGAGGCCGTCGGCAACGTCGGCACCCCCATCGTGCGGGTGGCCACGAGGCGGGGGCCGGAGGCCCCCGACGTCCTGGCGGTGGAGCTGTCGAGCTTCCAGCTGCACTCCACCCTCAGCGTCAGCCCCCAGGCCGCCGCGTGCCTGAACATCGCCCCCGACCACATCGACTGGCACGGCTCGTACGAGGCCTACGCCGCCGACAAGGCCAGGGTCTACGAGCGCACGCAGGTCGCGTGCGTCTACAACGAGGCCGACCCCGCCACCCGCGCCATGGTCGAGGAGGCCGACGTCGTCGAGGGCGCCCGGGCCGTCGGCTTCACCCGCGGCACCCCCGGCGTCGGGCAGCTCGGCCTCGTCGAGGACTACCTCGTCGACCGGGCCTTCGGCGCCGAGCGCTGGCACAGCGCCGCCGAGCTCGCCACCCTGGCGGACCTGGCCCACCTCGCGCCGCAGGGCACGGACGTGCCCGCCCACGTCGTCGCCAACGCCCTGGCGGCCGCCGCCCTCGCCCGGGCCCACGGGGTCGCCCCGGAGCACGTGCGCGACGGGCTGCGCGCCTACGCCGGCGGTGGGCACCGCATCGAGCTCGTCGCCCGGGCCGGCGGGGTGAGCTTCGTCGACGACTCCAAGGCGACCAACGCCCACGCCGCCGCCGCCTCCCTCGGCGCCCAGCCCGCCGGGACGGTGGTGTGGGTGGCCGGCGGGCTCGCGAAGGGCGCCCGGTTCGACGACCTCGTCCGCGCCCACGCCGACCGGCTGCGCGCCGTCGTCCTCATCGGCACCGACCGCGAGCCGCTGCGCTCGGCCCTGGCACGACACGCGGCCGACGTCCCGGTGATCGAGGTGGTCCCCGGCGAGGATGGCAGCGTGATGCCGCGCGCCGTCACCGAGGCGGCCCGGCTCGCCCGGCCCGGTGACACGGTGCTGCTGGCCCCGGCGTGCGCGTCGATGGACCAGTTCGCCGGCTACGCCGCGCGGGGTGAGGCGTTCGCCCGCGCGGCGCGGGAGCTCGAGGGGAGGAGCGGCCGATGACGACCCTCGACGGCACCCGCCGTGTCCGCACCGGCCGGACCACCCGGACCGCCACCGCCCGGGCGACCGCCCGCGAGGGCGGGCGCACCGAGATCGCGGCACTGAGCTACTACCTCGTCGGCGGCGCGTCGCTGCTCCTGCTGGCCATCGGCGTGGTCATGGTCCTCTCCGCCTCGACCATCGACTCCATCCGGACCACCGGCAGCCCCTACGACGGGTTCCTCGGCCAGATGACGTTCGTCCTGCTCGGCCTGCCCCTCGCGGTCGTCGCCTCCCGCATCCCGGTGCGCTGGTACCGGCGCCTGGCCTGGCCGGCGCTCCTGGGCGCCCTGGGCCTGCAGATGCTCATCTTCACCCCCCTCGGGGTCGAGGTGAACGGCAACACCAACTGGATCAAGATCCCCGGCACCGGTCAGAGCGTCCAGCCCTCGGAGTTCGTCAAGCTCGGCCTCGCGCTGTGGCTCGGGCTCGTCCTGTCCCGCAAGGGCCGCCTCCTCGAGCAGTGGCGCCACGTCCTGGTCCCGGGGGCGCTGGGGGCCGGCGCCGGCCTCGGCCTCGTCCTCGCCGGGCACGACATGGGCACCGGACTCGTCATCGTCGCGCTCGTCGGCGGGGCGTTCTTCGTCGCGGGCCTGCCGCTGCGCTGGTTCGCCGGCGCCGCCGTCGCCGGGGCGGGGGCCGCGGCCTTCCTCGTCGCCCTCAAACCCTCCCGCATGAACCGCGTCATGAGCTTCCTCGGGCTCTCCGAGGCCGACCCGTCCGGGGTGGGCTTCCAGACCCAGCACGGGCTGTGGGGGCTGGGCACCGGTGGCATCTCCGGCGTCGGCCTGGGCGCGTCGCGGGAGAAGTGGTCCTACCTGCCCGAGGCCCAGAACGACTTCATCTTCGCCATCATCGGCGAGGAGCTGGGCCTGCTCGGCACCCTGCTCGTCCTCGGGCTCCTCGGGGCCCTGGCCGTGGGGATGTTCCGGATCGTCCGGCGCCACCGCGACCCCTTCGTCCAGATCACCACCGGGGCCGTCGCCACCTGGATCCTCGCCCAGTCGCTCATCAACATCGGCGTGGTCATCGGGCTCCTGCCCGTCATCGGCGTGCCGCTGCCCCTGGTCTCCGCCGGCGGCTCCGCGATGATCTCCACGCTGCTGGCCATCGGCGTCGTGCTGGCCTTCGCCCGCTCGGAGCCGGGCGCCGCGCAGGCCCTGGCCACCCGCGGCGGTGTCGTGCGCCGCTCCCTCGCGGTCGTGGGGAGGGGCCGGCGTGGCTGAGCCCCTGCGCGCCCTCCTGGCCGGCGGCGGGACCGCCGGGCACGTCAACCCCCTCCTGGCCACGGCCGCCGAGCTGGCCGGTCGCCCCGGCGGTGCACGCATCACCGTGCTCGGCACCGAGGCCGGCCTGGAGCACACCCTCGTCCCCGAGGCCGGCCTGCCGCTGCGGATCGTCCCGCGCGTCCCGCTGCCCCGGCGTCCCTCCACCGACCTGCTGCGCCTGCCGGCCCGCATGACGGCCGCCGTGCGGGCCGCGGCCGCGGCCATCGCCGAGACCGACGCCGAGGTGGTGGTGGGCTTCGGCGGGTACGTCGCCACCCCCGCCTACATCGCCGCGCGACGGGCCGGGGTCCCGGTCGTCGTCCACGAGCAGAACGCCCGGCCCGGGCTGGCCAACCGCCTCGGCGCCCGGTGGGCCGCGGCCGTCGCGCTGACGTTCCCCTCGACGCGGCTCCGGGCGGCCCAGGGCCGCACCGAGGTCACCGGCCTGCCGCTGCGCCCCGCCGTCGCCGCGCTCGTCGAGGACCGCGCCACCGACGACGGCGCCGCCGACCGGCGCCGCCTCGCCGCGGCGGAGCTCGGCCTCGACCCGGACCGCCCGACTCTCGTCGTCACCGGCGGCTCGCTCGGTGCGCAGCGGCTCAACGAGGCCTTCGCCCCCGAGGCGTCGGTCATCGTCGCGGCCGGCGCGCAGGTGCTGCACCTGACCGGCCGCGGCAAGGACGCCGACGTCCGCGGCGCCGTGACCGCGCAGGGTCCGGGCGTGGCCGCCCACTACCAGGTCCGGGACTACCTCGGCCGCATGGAGCTCGCCTACGCCGTCGCCGACCTCGTCGTGTGCCGTTCCGGCGCGGGCAGCGTCAGCGAGCTCGCCGCCCTGGGCCTGCCGGCCGTCTACGTGCCGCTACCCGTGGGCAACGGCGAGCAGCGGCTCAACGCCACCGACGTCGTCGCCGCCGGTGGCGGGACGGTCGTCGAGGACGGCGACCTCGACCGGCCGTGGGTGCGCGCGCACGTCCCGGCCCTCCTGGCCGACCGCGACCGGCTCGCCGCCATGGGCCGCGCCGCGGCCGGGGCCGGCCCGCGCGACGGTGCGGCCCGGCTCGCCGACCTCGTCGTCGCCGTCGCCCGTGGGGGCGGGCATGGCTGAGCGGTTCCACCTCGTCGGGGTCGGCGGAGCCGGCATGTCCGCGGTGGCCGAGCTCCTCGCGGCCGCCGGCCACGACGTCTCCGGCTCGGACCAGCACGACTCGGCGACCCTGGACCGGCTCCGCCGCCTCGGCGTGCGCACCCACGTCGGCCACGACGCCGCCCACGTCCCGGCGGCCGGGTCGCTCGTCGTCTCCACCGCGGTGCGGGAGACCAACCCCGAGCTCCGCCGTGCCCGCGAGCTGGGGCTGCCCGTCCTGCACCGCTCCCAGGCCCTGGCCCGGGCCGCCGAGGGCCGGGACTTCGTCGCCGTCGCCGGCGCCCACGGCAAGACCTCCACCTCGGCCATGCTCGCCGTCGCGCTGCGCGCCGCCGGGCAGGACCCCTCCTACGCCATCGGTGGCACCGTGCTGGCGCTCGGCACCGGCGCCCACCTGGGCGGCGGGCGGGCCTTCGTCGCCGAGGCGGACGAGTCCGACGGCTCCTTCCTCAACTACACCCCCCGCCTGGCCCTCGTGACCAACATCGAGCCCGACCACCTCGACCACCACGGCTCCGAGGCCGCCTTCCGGCGCGCCTTCGAGGAGTTCGCCGGCCGGATCGTGCCCGGTGGGCTGCTCGTGGCCTGTGCCGACGACGACGGCGCGCTCACCCTGGCCCGCGCGGCCGCCGGCCGGGGCGTCCGGGTCCTGACCTACGGCACCGGGCCCGCGCCGCTCGCCGCGCACGTCCGGCTCACCGACGTCGAGCTCGGGGCCACCGGGTCCACCGCGACCCTGCTGGCCGAGCACGCCGCCGTCCCGCTGCGCCTGGCGGTGGGGGGCGCCCACATGCTCCTCAACGCCGCCGGGGCCTGGTGCGCCGGGGTCGAGCTCGGTGTCGACGGCCCGGCGATGGCCGAGGCGCTGGGCGCCTTCACCGGGACCGGCCGCCGGTTCGAGGACCGCGGCACCGCCGCCGGCGTGCGCGTCGTCGACGACTACGCCCACCACCCCACCGAGGTCGCCGCCACCCTGCGCACGGCCCGGCTGGCCGCCGGGACCGGCCGGGTCGTCGTGCTGTTCCAGCCACACCTGTTCTCCCGCACCCGCACCTTCGCCGGGGAGTTCGCCGGCGCCCTGGCGGCGGCGGACGAGGTCGTCGTCACCGGGGTCTACGCGGCCCGGGAGGACCGTGCCGACCACCCCGGGGTCGAGGGCTCGCTCATCACCGACGCCATGGGGCGCGCCGGACACCCCGCCCGGTTCGTCGCCGACCGGCTCGAGGCCGCCCGCGCCGTCGTGCGGCTCGCGCGACCCGGCGACCTGGTCCTGACCGTCGGGGCCGGGGACGTCACCGAGCTCGGCCCGGTGATCCTCGAGCGGCTCGGGGCCCGGGCATGAGGCCGCCGGCGCCGCCCCGGCAGCCGCGCCGCGAGCCGCCGAGCCCGGCACCCGCGCGCGAGCCCGCCGACCGGCCCGGCCGGTCGGGCCGCGCCGGGGCGAGGACCACGCCGTCCACGACCGTCGCCACGCCCGCGCCCGCACGAGGACGCGAGGTCACGCCGGCGGTCGATCCCGCGTCGGCCCCGCCCGCGGCCCTGCCGCGTGTGATCATCCCGCGGGGGAGCGGCCCGCAGACACCGGTCGTGAGCACCGGTCTCGCCGCCCGGATGGCCGAGCGCGCCCGGGCCTCGCGCCACCTCCTGCGGCGCCGCGTGCTGGTCGCCGCGGCGGTGCTCGTCGCGCTCCTCGCCCTGGGCTGGCTGCTGCTCGTCTCCCCGGTGCTCGCCCTGGACGGGGAGAGGATCGAGGTCGTCGGTGCGACCGGCACCGTCGACGCCGCGGCCGTCACGGACCTCGTCGAGCCGGAGGTCGGCACGCCCCTGCTGCGGGTGGACACCGGCGCGGTCGCGGACCGGGTCGGGGCCCTGACCACCGTCAAGGAGGCCCTCGTCGCGCGGTCCTGGCCGGACGGCCTCGTCGTCACCGTCGTCCCCCGGGTGCCCGTCGCGGCAGCGTCGACGCCGGAGGGATGGGTCCTCGTCGACGCCGACGGCGTGCAGGTCGGGTCCGCCGACCAGGTTCCCGAGGGCATCCCGCGGGTCACCGTCCCGCTCGGCCAGAGCGACGAGACGGCGCCCGCGGTCGAGGCGGTGCTGGCGGTGCTGGGCACGCTCCCGCCCGACCTGCTGACGCAGGTGGCCGAGGCCGGCGCCGCCTCCCGCGAGCAGGTGACGCTCACCCTGGTCGACGGCGCGCAGGTGCGGTGGGGGAGCGCGGAGGAGAGCGAGCTCAAGGCGGCCGTGCTCGCGGTGCTGCGCCAGCAGCCCGCAGGGGTCTACGACGTCTCCGTCCCGCGCGCGCCCACCACGTCCTGACCTGCTCGCCGCACCGGCGGGGCAGGACGCGCGCGACACACCCGCGGCGGTCGTTGCCCGGAGGGGGTCGCGGACCTAGCGTCACGGGTGGCAGCAGATGACATAAGTCTAACTCTGAAGTAGAGGTTCAGGGTTGGCCCGGCAGGACGACGAGAGGGACCGACGTGGCGGCACCGCAGAACTACCTGGCAGTGATCAAGGTGGTGGGCATCGGCGGCGGCGGCGTGAACGCCGTGAACCGCATGATCGAGGTCGGGTTGAAGGGCGTGGAGTTCATCGCCGTCAACACCGACGCTCAGGCCCTCCTCATGAGCGACGCCGACGTCAAGCTGGACGTCGGTCGTGAGCTCACCCGCGGCCTGGGCGCCGGGGCCGACCCGGAGGTCGGCAAGAAGGCGGCCGAGGACCACGCGGAGGAGATCGAGGAGGTCCTGCGCGGGGCCGACATGGTCTTCGTCACCGCCGGCGAGGGCGGCGGGACCGGGACCGGGGGCGCGCCCGTCGTCGCCCGGATCGCGCGCTCGCTCGGCGCCCTGACCATCGGTGTCGTCACCCGCCCCTTCACGTTCGAGGGCCGCCGCCGCGGCGTGCAGGCGGAGTCGGGCATCGAGGCGCTGCGCGCCGAGGTCGACACGCTCATCGTCATCCCCAACGACCGGCTGCTCTCGATCAGCGACCGCGGGGTCTCCGTCCTGGACGCGTTCAAGTCCGCCGACCAGGTGCTGCTCTCCGGTGTCCAGGGGATCACCGACCTCATCACCACGCCGGGCCTGATCAACCTCGACTTCGCCGACGTCAAGTCGGTCATGCAGGGTGCCGGCAGCGCCCTCATGGGCATCGGCTCCGCGCGTGGCGAGGACCGGGCGGTCCAGGCCTCGGAGCTCGCGATCTCCTCGCCGCTGCTCGAGGCGAGCATCGACGGCGCGCACGGGGTGCTGCTGTCCATCCAGGGCGGCTCCGACCTGGGTCTGTTCGAGATCCACGAGGCCGCCCGCCTGGTCCAGGAGGCCGCGCACCCCGAGGCGAACATCATCTTCGGTGCCGTCATCGACGACGCCCTGGGCGACGAGGTCCGCGTGACCGTCATCGCCGCGGGGTTCGACGAGGGCAGCGGACCCAGCGGGTCCACGGCGAAGATCACCGGGCGCCAGGTCGGCCAGGTGGCGCCGCGCGCCGCCGCACCGGCCGAGCCCGCCCCGGCGGCCGCCCCCGCCGACGCCGCCGCGCACCGGGCGGAGCTGCCCACGCCCGGCGCGCCCGTCGCCCCGGCACCCGAGCCCGCCCCCGAGCGGGTCCCGGCGTTCATCGGCGAGTCCGCCGGCGGTCAGCAGTCCCGCGGGCTGGAGGTGCCCCGGGTCTTCGACGAGGAGCCGGCCCGCTCGCGCCGCGACGAGGACCTCGACATCCCCGACTTCCTCAAGTGAGCCCGGCAGGAGCGCTCCCGCTCCTGCCGGCGAGTCTGGGCCCCGGCGCGCGTGGTGCCTTCACCACGCGCGCCGGTGGCGTCTCCGCCGGGCCCTTCGGAGCCGCCGGTGGGGCCGGCGGTCTCGACCTTGCCCTGCACGTCGGTGACGACCCCGACCAGGTGGCGCGCAACCGGGAGCTGCTGGCCGCGAGCCTGGGGGTGGCGGTGTCGTGGATGGACCAGGTCCACGGCACGGACGTCGCCGTCGTGGAGACGCCGGGGGGCGTCGACCTGGGCCGGTGCGACGGCGCCGTCGCCGTCCGCCACGACCGTGCCCTGGCGGTGGGCGTCCTCGTGGCCGACTGCGTGCCCGTCCTGCTCGCGGACGTACGCGGCGACGTCGTGGCCGCCGTGCACGTGGGGCGCCGCGGTCTCGTCGCGGGCGTCCTCCAGGCCACGCTGACGGCCGTGGCGGCGCACGGCGTCGAGCCTGCGGACCTGTTCGCCGCGGTCGGCCCCGCGGTGTGCGGGCGGTGCTACGAGGTGCCCGCCGTCATGCGCGCGGAGGTGGCCGACGTCGTCCCCGGCACCGCCTCGACCACGTCGTGGGGGACCCCGGCGCTCGACGTCCCCGCGGGCGTGCGGGGCCTGCTCGCCGCCGCCGGGGTGCGCGCCGTGGACCACGTCGACGCCTGCACGGTCGAGGACGAACGGTTCTACTCCTACCGCCGGGCGGGTCGCGACGGCACGACCGTCACCGGCCGGTTCGCCGGCGTCGTCCGCACCCGCTGACCCGCGGCCGACACGCCGCGGTGACGTGCCGGGACGCGCCACGGCGCTGGTCTAGCGTCGGGGCAGGGCGCGGCGCCGCGCCGTGGGATGAGCAACGAGGAGCACCGATGGCCGGAACGATGCGCAAGATGATGGAGTACCTGTCCCTGGCGGAGCCGGAGGACGAGTTCTACGACGAGGTCCCCGAGGGGGAGCACCGCCGCGAGGAGGAGCCGGAGCGGCACGAGCGCGTCGAGCGGACCGAGCGGCACGCCGAGGTCACCCCCATCTCCCGGGCCGCGGCCCTGCACGTCGAGGAGGCTCCCGTGGTGGAGGACCTGCGCCGGATCGTCACCGTGCACCCGTCGAGCTACAACGAGGCCCGCGTCATCGGCGAGGCCTTCCGCGAGGGCACCCCGGTCATCATGAACCTCACCGGCATGAGCGAGGCGGACGCCAAGCGCATGGTCGACTTCTCGGCGGGCCTGGTGTTCGGCCTGCGCGGCGCCATCGAGCGGGTGACGAACCGGGTCTTCCTGCTCTCCCCGGCCACGGTCGAGGTAGAGTCCGACAACGACGGCGTGGACCGGCCGGGCCGCTTCTTCAACCAGAGCTGAGCATTGTCACTCTTCTTCGGGATCCTCGATCTCCTGCTCGTCCTGTACATCCTCGTCCTGCTCGTGCGTCTCGTGCTCGACTGGGTCCAGCTGTTCGCGCGCTCCTGGCGCCCGACCGGGCTCGTCCTGGTCGTCGCCAACGGTGCGTACGCCCTCACCGACCCGCCCCTGCGGTTCCTGCGGCGCCTCATCCCGCCGCTGCGGATCGGGCAGGTCCAGCTCGACCTCGGGTTCATCATCCTGTTCATCGGGGTGCAGATCCTCCGGGCGGTGGTCGCGACCCTGGCGCGCAGCGTCGGCTGAGGCCCCGGCGCCGCGCCGGGCACGTGCACGCCCGCCGCGCCGTTGCCCACTAGGGTCATCGCAGGCACATCCCGCGGCCGGTCCGCTACGGTTGCTCCGTGAGCAGCAGGACCGAAAGCTCATGACCGAACGACACGACACCGAGGTGACGACACATGGCGCTGCTCACGGCAGACGACGTCCTCAACAAGAAGTTCCAGCCCACCAAGTTCCGGGAGGGCTACGACCAGGACGAGGTCGACGACTTCCTTGACGAGGTCGTCAACACGCTCCGCGTGGTGCAGGGCGAGAACGAGGAGCTCAAGGCCAAGCTCGCGGCCTGCGAGCGCCGCGTCGGCGAGCTCTCCCGCGGGGAGGGTGAGCGCCCCGCCGAGGAGGCCCCCGTCGAGGAGCCCGAGGACGAGCAGCCGGCGCCCGCGCCGCAGCCCGCCCCGGTCGCCCAGGCGGCCCCCGTCGCCCCGGTCGCCGCCGCCCCGGCCGCGGCCGCCGTCACGAGCGGTGGCGAGCCGGAGTCGGCCACGGGCATGCTCGCCCTGGCCCAGCGCCTGCACGACGAGTACGTGCGCAACGGCAAGGAGGAGGGCGACCGCATCGTCTCCGAGGCCAAGGCCGAGGGCGCCCGCATCGTCAAGGAGGCCGAGGACCAGCACAACCGGACCCTCACCCAGCTCGAGCAGGAGCGCTCGCTCCTCGAGCGCAAGATCGACGAGCTGCGCACGTTCGAGCGGGACTACCGCACCCGCCTGAAGAGCTACCTCGAGTCGCTGCTGAGCAACGTCGAGGCCGGCCGGCCCCAGGCCGAGGGCCTCTAGGCCCTCACGCGCAGGACGGACGGCGGCGAGCACTCGCCGCCGTCCGTCTCGTTGTGCGTGGGAGACTCTTCCCCGATGGACACCCAGCCCGACGCGCCGAGCGCGCCCCCCGTCGCGCCCGTCCGGCGCCGGCGCCTGCTGACCCTCCTGCTCGTGCTGACCGTCGTCGTCGGCGTCGCCGACCAGGTCACCAAGTACCTGGCGGAGGCCGAGCTGACCCCGGGTGAGCTGGTCCCGGTGCTCGGCACGGTGCTGGGCCTGCAGCTCGTCTACAACCCCGGTGCCGCGTTCTCCTTCGCGACCGGGATGACGTGGGTCTTCACCCTCGTCTCCGTGGCCGTCGTCGTCGTCATCGCGCGGACCTCGCGGCGGCTCGGCTCGACCGGCTGGGCGGTCGCCCTGGGCCTGCTCCTGGGCGGCTCGCTGGGCAACCTCGTGGACCGGCTCTTCCGCGAGCCCGCCTTCGCCCGCGGCCACGTCGTGGACTTCATCAGCTACAACGGCTGGTTCGTCGGCAACGTCGCGGACATCGCCATCGTCGCCGCCGCCGTCCTCATCGCGGTGCTGGCGCTGCTGGGCCGCGAGGTCGACGGCTCGCGGGCCGACGACGGCCCGGGCGCGTCCGCCCGCGGGAGCGGGCGGACCGGCCCCGGCCCCGCGACCGGGACGAGCGGGACCGACCATGTCTGAGACCCGCTCCCTGCCCGTGCCGGAGGGGCTCGCCGGCGAGCGGGTCGACGCCGCCCTCGCCCGGCTCCTGGGGCTCTCGCGCACCCGCGCGGCCGAGCTCGCGGCGGGCGGCCACGTGCTCCTCGACGGCCGGGCCGTGGGCAAGTCCGACCGGCTCACGGCGGACGGCTGGCTCGAGGTCACCCTGCCCGCGGCGCCCGCGCCCGTGGCCCCGGTGGTCGTCGCCGGCATGCGGGTCGTCCTCGAGGACGACGACGTCGTCGTCGTCGACAAGCCGGTGGGCGTCGCCGCGCACGCCAGCCCCGGGTGGGAGGGGCCCACCGTCGTGGGCGCCCTCGCCGCCGCCGGGCACCGGGTCTCGACCTCCGGGCCGGCCGAGCGCCAGGGCGTCGTGCACCGCCTGGACGTGGGCACGTCCGGGCTCATGGTCGTGGCGAAGTCCGAGCTCGCCTACTCGGTGCTCAAGCGCGCCTTCAAGGAGCGCACGGTCGAGAAGGTCTACCACGCCCTCGTCCAGGGCCACCCCGACCCCTCGGCGGGCACCATCGAGGCGCCGATCGGCCGGCACCCGAGCCAGTCGTACAAGATGGCGGTGGTCGCCGGCGGCAAGGAGTCCGTCACGCACTACGAGACGATCGAGGCGATGCCGGGCGCCTCGCTCCTGGAGATCCACCTCGAGACCGGCCGGACGCACCAGATCCGCGTCCACACCGCGGCGGTGCGCCACCCGTGCGTGGGTGACCTCACCTACGGCGCCGACCCGCGGCTGGCGGAGCGGCTGGGCCTGGGACGGCAGTGGCTCCACGCCGTGCGGCTCGGCTTCGAGCACCCGGCGACCCGCCGCCGGGTCGAGGTGACGAGCGAGTACCCCGAGGACCTGCGCCACGCGCTCGAGCTGATGCGCGAGGGCGTGCGGTGAGCGGCGTCGACGTCGTCCGGGTCACCCGCCGCGACCAGCTCGAGGACGCCTGGACGGTGCGGATGGAGGTCTTCGTCGACGAGCAGGGCGTCCCCGCGGAGGAGGAGGTCGACGACCTCGACACCGCGCCCACCACCACCCACGTCCTGGCGGTGGACCGGGCGAGCGGCGCACCCCTGGGCACCGGCCGGCTGCTCGCCGACCCCGCGCACCCCGGCGAGGTCCACCTCGGCCGGCTCGCGGTGCGCGCCGCCGCCCGCGGCACCGGCCTGGGCGCCCGCCTGGTCGTCGCGATCGAGGCCATCGCGCTCGCCGAGCACGCCGTCGCCGAGGACGGCCCGCTCGCCGTCACCGTGGTCCTCTCCGCCCAGGAGTCGGCCATGGGCTTCTACCGGCGGCTGGGGTACGAGGTCCGCACGGGTGAGCGCTACCTCGACGCCGGCATCTGGCACCAGGACATGGCCCGGACCGTCACGGCGTGACGCGCCGGGCGACACGCCGGTCGGGGGCGGCGCGCCGGGGCGACCCGCCCGGCCTCGCCGGAGGCGTCGGTGCACCGAATTACACTGGTGCGCATGGCTGCCGGAGGAACTGAAGACTTCGTCCACCTCCACGTGCACACCGAGTACTCGATGCTCGACGGCGCCGCCAAGCTCGACCCGCTGTTCGCCGAGGTCGGCCGGCTCGGCCAGAAGGCCGTCGCCATGACGGACCACGGCTACATGTTCGGCGCGTACGACTTCTGGAACAAGGCGCGCGGCGCCGGGATCAAGCCGATCATCGGCGTCGAGGCCTACCTCACCCCCGGCACGGCCCGGGCGGACAAGACCCGCGTGCGCTGGGGGGACGACTCCCAGAGCGACGACGACGTCTCCGCCCGCGGCTCCTACACCCACATGACCCTGCTGGCGGCGACGACGGAGGGGATGCACAACCTCTTCCGGATGGACTCCCTGGCCTCCCTCGACGGCCAGATGGGCAAGGCGCCGCGGATGGACCGCGAGCTGCTCACCACCTACGGCAAGGGCCTGGTCGCCACGACCGGGTGCCCCTCCGGCGAGGTGCAGACGCGCATCCGGCTCGGCCAGTACGACGAGGCCGTCCGCGCCGCGGCCGAGTTCCAGGACATCTTCGGCAGGGAGAACTACTACGTCGAGCTGATGGACCACGGCCTCGACCTGGAGAAGCGGGTCATCGCGGACCTGCTGCGTCTGGCCAAGGACATCGGCGCCCCGCTCCTGGCCACCAACGACTCCCACTACGTCACGGCCCAGGACCAGCCCACCCACGACGCGCTGCTGTGCATCAACTCCGGCTCGACCCTGGCCGACCCCGACCGGTTCGCCTTCACCGGCGACACGTACTACATCCGTTCCGCGGCCGAGATGCGCCGGCAGTGGCGCGAGCTGCCCGAGGCCTGCGACAACACCCTCGTCGTCGCCGAGCAGTGCGACGTCGACTTCCGCACCTCGGCCCAGGGCGCGAACTACATGCCCCGCTTCGAGGTGCCGGCCGGTGAGGACGAGCACTCCTGGTTCGTCAAGGAGGTCGAGCGCGGACTGCACTACCGCTTCCCCGGCGGGATCCCCGACGACGTGCGCCGCCAGGCCGAGTACGAGGTCGGCATCATCACCCAGATGGGCTTCCCGGGGTACTTCCTCGTCGTGGCGGACTTCATCAACTGGGCGAAGTCGCGCGGCATCCGCGTCGGCCCGGGCCGTGGCTCCGGCGCCGGGTCGATGGTCGCCTACGCCATGCGCATCACCGACCTCAACCCCCTGCACCACGGCCTGATCTTCGAGCGGTTCCTCAACCCCGACCGTGTCTCGATGCCCGACTTCGACGTCGACTTCGACGAGCGCCGGCGCGGGGAGGTCATCGACTACGTCACGCGCAAGTACGGCGACGACCGGGTCGCCCAGGTCGTCACCTACGGCACGATCAAGGCCAAGCAGGCCCTCAAGGACTCCTCGCGGGTGCTCGGCTACCCCTACGCGATGGGGGAGAAGCTCACCAAGGCGATGCCGCCGTCGGTCATGGGCAAGGACATCACCCTGTCGGGCATCTTCGACCCCACGGACAAGCGCTACGCCGAGGCCGAGGAGTTCCGCCAGGTCCACGCCGCCGACCCGGAGGCGCAGAAGATCGTCGCCACCGCCCAGGGCCTGGAGGGCATCAAGCGCCAGTGGGGCGTCCACGCCTGCGCCGTCATCATGTCCTCGGACCCGCTGATCGACATCATCCCGATCATGCGGCGCCCCCAGGACGGGGCGATCATCACCCAGTTCGACTACCCCACGTGCGAGACCCTGGGCCTGCTGAAGATGGACTTCCTGGGCCTGCGCAACCTCACCGTCCTGGACGACGCCCTGCGCAACATGGCCCGCAACGGCAAGGAGCCGGTGGACCTGGAGACGCTCGGCCTGGACGACCCCGCGGCGTACGAGCTGCTCTCCCGCGGGGACACCCTCGGCGTCTTCCAGCTCGACGGCGGCGGCATGCGCACCCTCCTGCGGCTCATGCGCCCCGACAACTTCGAGGACATCTCCGCCGTCGGCGCCCTGTACCGCCCGGGCCCGATGGGCGCGAACTCCCACACCAACTACGCGCTGCGCAAGAACGGCCAGCAGCGGATCGACCCGATCCACCCCGAGCTGGAGGAGCCCCTCAAGGAGATCCTCGGCACCACCTACGGCCTGATCGTCTACCAGGAGCAGGTCATGGCCATCGCGCAGAAGGTCGCCGGGTTCACCCTCGGCCAGGCCGACCTGCTGCGCCGGGCCATGGGCAAGAAGAAGAAGGCCGAGCTCGACAAGCAGTACGCCGGGTTCGAGGCCGGCATGCTCGAGCGCGGGTACTCCGCCGCGGCCGTCAAGACCCTGTGGGACATCCTCCTGCCGTTCTCCGACTACGCCTTCAACAAGGCGCACTCGGCCGCCTACGGCGTG
Source organism: Georgenia sp. M64 (assembly GCF_038049925.1). Taxonomy (NCBI): domain Bacteria; kingdom Bacillati; phylum Actinomycetota; class Actinomycetes; order Allobogoriellales; family Allobogoriellaceae; genus Georgenia; species Georgenia sp. M64. Next base: position 1,251,595 of record NZ_CP145809.1, read on the forward strand.
GTGTCGTACTGGACGGCCTACCTCAAGGCCAACCACCCCACCGAGTACATGGCCGCCCTGCTCACGTCCACGCAGGACAACAAGGACCGGCTGGGCCTCTACCTCGGCGAGTGCCGGCACATGGGCATCACCGTCCTGCCGCCGGACGTCAACACCTCCGCGGCGGACTTCACCCCCGTGGGGGCCGACATCCGCTTCGGGCTCGCGGCCATCCGCAACGTCGGCGCCAACGTCGTCCAGGCGATCATCGATGCCCGGACCGAGAAGGGTGACTTCACCTCCTTCCAGGACTTCCTCGACAAGGTCCCCGCCGTGGTGTGCAACAAGCGCACGGTGGAGTCCCTCGTCAAGGCGGGCGCGTTCGACTCCCTCGGGCACACCCGACGGGCCCTCGTGGCCCGCCACGAGGAGGCCATCGACGCGGTCGTGGACGTCAAGCGCAACGAGGCCGTCGGCCAGTTCGACCTCTTCGCCGGTCTCGGCGGCGACGCGGCACCGGGGACCGGCTTCAGCGTCGAGATCCCGGACCTGCCCGAGTGGGACAAGAAGCAGAAGCTCGCGTTCGAGCGGCAGATGCTCGGGCTCTACGTCTCCGACCACCCGCTGGCCGGGCTCGAGCACGTGCTCCAGCGCGCGGCCGACACCCAGATCTCCTCCCTCCTCGAGGACGAGGCGCGTCCCGACGGCTCCAGCGTCCACATCGCGGGGCTGGTGACGTCCCTGCAGCGGAAGATGACCAAGAACGGCAACCCCTGGGCCATCGCCACCGTGGAGGACCTGGCCGGGTCGATCGAGGTGCTGTTCTTCCCGCAGACGTTCGCCACCGTCTCCACCGCGCTGGCCGAGGACACCATCGTCACCGTGCGGGGGCGCCTCAACCGCCGCGACGACATCCCCACCGTCTACGCCCAGGAGCTCACCCTCCCGGACGTCTCCGACGCCCAGAACGGGCCGGTGAGCCTGACGATGGTCGAGTCGCGCTGCACGGGCCCGGTGGTGGAGCAGCTCCGGGTCGTCCTCGGCAACCACCCCGGCACCGCCGAGGTCCGCCTGCGACTCACGCGGGGGAACAAGGCGCAGGTCGTCCAGCTGGCCGACCGGTTCCGGGTGGACCCCAGCCCCGCGCTCTTCGGCGACCTCAAGGCCCTCCTCGGGCCGAGCTGCCTCACCCACTGACCGCCGACCGGGCGACCGGCCGGCCCAGGGCGGGCCGACCCACCCGCCGTCCTCAGCCGACGCGGGTGGCCCGCCGTCCTCAGCCGACGCGGGCGGCCCGGGTCCCGGTCGGCACGGCGACCTCGACGAGGTCACCCGGGGCGAGCTGGCGGCCGCGACGGGTCTCGACCTCGCCGCCGACGGAGACCTCCCCCTCCGCGATGAGCTCGCGGGCCTGCGCGCCGGAGTCGGCGAGCCCGGCGAGCTTGAGGAACTGGCCCAGGCGGATGGTGCCGCTGGCGGGGACGGTGGGAACGGGCTCGGTCATGACCCGATCCTGCCAGGTGGCCACGGCGCCGGCGGCGCCGGGGGCGGCGGGGGCCGGCCGGCCGCGGGCCGCCCGGGACCGGCCGGGCGGCGCCACTAGGATCGACGTCATGCTCAAGCGCATCGACCTGCGAGGCCAGAGACTCACCGCCGCAGAGCTCGCCGCGGTCCTGCCGCGGGCGGCGCTGGACGTCGAGCGGGCCATGGAGCAGATCCGGCCGGTCATCGACGACGTCCGGGCTCGGGGGGCCGCGGCGCTGCGCGAGCTCGCGGAGCGCTTCGACGGCGTCCGGCCCGAGCACCTGCGGGTGCCTCGACAGGCCCTGACGGACGCCCTGGCCGGGCTCGACCCGGAGGTCCGCGAGGCGCTGGAGATCTCCATCGCCAACAACCGCGCCGGGCACGCCGCCCAGCTCCCGCACGAGACGAGCACCGAGATCACCCCGGGCGGGTTCGTCCGCCAGCGCTGGGTGCCGGTGCGCCGGGTGGGGCTCTACGTCCCCGGCGGGCTGGCCGTGTACCCCTCGAGCGTGGTGATGAACGCCGTCGCGGCCCAGGTGGCCGGGGTCGCCGAGCTCGCGGTGGCGAGCCCCCCGCAGCGCGGGTTCGGCGGGTTGCCGCACCCGGTCATCCTCGCGGCGTGCGAGCTCCTCGGTGTGCACGAGGTCTACGCGGCCGGGGGCGCGCAGGCGGTGGCGATGTTCGCGTACGGCGCCGCCACCGAGGACGAGACGGACCGGGCGGACCTCGCGGCGGCCGGCGTCGAGGGCAACCTGCTGTGCGAGCCCGTGGACGTCGTGACCGGGCCGGGCAACGTCTACGTCGCGGCGGCCAAGCGCGCCGTCATGGGCACGGTCGGCATCGACGCGGAGGCCGGCACGACCGAGATCGCCGTCCTCGCCGACTCCACGGCGCACCCCGCCCACGTGGCGGTGGACCTCATGTCCCAGGCGGAGCACGACCCCGCGGCCGCGTCGGTGCTCATCACCGACTCCATCGAGCTCGCCGACGCCGTCGACGCCGAGATCGCCGCGCGCGTCCCGGTCACCCGGCACGCCGAGCGGATGCGCACCGCGCTCGGCGGTCCGCAGTCGGGCACCGTCCTGGTCGCCGACCTCGACCAGGCCGTCGCCGTCGCCGACGCCTACGGCGCCGAGCACCTCGAGGTCCAGACGGTCGACGCCGCCGAGGTCGCGGCCCGGATCCGCAACGCGGGGGCCATCTTCGTCGGGCCGTTCTCGCCCGTGCCGCTGGGCGACTACATCGCGGGGTCCAACCACGTCCTGCCCACCGGCGGGACCGCCCGGTTCGCCTCGGGCCTCAACGTCATGGCGTTCATCCGGTCCGTGCAGGTCATCGAGTACGACGAGCGGGCGCTCAAGGAGATGGCCGCCCCGCTGACGGCCCTGGCCGCCTCCGAGGACCTGCCCGGGCACGCCGAGGCGGTCAACACCCGGTTCGTCTAGTGCGCCGGCTGCCACGGGCCGTCGCCCGCGCGCCGGTGCCGATCTTCCGGGCGGGCCTGGGTCCGCTCCTGGGCGGGGCGCTGGTGATGGTCGAGCACCGCGGGCGGGTCACGGGCCGGTCCCGCACCGTCGTCCTGGAGGTGGTGGAGCGGGCCGGCCGGGCGGGTCGCGGCGGCGTGCCCACGATCGTCGTCGTCGCGGGGTTCGGCCCAGGCTCGCAGTGGTACCGCAACGTGGCGGCCGAGCCGCGCGTGCGGGTGTGGTGGGGGACCCGGCGCGCGGTGCCGGCGGTCGCGGAGCTGCTCGGCCCGGTCGGGAGCGCGGAGGTCCTCCGCCGCTACCGGGCGGCTCACCCCTGGCGGGCGAGGTTCGTCTCCCGCGCCCTCGGGGTGCCGGCACTGGCGTCGGGACCGGTCGACGCCGGTCTGGTCGCCCGGCTGCCGGCGGTGCGTCTACGGCCGGTCCGCTGAGCCGTCGCTCAGCGGTCGAGCCAGGACGGGAGGTCGGCGATCGAGTCGAGGACGACGTCGGCCTCGCCGTGGGCCGAGCTCTCCGCCCCGGGCAGGTACTTGCCGGTGCGCACGAGGACGCCGGTCAGCCCGCACGCCTGGGCGGCGAGCACGTCGGCGTCGACGTCGTCGCCCACCATGACCGCGTCGCCGGGTGCCGCACCCAGCACGGCGAGGGCGGTGGTGAAGAACGCCCGGGCGGGTTTGCCCACCACCACGGCCTCGACGCCGGCGGCCCGCTCGAGCCCGGCGAGGAACGCGCCGGTGTCGAGCTGGAGACCGACGTCGGTGCGCCAGAACAGGTTGCGGTGCATCGCCACGAGGACGGCGCCGGCTCGCAGCGTGCGGAAGGCCCGGTCGAGGGCCTCGTAGGAGAGCTCGGGCCCGGCGCCACCGAGCAGCACCACGTCGGCGTTCGCGTCAGGGTCGGTGACGAGGTCGACGCCGGGGAGGTCCTCGGCGATGTCGCCGTTGCTCAGCAGGAGGCACCGGGCGCCGGGGTGGTGCTCGGCGAGGTACGCGGCCGTGAGCACGGGGGCGGTGAGCACCTCCGAGGCCGCGACGTCGAACCCCGCGGTCCGCAGCCCGGCGACGACGGAGGCACGCGGGCGCGAGGTGGTGTTGGTGACGAGGAGCAGGTCCAGGTCGCGCTCGCGCAGCGCGGCGAGGGCCTCCACCGCGCCTGGCAGCGGCCGCCAGGAGACGGTGAGCACGCCGTCGACGTCGAGCAGGACGGCACGTCTGGCGTCCATGGACCGACCTTAGCCTCAGCGCACGGCCAGGACGAAGGGGTGGACGGCACCCGCGCCGGCGCGACGCAGCAGCCGGGCCGCGACGGTGAGGGTCCACCCCGAGTCGGTGAGGTCGTCCACGAGGACGACGGTGCGCCCGGGCAGCCCGGCCAGGGCGGCCTCGCCGAGGTCGAGGCGCAGCCGGCGCTCCACGGCGGCCAGCCGCTGCGCCGAGTTGACGTCGTGGCGGCCGGGGGCCTGCTGCGGGTCCGGCGAGACGGCGCCCACCACCGGGACGCCGAGGATCTTGGCGACGCCGGCCGCGAGGTGCGCCACGAGCCGGGGCCGGGTGGCCGAGCCGACCACCACCACGCCGTCCACACCGGGGGAGCCGTCACCGCGCCTCAGCGCCGGGGCCCACTCGCGCAGCACGGTCTCGACCGGCCGGCGCAGGGCGGCGGGGAGCATCCCGTCCGCACCGTGCGCGGCCTCCTGGGCGCCGGAGCCGGGAGCGCCGGAGCCGGGGGCGCCCGGGCCGGGAGCGCCGGAGCCCACGGCGCCGGAGGGGTCGTGGGCCGCGGCCGTCCCGGCGGCGACGGACGGTGCGGCCCGGCCGGGCGCATCCCCCCGGGCGGGCTCGAAGAGGTCACGCAGGGGGCCCGACCAGCCCAGCCCGTCCAGGCGCGCGAGCGCCCTGCCGTCCTCGGCCCGATCCTCGGCGGAGATCCGGCCCCGCACCGAGATGCCGAGGGTCTCCATGCCCGAGGGCCACTGCCGCCGGGCGGCCACCTCGATCCCTGGACGGTCCATGGCCGCGCGGGCATCGCGCAGGGCGCCGTCGTCGACCTCGGCGACGAGGTCCAGCCCGCCGCACAGGTCGCACCGGCCGCAGCGCCACCCGGGCTCGAGGTCGGGGTCGTCGAGCTGGTCGCGCAGGTAGGCCATCCGGCACGCACCGGTGCCCAGCCGCTGGTAGGCCACCATGGCGTCCTGCTCGGCCCGGCGGGTCGCGCTCACCCGGGCGTAGCGCTCGGTGTCGTAGGTCCACGGCGCCCCGGTGGTCTCCCAGCCGCCGCGCACCCGGCGCACCGCGCCGTCGACGTCGAGGACCTTGAGCATCGTCTCGAGCCGGTTGCGGCGCAGGTCGACCATCGGCTCGAGCGCCGCCGTCGACATCGTCCCGCCGTCGGCCAGGGTCGCCAGGGTGGCCCGCACGGCGGGCTCCGGCGGGAAGGCGAGGGAGCCGAAGTACGCCCAGATGTCCTGGTCCTCACGGCCGGGGAGCAGGACGACGTCGGCCCGGTCGACGCCGCGCCCGGCGCGGCCGACCTGCTGGTAGTAGGCGACCGGCGAGGACGGGGCCCCGAGGTGGACGACGAAGGCGAGGTCGGGCTTGTCGAAGCCCATCCCGAGGGCCGAGGTCGCCACGAGGGCCTTGACACGGTTCTCCTTGAGGTCGGCCTCGAGCTGCTCGCGCTCGGCGGTGTCGGTCTGGCCGGTGTAGGCGCGCACCTCGTGGCCGGCCAGCCGCAGCTGCTCGGCCACCTGCTGCGCCGATGAGACCGTCATCGCGTAGACGATGCCCGAGCCGGACCACCGGCCCAGCTGGCCCGCGAGCCACGCCACCCGGGCCGCCTGGTCGGCCAGCTCCAGCACGCCGAGGTGGAGGGAGGGGCGGTCGAGGCCGCCGCGCAGGACCAGGACGCCGTCCTCGCCTCGGCCCACCCCCAGCTGCTCGGCGACGTCGGCGCTCACCCGCGCGTTGGCGGTGGCGGTGGTGGCCAGCACCGGGATGCCGCTCGGCAGGTCCTCCAGCAGGGTGCGGATGCGCCGGTAGTCGGGCCGGAAGTCGTGCCCCCAGTCGGAGATGCAGTGCGCCTCGTCGACGACCACCAGCCCGGCGCTCGCGGCCAGACGGGGGAGGACCTCGTCCCGGAAGCCGGGGTTGTTGAGCCGCTCCGGCGAGCACAGCAGGACGTCGACCTCGCCGGCGGCGATCGCCGCGTGGACGCCCTCCCACTCGGTGACGTTCGCGGAGTTGATCGTCACCGCGCGGATGCCGGCCCGGGCCGCCGCGGCGATCTGGTCGCGCATGAGGGCGAGCAGCGGCGAGACGATCACGGTCGGGCCGGCCGGCGGGCCGTCGCCGGTGCCGGCACGGAGCAGAACCGTCGCGACGAAGTACACCGCCGACTTCCCCCAGCCGGTCGCCTCGACCACGAGCGCCCGGCGCCGGTGCGCCACGAGGGCCTCGACAGCGCTCCACTGGTCCTCGCGCAGCCGGGCGTCGGGACGGCCCACGAGGGCGCGCAGGGCCTCCTCGGCCCGGTCGCGCAGGTCCTGCTGTGCCGTCGTCGTCTCCACGTCTCCCACGCTCTCACACCGCACCGACACGCCCGCTCCCGGGTGTGGACGACGGGGACATTCGTCACCCGCGGGGCGCCGGGAGCCGTGCCACGCTGGGGCCGCGGCGTCGCGGGTCCCGCGACCGCACGGCACGGAGGAGGACCCCATGTCCACCACCACGGCACCGGTCGGCAGCGTGGTCGTCGGGACCGACGGCTCCCCCCACGCCGAGGTCGCGCTCGACTGGGCGGCCGCGGAGGCCGCCCGGCGCGGGACCGGCCTGCACGTCCTCTACGCCTACCCCTGGCTCGCCCGGGCGCGGGCCTGGGAGTTCGCCCCCGACCTGGCAGAGCTCACCCACGGCGACGACGTCGTCGCCGCCGCGGCCGCGCGCGCCCGGTCCGCCCGCCCGGGCCTGACGGTGACGACGGAGGTCGTGGTCGACGACCCGTCGGTGGCCATCACCCTCGCCTCCTGCGACGCCGCCGTGGTCGTCGTCGGCGCGCGGGGGCTGGGTGCGGTGGCCGAGGTCCTCGGCTCGGTGTCCCTGCGGGTGGCCGAGCACGCGTACGCCCCGGTCGTCGTGGTCCGCGCGGACGGGTTCGCCGAGGACACCCGGCGGGTGGCCGTGGGCCTGGACCCCCACGACGACGACGGCGAGACCCTGCGCTACGCCCTCGACGACGCCCGTCGGCGCAAGGTGGGTCTCCTCGCCGTCCAGGGGGTGCAGCTGCGCACCGAGCACCCCGACGACGTCTACGTCCAGCGCCTGACCGAGGTCGTCGAGGCGGGGGAGAGCCGCGTCCGCGACCGGCTCGACGTCTGGCGGGAGCGGTACCCCGACGTGCCCGTCGAGCTGCGCCAGGTGCGCGAGCACCCGGCCGACGCGCTCGCCGACGCGGCGGCCGAGTGCGCCGTCGTGGTCGTGGGCAGCCGCGGGCACGGCGGCCTGGCCGGGCTCCTGCTCGGGTCCGTCAGCCGCGCACTGCTCCACCGCGCCCCGGTCGTCGCGGTGGTGCGGCACGTGCGCGAGTGAGCCGCCGGCCCCACCTCCGCAGACCTCACACCGGTCCGTCTCGCCCGCGGTGGTCCGGGCCCCGGACGCCGCACGGCCGGGGTGGACCGCGCGGCCTAGAATCCTGGGGTGACCACACCGCCCGACAACGCCGTGCGCCTGCCCCTGCGCCCCGGCCTGGAGGGGCTCACCCCGTACGGCGCCCCCCAGCTGGCCGTGCCGGTCCTCCTCAACGTCAACGAGAACCCCTACCCGCCGTCCGCGGGCGTCGTCGCGGACATCGCCGCGGCCGTCGCCGAGGCGGCCGGCGGGCTCAACCGCTACCCCGACCGGGACTTCCCCCGGCTGCGCGAGGAGCTCGCCGCGTACCTCGCCGCGGAGTCCGGCGTCGAGCTCGACCCCGGGCAGGTCTGGGCGGCCAACGGGTCCAACGAGGTCATGCTCCACCTCCTCCAGGCCTTCGGGGGGCCGCGGCGCACGGTCCTGTCCTTCGCGCCCACCTACTCGATGTACCCCGAGTACGCCCGCGACACCCTCACGGGCTGGGTCGCGGGACGCCGCGAGGAGGACTTCTCCCTCGACGTCGGCCACGTCCGCGCCCTCATCGACGAGGTCCGCCCCGCCGTGGTGCTCCTCGCCAGCCCGAACAACCCGACCGGCACCGCCCTGGACCTGGCCACCGTCGGGGCGGTCTGCGAGGCCACGCTCACCTCCGGACCGGCGGGTCCGGACGGCGCACCCACCGCGAGCGTCGTCGTCGTCGACGAGGCCTACGGGGAGTTCCGCCGTGCGGGGACCCCGTCCGCGTTGACCCTGCTCGCCCGGTACCGCCACCTCGCGGTCTCACGGACGATGTCCAAGGCGTTCGGGATGGCCGGCCTGCGGCTGGGCTACCTCGCCGCGGCGCAGGAGCTGGTCGACCACCTGCGGGTCGTCCGCCTGCCGTACCACCTCTCCGCGCTCACCCAGGCCGCCGCGCTGGCGGCGCTGCGCCACCGCGAGGAGCTCATGGGGCAGGTCGCCTCCCTGCGCGCCGAGCGCGACGCCCTCGTCGTGTGGCTGCGGGGCCGTGGGCTCGAGGTCGCCGACTCCGACGCGAACTTCGTCCTGTTCGGGCGCTTCGACGACCGCAGCGCCGTGTGGCAGGGTCTGCTGGAGCGGGGCGTCCTCATCCGTGAGGTCGGACCCGACGGTTGGCTCCGGGTGTCGGTCGGCACCCCGGAGGAGACGGCCGCCTTCCGGGCGGCCCTGGTGGAGGTGCTGGGCCGATGAGCGAGCTGACGGGCCGGACGGCGCGGATCGAGCGGAAGACCTCGGAGTCCGACGTCCTCGTCGAGCTCGACCTCGACGGGAGCGGCCGGACGGACATCTCCACCTCCGTGCCGTTCTACGACCACATGCTCACCGCCCTGGGCAAGCACTCCCTCATCGACCTCACCGTGCGGGCCACCGGCGACACCGACATCGACGTCCACCACACCGTCGAGGACGTCGCGATCTGCCTCGGCCAGGCGCTGCGGCAGGCGCTGGGCGACAAGCGCGGCATCTCCCGCTTCGGCGACGCGCTCGTCCCGCTGGACGAGGCCCTCGCCCAGGCCGTCGTCGACGTCTCCGGGCGCCCCTACCTCGTGCACGAGGGTGAGCCCGCCGGCCAGGAGTACCACCTCATCGGCGGGCACTTCACGGGCTCGCTCACCCGGCACGTGCTCGAGTCGATCGCCCACCACGCCGGGATCTGCCTGCACGTGCGGGTCCTCGCCGGCCGCGACCCCCACCACATCGTCGAGGCCCAGTTCAAGGCCCTCGCCCGGGCCCTGCGCGCGGCCGTCGAGCCCGACCCGCGCGTCGAGGGCGTGCCGTCCACCAAGGGAGCACTGTGAGCACCACCGGGCCGCAGGGTGACGACGAACCCCTCACCGAGGCCGACATCGAGCGCATGCTCCGCGCGCTCGGCCCGGACGCGACCCAGGACGGGCCGGACGCGCCAGGTGTCCCCGGCGGCACCGACGGCCTCGGCACCGACGGGCCCGGGCCCGACGGGCCGGAGCCCGGCCGGGCCGCCTCCGCCGGCCCGGGACCGGCGCCCGCCGGCGACGGCCCGGTCGGTGCGGCCGCGCAGCAGACGCCGGCCCGGCTGGCCCTGGTCCTGACCCCCGTCGCATCGGCCCCGGCGCTCGCCGGCCTGTGCGCGATGGCCGGGATCGACGTCGACGTCGTGCCCTCGGCGTCGGGCGCCGTCGCGGTGCTCGAGGTGCCCGCCAAGGAGGCTCCGGCTGACTGGGACATCACCGAGCTGCTCGGCGGCGGTGAGATGCCCGGCGCCTTCCCGCCCGAGGCGGAGGAGGTCGCCTCGGCCCTGTCCCGGCTCGCGCGCACCGGGGTGGTCCTGCTCACCGCCGACCTCGCCACCGACGTCGGCATCGAGCCGGGCCTGTCCGGGCACGTCAGCGCCCGCCGCTACGTCGGCGGGACCGCCGAGGGCGACATGCCCGCCGGGCTGGTCCTGGCCGGCGCCGACCAGGTGGTCGAGGACCTCGTCCTGGGCCGGGTCCGGGCCGGGGAGGTCGCCGGCCACCAGCGCTCGGGCAACCTGCCGCGGTGGAAGGCCACCCGCATGTTCACCCGCGGACTGCGCAGGAGGAAGCCGTGAGCGCCGGCCGGCGGGTCGTCGTCCTGGACTACGGCTCGGGCAACGTCCGCTCCGCGGTGCGCGCCCTCGAGCGCGTCGGCGCCGACGTCGAGCTCACCGCGGACCCCGACGCCGCGGCCGACGCGCACGGCCTCGTCGTACCCGGCGTGGGCGCCTTCGCCGCGGTGATGGACCAGCTGCGCTCGGTCGACGGCGGCCGCATCATCGAGCGCCGCCTGGCCGGCGGCCGCCCCGTGCTGGGCATCTGCGTGGGGATGCAGGTGATGTTCACCGCCGGGGAGGAGCACGGGGTCACCACCCCCGGCCTCGACCAGTGGCCCGGCACCGTGGACCGGCTCCACGCCCCCGTCGTCCCCCACATGGGCTGGTCGACCGTCGAGGCCCCCGAGGGCAGCGTCCTGTTCGAGGGAGTCGGCGACGAGCGGTTCTACTTCGTCCACTCCTACGCCGCCCAGTCCGACCCCGCCGCGGCCCTCGACGGCGGGGAGGACAGCCCGTTCCCGCCGCCGCTGGTCACCTGGTCCGAGCACGGTGGGCGGTTCGTCGCCGCGGTCGAGAACGGCGCGCTGTCCGCCACCCAGTTCCACCCCGAGAAGTCCGGCGACGCCGGCGCCCAGCTGCTCCGCAACTGGGTCACCAGCCTGTAGGAGCCCCGATGACCTCCACCCCCCGCCTCGAGCTGCTGCCGGCCGTCGACGTCGTCGACGGCCAGGCCGTGCGCCTCTTCCAGGGTGCCGCGGGCTCCGAGACCACCTACGGCGACCCGGGCGAGGCGGCGGCCGCCTTCGTCGCCGAAGGGGCCGAGTGGATCCACCTCGTCGACCTCGACGCGGCCTTCGGCCGTGGCTCCAACCACGAGCTCCTCGCCCGGATCGTCGGCGAGCTCGACGTCAAGGTCGAGCTCTCCGGCGGCATCCGCGACGACGAGTCCCTCGCGCGGGCGCTCGGGTCGGGCGCCACCCGGGTCAACCTCGGCACCGCCGCCCTGGAGGACCCCGCGTGGACCGCCAGGGTCATCGCCCGGCACGGCGAGCAGATCGCCGTCGGGCTCGACGTGCGCGGCACCACGCTCGCCGCACGAGGGTGGACCCGCGAGGGCGGCGACCTGTGGGAGGTCCTCGAGCGCCTCGACGCCGACGGCTGCGCCCGCTACGTCCTCACCGACGTCACCAAGGACGGCACCCTGCGCGGTCCCAACGTCGAGCTGCTCCAGGAGGTGTGCGAGCGCACCTCCGCCCCCGTGGTCGCTTCCGGCGGGGTCGCGAACCTCCACGACATCGAGGCCCTGCGGGAGCTGACCGGCATCGGCGTCGAGGGGGCCATCGTCGGCAAGGCCCTGTACTCCGGCGCCTTCACGCTCAGCCAGGCGCTCGACGTCGCGGGCCGCCCGTGACCGGCGCGCCGACCGGCCCCGGGCACGACGAGGACGCCCCTCCCGCCGTGGTCCACCCCCACCACCCGGGACGGCCGGGCCCTGGAGACCGCGCACCCCTGCGCATCGCCGAGGGGCTCACCGACGCCGCCCTGGCCGACTCCGCCGGCCAGGCGTGGGCGGGACGCACGCTGAAGCCCAACCCCTTCGCCGGCGACGACGGCAGGGTCCAGCCCGGCATGGCCGCGGCCCTGGCGCTGACCGACCCCGGCGAGCGGGTCGTGGCGGTCGTGGAGGAGCTGCGCACCGGCCGCGTCGTCGTCCCCGTCGTCGCGCACGAGCACCCCGGCACCGACGGCGACGGGCACGTCCGCCCCCACGACGCCGACCGGTTCCGCACCGGTGACCGCGGCGGGGACGCCATGGCCTCGGCGGCGATGGTCTCGGTCCGGACCCCCGACGGACGCTCCGCCCTGCCGGTCTTCTCCTCCGTCGAGGCGCTCCTGCGCTGGGACCCGGCCGCCCGGCCCGTCCCGGTCGAGGCCGCCCGGGCGGCCCTGTCGGCGGTGGGGGAGTCGGACTCCCTGCTCGTCCTCGACCCCGGTGCGCCGACCACCGTCCTCGTGCCCCGGCCGGCGGTGTGGGCCGTCGCCCAGCAGCGCGCCTGGGTACCCTCCTGGGCGGACCCCGAGCTGCCCTCGCTCGTCGCGGCGGCCCTGCGGGGGATCACCGAGCTCGTCGGCGTGCGGCTCGAACGCGGTGAGCGCGCCGAGCTGAGGGTCGTCCTGGCCGTGCGGGCCGGTCTCGACGCCGAGACGGTCCGCGCTGCCGTGGCCCGGGCGAGCGAGGCGCTCGGCGCCGAGCACGCGCTGCGCGAGCGGGTGGACTCCCTCGAGCTCGCCCCGACCGTGGTGGCCTGACACCAGGCGCGGCCCTGCGGTCGCCGCCGCCGAGCGCCGGGTGCGCTGCGTTCACCCGACGGGGCAGGTCAGAGCCCCGCGAGCACCCGCACCGCCTCGAGGGTGTCGGCCTCTGCCGCCGTCTTGTCGTCGCGGTAGCGCAGCACCCGTGCGAACCGCAGCGCGACCCCGCCGGGGTAGCGGGGAGAGCGCTGGACGCCGTCGAAGGCGATCTCGACGACCTGCTCGGGCCGTACGTGGACCACGTGGCCCTCGCGGTGGGTCTCGAGAGCGAGGAACCGTTCGGTCTGCCAGGCGAGCATCTCGTCCGTCATGCCCTTGAACGTCTTCCCGAGCATGACGAACCCGCCCGCACCGTCCGCGGCACCGAGGTGGATGTTCGACAACGTGCCGCTCCGGCGACCCGAGCCCCACTCGACGGCGAGCACGACGAGGTCGAGAGTGTGCCGGGGCTTGACCTTGACCCAGGCGGCGCCGCGGCGCCCGGCCTCGTAGGGGGCGTCGAGGCTCTTGACGACGACGCCCTCGTGCCCGCCCGCGAGCGTCCGGGCGTAGAAGTCCGCGGCGGCGCCCGGGTCGTCCGTGCGCAGCCGGGGCACGACCAGGTCCCCGGGCACCACCTCCTCGAGCGCGGCGAGCCGGGTCCGGGCCGGTGCGTCGAGGAGGTCCTGGCCGGCCACGTGCAGGACGTCGAAGAAGACGGTCGTGACGGGCACCTGCCCGCGCAGGGTCGCGACGTCGGCGCTGCTCATCGTCCGCGCCGCGGTCTCCTGGAAGGGCCGCGGCCGACCGTCGGCGCGCAGGGCGATCGCCTCGCCGTCGAGGACGAGGTCGCCGCCGCCCAGGCCCCGGGCCGCCTCGACCACCTCGGGCAGCCGTGCGGTGATGTCGTCCAGGGACCGGGTGAACACCGCGACCTCCCGCCTGCGCCGGTGCACCTGGATGCGGATGCCGTCGAGCTTGGCGTCGACCGCGACCTCGCCGGCGAGCCGCTCGAGCGCCCCGGCCAGGTCGGGTGCGGCGGAGGCGAGCATGGGACGCACCGGCGTGCCCACCGCGAGGGTGAACGCCGCCAGCGCGGCCTCCCCGCCGGTGAGGGCGGCGACGGCGACCGGGCCCGTCTCGCCGGAGAACATCGCCGCCCGGCGCACCGCCGCGAGCGAGACAGAGGACGCCTCGGCGACGGCGTCGAGCATGAGCGAGTCCAGCGCCCCCTGGCGCAGCTCGCCCAGGACGAGCAGCCGCAGGAACCGCTGCTCGGCGGCGGTGGCCCGGCCGAAGAGCTCGGCGACGGCAGCGGCCCGCCGCGCCTGGGAGCCGCTGCCGGACAGCGCCGCGAGGGTCTCCAGGGCGGCGTCGACCTCCACGACCGTCAGGGTGGGGACGTCCGCCGGTGCCGGCAGCGTCTCGAGCGAGCGCCACCCCAGGCCCGTGCGGCGCTGGCGCACCGTCCCGGAGAGGTAGCCTGCGACGAGCGCCGCCTCGGGGCCGGCCTGGCGCAGCGCACCGGCGAGGGCGTGGCGCTTGGCCAGGCGGGAGCGCGTGGCGGCCACGGCCTGGGAGGCCGCGACGAGGTCGGCGAGGAGCATGGCGACCATGGTCCTGCCGTGTGGCCGGGGCCACCACCGGGCGTCGGTGCCGGGCGGGGCGTGCGTGCTAGTCTTGTCCACTGACCGACCAGGGCCTGTCCCTGGTGCGCAAGTGGAGATCCTCCCACCTGGGTGACGTCGGCAGCCGAGAGGCTGCCACAGTGACCGGGTTCAGGTCGACGGGGCTGGTCCCCGTGCACCCGTGCGGCCCAGCGCCGCGGGGGTGACGACCTCTGTGGGCCTCCGCGTGCGCGAGCACGACGGAGGCCTTCTTCGTCTCGCGACGGTCACCGCGAACGAGGTAGAGGAGCACAGCATCAGCGAGCCCCGCATCAACGAGCGGATCCGCGTGCCCGAGGTCCGGCTGGTCGGCCCCGGTGGCGAGCAGGTCGGTGTCGTCCGCGTCGAGGACGCCCTGCGGCTGGCCCAGGAGGCCGACCTCGACCTGGTCGAGGTCGCGCCCGACGCGCGCCCGCCCGTGGCCAAGCTCATGGACTACGGGAAGTTCAAGTACGAGTCCGCCATGAAGGCCCGTGACGCCCGGCGCAACCAGGCGAACACGGTCCTCAAGGAGATCCGGTTCCGCCTCAAGATCGACGCGCACGACTACGCGACCAAGAAGGGTCACGTCGAGCGCTTCCTCACGGGCGGCGACAAGGTCAAGGTCATGATCATGTTCCGCGGCCGTGAGCAGTCCCGCCCCGAGATGGGCATGCGGCTGCTCCAGCGGCTGGCCGAGGACGTCGCCGAGCTCGGCTCGGTCGAGTCCTCCCCGCGGCTGGACGGGCGCAACATGACCATGGTGATCGGCCCGCACAAGAAGAAGGCCGAGGCCAAGAGCGAGCAGCGCCGCAAGCGCGAGCAGGAGCAGGCGGCCAAGACCGCCGCCGCCCCCGCAGCGGCCGCCGAGCCGGCAGCCCCGACCGCGCCCGCGGCGGACGCGCCCGCCGACGGCGCCGCGGACGCCAGCTAGCCCACATACCTGCAAAGACGTCCTGGCCCACCACCCGGGCCCAGGGCAGGACAGATCTGTGCCACCGGCGCAGTCGACCGAGGGACGAACATGCCGAAGAACAAGACGCACTCCGGTGCCAAGAAGCGCTTCCGGGTCACCGGCAGCGGGAAGCTCATGCGCGAGCAGGCCAACAAGCGCCACCTGCTCGAGCACAAGTCCTCCAAGCGCACCCGACGTCTCGCCCAGGACCAGGTGGTCTCCGGCGCCGACGTGAAGAAGATCAAGAAGCTGCTCGGCAAGTAAGCCGCCCCGAACGAAGGAGACTGACGTGGCACGCGTCAAGCGGGCGGTCAACGCCCAGAAGAAGCGCCGCACGACCCTCGAGCGCGCCGCCGGTTACCGCGGCCAGCGCTCGCGGCTGTACCGCAAGGCCAAGGAGCAGGTCACCCACTCGATGACCTACGCCTACCGCGACCGGCGCGCCCGCAAGGGTGACTTCCGCCGGCTGTGGATCCAGCGCATCAACGCCGCGGTGCGCGCCGAGGGCATGACCTACAACCGCTTCGTCCAGGGCCTCAAGGCCGCGGGCGTCGAGGTGGACCGCCGCATGCTGGCCGAGCTGGCCGTGACCGACATCGCCGCGTTCAACGCGCTCGTCGCCACCGCCCGCGCCGCCCTGCCCGCGGACGTCAACGCCCCGGCCGCCTGAGCCGAGCGCACCCCCGCACCGCGGGAGCGACATGACCGGACGCCCGGACACCCTGACCAACCCACGCGCCGAGCGCGTGCGAACGGTCAGGGCACTGTCCGGGCGTCCGGCGCGTCTGCGGCACGGCCAGTTCCTCGTCGAGGGCCCCCAGGGCGTGCGTGAGCTCGTCCGGCACCGCCGCGGCCAGGTGCGCGACCTCTACCTCACCGAGGACGCCGCGCGGCGCCACCCCGAGATCGTCGACGACGCCGCCGGCCTCCACCTGTACCTGGCCACCGCCGAGGTCCTCGCCGCGATGAGCCCGGACGCCCAGGGCGTCCTCGCCGTCGCCCGCGCCCTCGACCCCGCGCCCACCGTCGGTGACCTGGTCACGGGCGAGCAGCCGCGCCTGGTCGCGCTCCTCGTGCGCGCCGCGGACCCGGGCAACGCGGGCACCGTCATCCGGGCCGCGGACGCCGCCGGCGCCGACGCCGTCGTCCTCGGCAGGGGCAGCGTCGAGGTGCACAACCCCAAGGTCGTCCGGGCCACGGCCGGCTCCCTGTTCCACCTGCCGGTCGTCCCGGGCGCCGACGTCGAGGCAGCCGTGGCCGCCCTCCGGGGCGCCGGGCTCCAGGTGCTCGCCGCCGACGGCGCGGGGGAGTGGGACCTCGACGAGCTGGCCGACCGGGCCGCCGCCGAGGCCTACGGCTGCTCCCCGTGGGAGGCCGACGAGCTGAGCGCGACCGGGCTCGTCGCCCCCGACCTGGCCGCCCCGACCGTGTGGCTGCTGGGCAACGAGGCCCACGGCCTCACCGACACCGAGCGCGGGCTCTGCGACGCCGGCGTGCGCGTGCCCATCCACGGCCGTGCGGAGTCCCTCAACGTCGCCACCGCCGCGACGGTGTGCCTGTACGCCTCGGCCCGCGCGCAGCGCCGCACCCGAGCGCCCCACGCCTGAGTGCTCCACGCCTGAACGCTCCACGCGTGGGTGCTCCCCGCGTGAGTGTCCAGCACCTGCCCGGCCGACGTGTGCGCACCGGCGGCCCGGCCACCCTTCCGCCGCCGGGAGCGCGGGACTAGCGTGACCCGCGCCGGAGGGGTTCTCCGGCGAACGGGAGGAATCATGAGCGGCCGCGTCGTGCACTTCGAGATGCCCTACGACGACAAGGACCGGGCCACGGCCTTCTACCGTGACGCCTTCGGCTGGCGGGTCGAGGAGATGCCGGGCTTCGACTACAGCTTCGTCACCACCGGACCGGCCGGGGACGACGGTGCCGCGTCCGAGCCGGGGTACATCGGCGGCGGGATGACCCCGCGCGAGGACCCGGTCAGCGGCCCCGTCATCACCATCGACACCGACGACGTCACCGCCGCGCTCGAGCGCGTGGTGGAGCTCGGCGGGTCGGTGATCCAGGAGCGCACCCCGGTCGGGGACATGGGCTTCACCGGGTACTTCCGGGACACCGAGGGCACCGTGGTCGGGCTCTGGGAGAGCGCCCGGCCCGCCTGACCCCCAGCGCGGCCGGCCGAAGGTGCGGCGGTCGGTGCTCAGGCGCCGCCCTGGACGTAGTCGACCAGGCTGTCACGCTCGTCCTGGAGCTCGCCCAGCCGCTGCTTGACGACGTCGCCGATGCTCACGATGCCCACCAGGCGGCCGTCCGCGACCACGGGCAGGTGGCGCACCCGCCGCTCGGTCATCGTCCGCGCGAGCGTCTCGAGGTCGTCGTCGAGGCGACAGGTGGCGACCTCCGTGGTCATGATCGTCCCGACCGGCACGGCCGGGAGGGGTTCGGTCGACCCGCGCAGGTGCCGCACCACGTCGCGCTCGGAGACGATGCCGTCGACCGTCCCGTCGGCGTCGGAGACGACCACCGCCCCGATCCCGCGGTCGGCGAGCAGGTCGAGCAGCTCCGCCACGGAGGCGTCGCTGCGGATGGTGACGACGGCGTCGCCCTTGCGCCTGAGCACGTCCGAGATGCGCATGCTCGACCGTACTGCGGGCAGCGGCCGCCCGGCCAGACCCCGTCCGTCTCCGTGCGGCTCTTGACCGGGCGCCGGGCCGGGCACATGCTCAGGAGGTGACCGTGGTGCCGATGCCGCCCCGCTCGCGCTGGTTCGCCGACCCGCGCGGCCACGGGCGCGGGCTGCGGGTGACCGCCCACCCCGAGACCGGGATGGTCGTGCTCAGCCTGTGGCGCGCGGACGAGTGCGTCGCCACCGTCCGGCTCACCCCCACGGAGGCGGCCGGGCTCGTGGGTGCCCTCGGCGCCGGCCTGGCGGACCTCGCCGGGACCGCCGGGGCGGAGGTGACGACCGACCGCGCCGCCGACGGATGAGGCTCTTCGTCGCCCTGGCGCTGCCGCCGCAGGTGCAGGAGCACCTGGACCTCGCCGTCGCCGCGGTCGGCGACGACGAGCGGGCCGGCCGGGGCGCACCCACGCTGCGCTGGGTGGCTCCCGGGCTGCGGCACATCACCCTGGCCTTCTACGGGGAGGTGCCCGGCGGCGCCGTCCCGGACCTCACCGCCGACGTCGCCGACGTCGCCGCCGCCCACGGGCCCCTACGGCTCCAGGTGCGCGGCGCCGGCGTCTTCGCCGGCCGGACCCTGTGGGCCGGTGTGCGGGAGGTGGACCCGCCCGGCGGCGCGCTGGTGCGGCTGATGACCGACTGCGAGGACCTGCGCCACCCCGACGCCGCCCGGCGTGAGCGCCACCGCGCGCACGTCACCCTCGCCCGGGCGCGCCGTCCCGACGCCGCCGGCCTGGACCGGCGCGCGCAGGTCCTGTCCGTCTACTCCGGGCCGACGTGGCTCGCCGAGGACCTGGAGCTGCTCTCCTCCGAGCTGGGCGCCGGCAAGGGCGGGGCGCCGGTGCACGAGGTGATCGCCCGGCTCCCGCTCGGCGGACCCGCCCCTGCCGCCGGCTTTCCGGACCACTAGACTCCACTGCTGGCAGCGGCCTCGCCCCCACGGCGCGTGCCCTGCCGGCCCCGTCCCGCCCGGAAGGTTCGCATGTCCTCCTCTGACCCCGCGCCCATCTCCCCGCTCGACGAGGAGGCGGTCGGCGGCGCCGTCGACGCCGCCCTCGCGGCCGTCGCCGCCGCCTCGAGCCTGGAGGAGCTCAAGGCCGCGCGCCTGGCGCACACCGGCGACCGCAGCGTGCTCGCGCTGGCCAACCGGGCCATCGGCGGCCTGGACAACAAGGACAAGGCCGCTGCCGGCAAGCTCCTCGGGCAGGCCCGTGGCCGTGTCGTCAAGGCCGTCGCCGCCCGGCAGGTCGAGCTCGAGGCCGCGCACGACGCCGAGGTGCTGCGCACCGAGCGGGTCGACGTCACCCTGCCCACCGGCCGGGCGCGCACCGGGGCGCGGCACCCGCTGGAGACCCTCATGGAGGACGTCTCGGACTTCTTCGTCGCGATGGGCTGGGAGATCGCCGAGGGGCCCGAGGTCGAGCACGAGTGGTTCAACTTCGACGCGCTCAACTTCGGTCCGGACCACCCGGCCCGGCAGATGCAGGACACGTTCTACGTCGAGCCGCCCGCGGACGCGGGCGGGGACCCCCACCTCGTCCTGCGCACCCACACCTCCCCGGTGCAGTCGCGCACGATGCTCAGCCGTGACCTGCCCATCTACATCGCCGTGCCGGGCAAGGTCTTCCGAACCGACGCCCTCGACGCCACCCACACCCCGGTCTTCCACCAGGTGGAGGGGCTCGCCGTCGACAAGGGCCTGACGATGGCCCACCTCAAGGGGACCCTCGACCACTTCGCCCGGGCGATGTTCGGGCCGGAGGCACGCACCCGGCTGCGCCCGAGCTACTTCCCCTTCACCGAGCCCAGCGCCGAGATGGACCTGTGGTTCCCGCAGAAGAAGGGCGGCCCCGGCTGGATCGAGTGGGGCGGCTGCGGGATGGTCAACCCGGCCGTCCTCGTGGCCAACGGGATCGACCCGGAGGTCTACTCCGGTTTCGCGTTCGGCATGGGCATCGAGCGCACGCTCATGCTCCGGCACGGCATCGCCGACATGCGCGACATGGTCGAGGGCGACGTGCGCTTCTCCCTCCAGTTCGGCACCACCGGAAGGGGTAACTGAGATGCCGTACGTCCCGCTGACCTGGCTCGCCGACCACACCGAGGTCCCCGCCGGCACCACCGCGGCGGACCTGGCCGCCGCCCTCGTGCGCGTCGGGCTCGAGGAGGAGGCGATCAAGCCGCCCGCCGTCACCGGCCCGCTCGTCGTCGGCCGGGTCCTCTCGGTGGTCAAGGAGGAGCAGAAGAACGGCAAGACGATCAGCTACTGCCGGGTCGACGTCGGCCCGGCGCACAACGACGCCCCCGGCGAGGGCGCTGAGCCGGCCGACGCCGCGTCCCGCGGCATCATTTGCGGCGCGCACAACTTCGCCGCCGGCGACGACGTCGTCGTCGCGCTGCCCGGTTCCGTGCTCCCGGGGCCGTTCCCCATCGCCGCCCGCAAGACCTACGGGCACGTCTCCGACGGGATGATCTGCTCAGCCCGCGAGCTCGGCCTCGGGGAGGACCACAGCGGCATCATCGTCCTCGGGCAGCTCCTCGGCGCCGACGCCGTCCCCGCGCCGGGCACGGACGCCGTCGCCCTGCTGGGCCTGGGCGAGGAGGTCCTCGAGATCAACGTCACCCCGGACCGCGGCTACTGCTTCGCCATGCGCGGGGTGGCCCGGGAGTACTCCCACTCCACCGGGGCGGCCTTCACCGACCACGGCCTGGCCGAGAACCTCCCCGGCGGGGCCGTCCCCGCCCCCACCGCGGACGGGTTCGCCGTCGAGGTCGACGACCCCGGCATCGACGGCCACGTCGGCTGCGACCGGTTCGTCACCCGGATCGTCCGGGGCATCGACCCCGCCGCGCCGAGCCCGGCGTGGATGACCGAGCGGCTCACCCAGGCCGGCATGCGGCCCATCTCGCTCGCCGTCGACGTGACCAACTACGTCATGCTCGACCTCGGCCAGCCCCTGCACGCCTACGACCTCGCCACCGTCCACGCCCCGATCGTCGTCCGCCGGGCCGCCGCCGGGGAACGGCTGACCACCCTCGACGACGTCGAGCGGCGCCTCGACCCCGAGGACCTCCTCATCACGGACTCGCCCCACGGGCGCGCGTCCCGCGTGCTCGGCCTCGCCGGGGTCATGGGCGGCGCGGAGACCGAGGTCTCGCCCGCCACCACCGACGTGCTCGTCGAGGCCGCCCACTTCGACCCGGTGTCGATCGCCCGGACGGCCCGCCGGCACAAGCTGCCCTCGGAGGCGGCCAAGCGCTTCGAGCGCGGGGTGGACACCGCCCTGCAGGCCGTGGCCGCCCAGCGGGTCGTCGACCTGCTCGTCGAGCACGGCGGCGGCACCGCCGACCCGGCCGTGAGCGACCTCGACACCACCACGCCCCCGGCGCCGATCGTCCTCGACCCGACCCTGCCCGCCCGGCTCGTCGGGGTGGACTACCCACGGCAGCACGTGCTGGAGATCCTCGAGCGGATCGGCTGCACCGTGCGGCCCACCGCCGCCGGCCCCACCACGGCCGAGGACGACGGGGCCGACGACGCGGTGGGCACGGTCGTCGTCACCCCGCCCACCTGGCGCCCGGACCTCACCGTGCCGGCGGACCTCGTCGAGGAGGTGGCGCGCCTGTCGGGCTACGACGCCATCCCCTCGGTGCTGCCGCCCGCCCCGGCCGGCCGCGGGCTCACCCCGGACCAGCGCCGCCGCCGCGACGTCGCCCGGGCGCTGGCGGAGCACGGCCTCGTCCAGGTGCTGTCCTACCCCTTCGTCGGCGACGTCCACGACCGCCTCGGCCTGCCCGCCGACGACGAGCGACGCCGGGTCCTGCGGCTGGTCAACCCCCTCGCGGACGACGCCCCCGTGCTGCGGACGTCCCTGCTCGACAGCCTCCTCGACGTCGCCCGGCGCAACGTCGGACGCGGCGCCGGGGAGCTCGGCGTGTTCGAGATCGGCCTCGTCACCCGCCCCGCCGGGGTGCGCTCGGGTCCCGTCCCCGGGGTGGACCGCCGACCGGACGCCGACGCCCTGGCCGCCCTCGGGGCCGCGGTGCCGCACCAGCCGCGCCACCTCGCCGCGGTCCTGGCCGGCCCGCTCCTCCCCGACGGCGTGTGGGGTCCGTCCCGCCCCGTGGACTGGGCAGACGCCGTCGAGACGGCCCGGGTCGTCGCGGGCACGGTCGGCGTCGAGCTGAGCGTGCGGCAGAGCGACGTCGCGCCGTGGCACCCCGGCCGCTGCGCCGAGCTCGTCGTCGGCGGGGAGGTCCTGGGCCACGCCGGGGAGCTGCACCCCCACGTCACCGCCGCCCTCGAGCTGCCCGACCGGACCGTCGCCCTCGAGCTCGACCTCGACGCCCTCCTCGCCGCCGTCCCGGACGAGCCGGTGCAGGTCACCCCGGTCTCCACCTTCCCCCTGGCGAAGGAGGACGTAGCCCTCGTCGTCGACGCGGCGGTGCCGGCCGAGGAGGTCCGCGCCGCCGTCGTGGCGGGCGCCGGCGAGCTCGCCGAGGAGGTGCGCCTCTTCGACGTCTACACCGGCGACCAGCTCGGCGAGGGCCGCAAGTCCCTGGCGTTCGCGCTGCGTCTGCGCGCCCCGGACCGTACGCTC
Source organism: Georgenia sp. M64 (assembly GCF_038049925.1). Classification (NCBI taxonomy): domain Bacteria; kingdom Bacillati; phylum Actinomycetota; class Actinomycetes; order Allobogoriellales; family Allobogoriellaceae; genus Georgenia; species Georgenia sp. M64. Next base: position 1,273,947 of record NZ_CP145809.1, read on the forward strand.
ACCGCGGAGGAGACCGCTGCCGTGCGCGAGCGGATCGTCGCCGTGGCCGGCGAGCGTGTCGGGGCGGTGCTGCGCACCTGAGCGTCGGCCGGTGGCCGGGCCGTAACCGGACGTTGGGGACATAAGTCCCACCAACGACGCGGAGGTGGTGGGCCACGCTGGGGTCATGAAGATCCTCGTCGTCGTCGCCTCGAAGCACCACGCCACCGAAGAGATCGGTGACGTCATCGTCGAGGAGCTCCGCGCCGCCGGCCACGGGGCGCGGCGGGTCGCCCCCGCCGAGGTCCGCTCGTTCGAGGGGGTCGGGGCGGTCGTCCTGGGCTCGGCCGTGTACATGACGCAGTGGATGGAGCCGATGCGCGACCTCGTCGCCCGCCGGGCCGAGGAGCTGCGGCACCTGCCGGTGTGGGCGTTCTCCGTGGGCCTGGCCGGCGTCCCCGGCGGCGAGGTGCAGGAGCCGGCCCGGGCCGCCGCCGTCGTGCGCCAGGTGGACCCGCTCGGCCACGTGACCTTCAAGGGCCGGCTCGACCCCACGGTCCTGGGCCTGCGGGAGCGCTCGGTCACCCGGCTGGGCAGCGCCCCCGAGGGCGACTACCGCGAGTGGGACAAGATCCGGGCGTGGGCGCGCGACGTCGCGGCCGAGCTCGACGAGCACGTCACCCGCACCGAGGGGCTGGCCCACACCGGCTGAGGTGCGTCACGGCACCAGCAGCACCTTGCCCGTCGTCCCGCGGCCCTCGAGCGCCTCGTGGGCGGCGCGCGCCTCGGTGAGCGGGAACCGCTCGCCGATCCGCACGTCCAGCCCCCCGGTGCGCACGGCCTCGAAGAGCTCGCCCGCCCGCCAGGTCAGCTCGTCGCGGGTGACGACGTAGTCGCCGAGCTTGGGTCGGGTCACGAACAGCGAGCCGGCCCGGTTGAGCCGCTGGAGGTCGAACGGCGGCACCTGGCCGCTGGCGCCGCCGAAGAGGACGAGCGTGCCCCGGCGACGCACGCAGGCGAGCGTGGCGTCGAACGTGTCCTTGCCGACCCCGTCGTAGGCGACGTCGACGCCGACGCCGCCGGTGAGCCCGCGCACCAGGGCGGGCAGCTCGGTCGCCAGGTCCGTCATCTCGGTGTACCGCACGACGTCGGCGGCGCCGGCCGCCCGGGCCAGCGACTCCTTCTCTGCCGACCCCACCAGGCCGATGACCCGGGCGCCGCGCGCCACCGCGAGCTGGGTGAGCAGGAGCCCGACCCCGCCGGCGGCCGCGGTCACGAGGACCGTGTGGCCGGCCTGGACCGGGAACGTCGACGCCACGAGGTAGTGCGCGGTCATGCCCTGCAGGGGGAGTGCGGCGGCGACGTCCATGCTCACCCCGTCGGGCACCGGGACGGCCCGGCCGGCCTCGACCACGACCTTCTCGGCGTAGGAGCCGGGCGCGTCCGCCCAGGCGACGGCGTCGCCGGCGGAGACGCCGGTGACGCCGTCACCGACCGCCACGACGGTTCCGGCCCCCTCGGCGCCCGGGACGTGCGGGAACGGCATGGGGTAGACCCCGCCACGCTGGTAGGTGTCGATGAAGTTCACGCCGGCGGCGGCCACCTCCACGACGAGCTGCCCCGGACCGGGCTCGGGGTCGGGCAGGTCGACGACGGACAGGACCTCGGGTCCACCGGGCTCGGTGGCGTGGATCGCGCGCATGGCCCCCAGCATGCCCGTCCTGGTCCGACCGTGCGGCGCGAGCACCAGCTCGTTCATCTGGTCGTCGTCGGCGACCAGAGGAGCAACCTGGTGAGGAGAGGTGGATCATGCAGCATCCTGTATGGTTATGCAGGTGACCTTCTCTGCAGCGGTGGCGGGGGCCTCCGGCTACGCCGGCGGTGAGATGCTCCGCCTCCTCCTGGCCCATCCCGACGCCGTCGTCGGCGCCGTCACGGCGCACGGCAACGCCGGTCAGCGACTGGGAGCCCACCACCCGCACCTCGTGCCGCTGGCGGACCGGGTCCTCGAGCCCACGAACGTGGACAGCCTTGCCGGGCACGACGTCGTCGTCCTGGCGCTGCCGCACGGGGCCTCCGGCGAGCTTACCGCCGCGCTGGAGGCGGCGGGCAGCGAGGCGCTCGTCCTCGACCTCGGGGCCGACCACCGGCTCACCGACGCCGCCGCCTGGGAGACCTTCTACGGCTCCGGGCACGCCGGGGCCTGGCCCTACGGGATGCCCGAGCTGATCCTGACCGGGGTCGCCACCCGTCAGCGTGACGTGCTGCGCACCGCCCGGCAGATCGCCGTGCCGGGCTGTAACGTCACCGCCGTCACCCTGGCGCTCCAGCCCGGCGTGGCCGCCGGGGTGGTCGACCCGGGTGACGTCGTCGCCGTCCTGGCCGTGGGGTACTCCGGGGCGGGCAAGGCCGCCAAGCCGCACCTGCTCGCCGCCGAGGGTTTCGGCTCCCTGGCGCCCTACGCCGTCGGCGGCACGCACCGCCACATTCCCGAGATCGAGCAGAACCTCCGCGCCGCGGGCGCGCGGGAGGTGCGACTGTCCTTCACCCCCGTGCTTGGCCCCGTCGCGCGCGGCATCCTCGCCACGGTCACCGCCCCCCTCGCACCCGGCGCCGACGCCGCGTCGGTCCGCGCCGCCTGGGCGCAGGCCTACGACGGCGAGCCGTTCGTCCACCTCCTGCCCGAGGGCACCTGGCCCACCACCGCGATGGTCACCGGCGCGAACACCGCCCTCGTCCAGGTCGCCGTGGACGAGCGGGCCGGGCGCGTGGTCGTCCTGTGCGCGATCGACAACCTCGTCAAGGGCACCGCGGGCGCCGCGGTGCAGTCCATGAACCTCGCCCTCGGCCTGCCCGAGACGGCGGGCCTGAGCACCGTGGGAGTCGCCCCGTGAGCGTCACCGCACCCCTGGGCTTCCGCGCCGCGGGCGTCACCGCCGGCCTGAAGTCCTCCGGCCGGCCGGACCTGGCCCTGGTCGTCAACGACGGCCCCGACCATGTCGTCGCCGGGGTCTTCACCTCCAACCGCGTCGTCGCCGCCCCGGTGGTGTGGTCGCGCACCGTCGTCGGCGACGGCGTCGCCCACGCCGTCGTCCTCAACTCCGGCGGAGCCAACGCCTGCACCGGCCCCGAGGGGTTCGCCGACACCCACCGCACCGCCGAGCACGTCGGCGAGGTGCTGGGGGTCTCGGCCGGCGACGTCATCGTGTGCTCCACCGGCCTCATCGGCGAGCGTCTCGACATGCCCGCGCTGCTCGGCGGGGTCGACGCCGCCGCCGCGGCGCTGGGTGCCGACGGCGGCGAGGCGGCCGCGACCGCGATCATGACCACCGACACCGTGACCAAGCAGGTCCTCGTCCAGCGCCCGCTCGGCCCCGGCGGTGCCACGAGCACCGACGACGGGATCACCTGGATCGTCGGGGGCATGGCCAAGGGGGCGGGCATGCTGGCCCCGGGGCTGGCCACCATGCTCTGCGTGCTCACCACCGACGCCGTGGTCACGGCCGAGGAAGCCGACGCCGCCCTGCGCGCCGCCACCGCCGTCACCCTGGACCGGGTCGACTCCGACGGGTGCATGTCCACCAACGACACCGTCGTCCTGCTCGCCTCGGGCGCCTCCGGGGTGCCGGTCGGCGCGGAGGAGCTCACCGAGGCGGTCACCGCCGCCTGCGCCTCGCTGGCCCGCCAGCTCGTGGCCGACGCCGAGGGCGCCAGCCACGACATCGCCGTCACCGTGCGCGGGGCGACCAGCGAGGACGCCGCCGTGGCCGTGGCACGGGCCGTGACCCGGTCGAACCTGTTCAAGGCCGCCGTCTTCGGCAACGACCCCAACTGGGGCCGGGTGCTCTCCGCCGTCGGCACGGTGCCGGTCGACGTCGCCCCCTTCGAGGCCGACGGGGTCGACGTGGCGATCAACGGTGTGACCGTGTGCCGCGCGGGCGGGGTGGGGGAGGACCGCTCCCGGGTCGACCTCGCCGCCGGCCGCGAGGTGCGGGTGGAGGTCGACCTCCACGCCGGGGCCGCCGAGGCGACGGTCTGGACCAACGACCTCACGCACGACTACGTCCACGAGAACAGCGCGTACTCGACATGAGCGGGACGGATGTGAACCCGACGACCGAGGAGTTCTACTTCGACACCGAGCGCGACCTCTTCCCCCACCAGAAGGCCGAGGTCCTGGTCCAGGCGCTGCCGTGGCTGCAGCGGTTCTCCGGCGCGCGGGTGGTCATCAAGTACGGCGGCAACGCCATGGTGGCCGAGAACCTCAAGCGCACCTTCGCCCAGGACGTCCTGTTCCTCCACCAGGTCGGCCTGCGGCCGGTCGTCGTCCACGGCGGCGGCCCGCAGATCTCGACCATGCTCGAGCGGGTGGGTCTGGAGAGCGAGTTCCGCGGCGGCCTGCGCGTGACCACGCCGGAGGTCATGGACGTCGTGCGGATGGTGCTCACCGGTCAGGTCCAGCGCGAGCTCGTCGGCCTGCTCAACGCCGACGTCGCCCACGCCGTCGGGCTCTCCGGGGAGGACGGGCGGCTCCTGCGCGCCCGCCGCCGGCCCGCCACCGTCGCGGGCGAGAGCGTCGACGTCGGCCTCGTCGGTGACGTCGTCGAGGTCGACCCCCAGGCGGTCGAGGACCTCCTCGCCGCCGGGCGGATCCCGGTGGTCTCCACGGTCGCGCTCGACGTCGACGAGCCCGGCCAGATCCTCAACGTCAACGCGGACACCGCCGCCGCGGCGCTCGCCGTCGCCCTCGGCGCCACGAAGCTCGTCATCCTCACCGACGTCGAGGGGCTCTACGCCCGCTGGCCGGACCGCGCCTCCCTCATCAGCCGCCTCGCCGCGGCCGAGCTCGAGGAGATGCTGCCCTCCCTCCAGTCCGGGATGGTGCCGAAGATGGAGGCCTGCCTGCGCGCCGTGCACGGCGGGGTGCCGCAGGCCCACGTCATCGACGGCCGGCAGGAGCACTCGATGCTGCTGGAGATCTTCACCGACGCCGGCGTGGGCACCCTCGTCGAGCCCGACGCCCCGGCGCCTGAGCAGCCTGCGGTGCCGGACCACCCGGCGCCGGACCACACCAGCGAGCCCACCGACCTGGAGCAGCCATGAACGCCCACGACCCCGCCGCCGCACCCGCGCCCGCCGAGACCGTCGGCGCGCACGAGTCCGCCCCCACGTGGACCGAGCGCTACACCGGCGCGGTGATGAACACCTTCGGCACCCCGAAGCGGGTGCTCGTGCGCGGCGAGGGCTCGTACGTCTGGGACGCCGAGGGGCGCCGCTACCTCGACCTCCTCGGCGGCATCGCCGTCAACGCGCTCGGTCACGCCCACCCCGGCCTCGTCGCCGCCGTCACCGAGCAGCTGGCCACGCTCGGGCACGTCTCGAACTTCTTCGCCACCCCGGCCCAGGTCACCCTCGCCGAGCGGCTCCTCCAGGTCGTCACCCCCGGCGGGGCGCCGGCGGGCTCGCGGGTCTTCCTCGCCAACTCCGGCGCCGAGGCCAACGAGGCGGCCCTGAAGATGACGCGCCGGCACCGTCCGGGCGGGCGGGTCCTCGCCCTGGAGGGCGCCTTCCACGGTCGCACGATGGGCGCGCTGTCCCTCACGCACAAGGCCGCCTACCGGGAGCCGTTCGAGCCCCTGCCCGGCGGGGTGGAGTTCCTGCCCTTCGGCGACCTGGCCGCCCTGGAGCGGGCGCTCGGCGACGACGTCGCCGCGGTGTTCGTCGAGCCCGTCCAGGGCGAGGCGGGCGTGCGCCCCCTCCCGCCGGGCTACCTGCCCGCCGCGCGCGAGCTGACCACCGCCGCGGGCGCGCTGCTCGTGCTCGACGAGGTCCAGTCCGGCACGGGCCGGACCGGCACGTGGATGGCCCACCACCTTCCCCACGTGGGCGGCGGGGTCGTCCCCGACGTCGTCACCCTCGCCAAGGGCCTCGGCGGCGGCCTGCCGATCGGTGCCACCGTGGCCCTCGGCGAGCACGCCGCGGGCCTGCTCGGACCCGGTCAGCACGGCACCACCTTCGGCGGCAACCCGGTCTCCGCCGCGGCCGCCCTGACGGTCCTCGACGCGCTCGCCGACGGCCTGCTCAAGCACGTGGCCGAGGTGGGTGACCTCCTGCGCGCGAAGCTGGCGGGCCTGGGCAACCACGGCGTCGCCGAGGTGCGCGGCGAGGGCCTGCTCCTGGCCGTGGGCCTGACGGCGCCGGTGGCCGCGGCGGCGACCGAGCAGCTTCTCGAGGCCGGCTTCATCGTCAACCCCGTGCGCGAGGACGCCCTGCGCCTGGCGCCCCCGCTGATCCTCACGGCCGAGGAGGCCTCCTCTTTCATCGACGCCCTGCCCGGCGCGCTGGACGCCGCCATGGCCGGGGCGGCGTCGTGACCGGGGCGGCGTCGTGACCGGGGTGGCGTCGTGAGCGAGGTCGGCGTTGCCGCCACCAAGGCGGGGCGGCACGCCGTCATCGAACACATCCTCACCTCGGCGCCGGTGCGCTCGCAGACCGAGCTCGGCGAGGCGCTGACCGCGCGGGGCATCCGCGTGACCCAGGCAACCTTGTCCCGCGACCTCGACGAGCTGCGCGCGATCAAGGTCCGCGGACCGGACGGGCAGGCCGTCTACGCCCTCCCGGGCGAGGGGGCCGGCGGCGTCGCCCGGCCGGGGCAGGGCGGCGAGGACCAGATCGCCGCCCGGCTCCAGCGCTGGTGCGCCGAGGTCCTCCTCACCGCGGACAGCACCGCCAACCAGGTCGTGCTGCGCACCCCGCCCGGGGCGGCGCAGCTGCTCGCCTCGGCGATCGACCACTCCGTCTTCCCGCAGGTCCTCGGCTGCATCGCCGGGGACGACACCGTCCTCGTCGTCGCGCGGGACCGCGCCGGCGCCGAGGCGCTGACCCGGCGGCTCCTCGAGCTCGCCGGGGGCAGACCCCGCCCCACCACCGATCAGCCCGACCCCGCCGGCGCCGGCCGTGCGGGCACGAACGACCCAGGAGAGACCCCCCATGAGTGAGAGCACGAGCAAGAAGGAGCGGGTCGTCCTGGCCTACTCAGGCGGCCTGGACACCTCCGTCGCGATCGGCTGGATCGCCGAGCGCACCGGCGCCGAGGTCATCGCGATGGCGGTCGACGTCGGCCAGGGCGGGGAGGACCTCGAGGTCATCCGCCAGCGGGCGCTGGACTGCGGCGCCGTCGAGGCCTACGTCGCCGACGCGCGCGAGGAGTTCGCGACCGAGTACTGCATGCCGGCCCTCAAGGCCAACGCGATGTACATGGACGCCTACCCGCTCGTCTCGGCGCTGTCCCGGCCGGTCATCGTCAAGCACCTCGTGCGGGCGGCCCGCCAGTTCGGCGCGACCACGGTCTCGCACGGCTCGACGGGCAAGGGCAACGACCAGGTCCGCTTCGAGGTCGGCATCACCTCGATCGCCCCCGACCTGCGGTGCATCGCCCCGGTGCGCGACCTCGCGCTGACCCGCGACGTCGCCATCGACTACGCGAACAAGCACGACCTGCCCATCGCGACGACGAAGAACAACCCGTTCTCCATCGACCAGAACGTGTGGGGCCGGGCCATCGAGACCGGCTTCCTCGAGGACATCTGGAACGAGCCCACCAAGGACGTCTACAGCTACACCGACGACCCGACCTACCCGCCCTTGCCGGACGAGGTGACCATCACCTTCCGCGAGGGCGTCCCGGTGGCGATCGACGGCCACGCGGTGACCCCGCTCCAGGCGATCCAGGAGATGAACCGCCGTGCCGGCGCACAGGGCGTGGGCCGGATCGACATCGTCGAGGACCGGCTCGTGGGCATCAAGTCCCGCGAGGTCTACGAGGCCCCCGGCGCCATGGCGCTCATCGCCGCCCACCGCGAGCTGGAGAACGTCACGGTCGAGCGCGAGCAGGCCCGGTTCAAGAAGGGCGTGGGGCAGCGGTGGACCGAGCTGGTCTACGACGGGCAGTGGTTCTCGCCGCTGAAGAACTCCCTCGACGTCTTCATCGACGACACCCAGCGCTACGTCTCCGGCGACATCCGGATGGTCATGCACGGTGGTCGGGCCACCGTCACCGGCCGGCGCTCGGAGTCGTCCCTGTACGACTTCAACCTCGCCACCTACGACACCGGCGACGCCTTCGACCAGTCCCACGCCAAGGGCTTCATCGAGATCTACGGCATGACGTCGAAGCTCTCCGCCGCCCGGGACGTCTCCTTCGGCAACGGCGTCGACCTGTCCACGGTGCCGACGATCAAGGCCTGACCGGCCCGGAGCACCGCGCGGTGGGGCCCGACCTCCCGTGCGGTGCTGGTCCGTCGGGTGAGCCCGCACCGCCCTGCCCGCCGAGCCCTGCGGTGCGGCGTCACGGTGGCGTGCGTGTGATCAGCGCGTAGTCCGGTGATCCCGCCTCGCGCGGTGATCCCTCTGTCGGTGAACGATCCCTCTGTTGCCGAACGAGCACTCTGTCGCCGAGCGATCCCTCTGTTGCCGAACGATCCCTCTGTTGCCGAACGATCCCTCTGTTGCCGAACGATCCCCGCAGACCGCTCTCACTCGGCGACAGCGGGACCTTTCGCGTGCGGCGTGCGGGTGGCGTGCGGCGAGCGCGAGCCGGGCGCCGGCGCTCCGCGTTGGAGTGCGCCCCGCTCATCACTGGCTGCCGGTCAGCACTGGCTGCCGGGCATCACCGGCTACCGGTCATCATCACCCGCTGACGAGCAGTGCGCTCAGCCCAGCGTCGCGACGAGGACCGCCTTGATCGTGTGCATGCGGTTCTCCGCCTGGTCGAACACCACCGACGCGGCCGACTCGAACACCTCGTCCGTCACCTCGAGGGCCTCGAGCCCGGTGCGGGCGTGCACCTCCCGGCCCACCACGGTGCCGAGGTCGTGGAACGCCGGCAGGCAGTGGAGGAACCTCGCGCCGGGGTTGCCGGTCGCGGCCATGAGCTCGGCGTCGACCCGGTAGGGGCTCAGCAGCGCGATGCGCTCGTCCCACACCTCCTTGGGCTCGCCCATCGAGACCCAGACGTCGGTGTAGACGAAGTCCGCCCCCGCCACGCCCGTCCGGACGTCGTCGGTGATGAGCAGCCGCGCACCGGTGCGCCCGGCCAGCTCCTCCGCCACGGCGACCACCTCGGGCGCGGGCTGCAGGGCAGCGGGGGCGACGAGGCGCACGTCCATGCCGAGCAGCGCGCCGGAGACAAGGAGGGAGTGGGCGGTGTTGTTGCGCGCGTCGCCCGTGTAGGCCAGGACGAGCTCGCCGTCGTCCTTGCGCCGGCCGTCGACGACAGGGGCGTGCTCGCGCATGGTGAGCTGGTCGGCGAGCATCTGGGTGGGGTGCCACTCGTCGGTGAGCCCGTTGTAGACCGGCACCTCGGCGTGCGCGGCCAGGGTCTCGACGTCGGCCTGGCGGGCGCCGCGGTACTCGATGGCGTCGAACATCCGCCCGAGCACCCGGGCGGTGTCCTTGACCGACTCCTTGTGCCCGACCTGCGACCCGCTGGGGTCGAGGTAGGTGACGTGCGCGCCCTGGTCGTGTGCGGCGACCTCGAACGCGGCCCGCGTGCGGGTGGAGGTCTTCTCGAAGATCAGCGCGATGTTCTTCCCGGAGAGGCGGCGCTCCTCGGTGCCCGAGCGCTTGGCCGCCTTCAGGTCGGCGGCGAGGTCGAGCAGCGAGCGCCACTCCTCCGTGGTGAAGTCCAGCTCCTTGAGGAAGCTGCGTCCGCGCAGGTCCACGCCCGGTCCTTTCTCGTCGTCGGCGTCACAACTGTGCGTGCGCCCCGCCCGCGCGTGCCCGACGGGCGCGCGTCACAGGCCCTCACGGATCGTAGGACAGCTCATGCAGCGCGGGCCGCCGCGTCCGCGGCCGAGCTCGGAGCCGGGCACCTCGAGGACCTCGATGCCGCTCTCGCGCAGGTAGGAGTTGGAGGTGACGTTCCGGTCGTAGGTGACGACGACCCCCGGGGCGAGCGCGAGGGAGTTGCACCCGTCGTCCCACTGCTCGCGGGCCGCTGCGTGGACGTCCTGCTCCGCGGCGAGGATGCGCAGCCCGGTCACGCCCATCGCGTCGGCGAGCGCGTCGTGCATCCGCTCGGGCTCGTGGTCGGTGATGCGCAGGCCGCCGGGGCCGGGACCGGGGGTGACGGTGTAGGACGGGAGCATCCCCAGGCCGGCGTACTTGATGAAGCTGCGCTCGTCGACCATGGTCATCACGGTGTCCAGGTGCATGAACGAGCGCGCCCGGGGCAGCTCGACGGCCACGATCCGGTCCGCGACGCCGGCGTCGAACAGGCGTGTGGCGAGCCGTTCGACGCCCTGGGCGGTAGTGCGCTCGCTCATCCCGACCAGGACCGCGCCGCCGCCCAGGACGAGCACGTCACCGCCCTCGACCGAGGCCTCCCCGGCGATCCCGGCGGACCAGTGGTGGAACGTCGTGGGCGCGAACCGGGGGTGCCAGCGGTAGATCGCCTCGTAGTTGACCGTCTCGCGCGCTCGGGCCGCCATCCGCATGGCGTTGACCGCGACGCCGTCGTACACCCAGCACGAGGTGTCACGCGTGAAGAGGTGGTTGGGGAGCGGAGCCAGGACGAGGTCGTCCGCGCCCGAGCCGTGCAGCACCAGGGAGGACGGCTCGTCGATGCGCTTCCGCAGCTCGCGCCGGGTCAGGCCCCCGACGAGGAGCTCGGCGAGCTCGGCGTCGCCCATGCCGGCCGCGAGGTCGCGCAGCACCGGGGCGGCCACTGGGCCCTGGACGCGGTCGTCGAAGGTCTGATCGACGATCCACGTGCGGGCCTCCGGGACAGCCAGGGTCTCGCGTAGCAGGTCGGTGAGCTCGAGGACCTTCACGCCGGCGCCGGCGAGGACCTCGCTGAAGACGTCGTGCTCCTCCTGGGCTCGGCGCACCCACAGGAGGTCGTCGAAGAGCAGCTCCGCCATGTTCTCCGGGGTCAGGCGCAGCAGCTCGAGCCCGGGGCGGTGGACGATGACCTCTCGCAGCCGACCCACCTCGGAGCCGACGAAGGGCGGCTCGGCCGCGGGCGGGCGCAGGTCAGCGGTGGTGGTGTCCGTCGTCGCCATCGGGGCCTCCTGGGCTTGGTGGGCCCACCGTCTCACAGGGGAGCGGTGGATCACACGTCCCGCCTCGCCCGGCCGCGCGGGAGCACGGACGACGGGTGCTCGGCGTAAGCGGGCGATGGGTGTTCGGCGTACCCGGGCCGCGGATGCTCGGCAGACACGGGCGACCGGCGGTGGCGAGGCCACCGCCGGTCGTCTCACGTCGCCGGCAGGTGCGACGTGGCTGGTGAAGGGGTCTGCGGCGAACGTGTCGCCGTCCTGCCGGGGTGCACCCGGCCCGGCAAACCCTGCGGCGCCGGGCCGGGTGGATCGGTTGCTAGGGCAGCGGGAGGGTGTTGGACCAACCCGACTGGGTCGTGTCACTGAAGGCGTGGACCCGGTAGAGGTACGCCACACCCGACGTGACTGTCTGGGTGAAGGTGGTGGTGTTCGGCCCCACCGTGGCGTTGACGACGTTGGTGCCGTCGCTGTTGGTGCGCTGGATGAGGAACCCGGTCTCGTTGTCAGAGTTGTCCATCCAGCTGAGGTTCACCGTGGAGGTCTTCTTGTTCTTCACGGTGAGCGTCCCGGTGAGGTTGGTCGGCGTCAAGACAGGGTCGCCCACGGTCTGGGGGGTGTTCCTGCTGTCGACCGTGATCGTCGGGAAGCCTGCCCCCGGGGCGAGGTTGTTGAACGCCGGGTTCGAGTAGTCCCACGTGTCCCCGACCGTGTTGATCGCGTACACCTGGTACTCGTAGTTGTCCCTCGTGTTGCCGATGGGGTCGACGTACTCGGCAAGGCCGGTCTCGGCGCCGGTCGGTGTGGTGCCGTCCGGCAGGGCCGTGATGTTCACCCTGCCCTCGGTCTGGACCATCGCGACCTCGGTCCACGGTCCGGTCGAGCCTTCGAGACGCCGCTCGATCACGAAGGCGGTCTCGTTCTTCGAGTTGTCCGTCCAGCTGACGAGGTACTGCTGGTTACGGCCGGAGCCGGACCGGACGGCACCGATGTAGGTCGGTTCTGCCGGGTTCACCGCCACGGCCTGGGTGCGCATCATGTCCATCTCCTCATGGCTGAGGATGTGGCAGTGGAGCACGTACTCCCACCCGAAGTTCACGAAGTGGTTGAGCACGTCGATCGGCTCGCCGTCGGGGTTGAAGGCCATGAGCGGAAGCCCCATCGCCTCCTGCTGCGTGGTGTTGGCGATGTATGCACCAGCCGGCATCGACGGGTCGAGCAGGCGGACGCTGTTGGGCAGACCACCGGCCCACTCCCCATCCGTCGGGATCGGCGGGATGATCGGCCGCACGACCACGATCGTGTCCTCAAGCGGGCTGATGCGGACCGTGTCCTTCCAGCCGAGCTCGGTCGCCTCGGGCTTGCGGACGATACCGTCCCAGCCGACACGGTTGAGCAGCTGGACGTCGTAGAGGTGGAAGTGGATGGGGTGGGTGTCCACGCCGTTGTGGGTGAACTTCCAGATCTGGGTGCCGTCGTCCGCCTGGGCGATCGGGGTGGCCTCCATGCCCGGGGGAAGCTCGATGCCGTCGAGGACCTCGGTGGGCGGCATCACGAAGCCGTACAGGATCATGTTCTGCAGGCCCGCCTGGGCGTTCGGTGTCTCCACCCCCAGGAAGCCGCTCATGCGCCCGTACTCGTTCTCGAACGCCTCACCCATCTCGTCCTGGATCATCTTGGGCTTGAGGTTGATGGTGAGCCGCTCGGCCGCCGTGGAGGTGGTGAACGGAGCTCCCGGCGCGGTGGCCGCGTCCGGGTCGACGAGCCGGTTGAAGGTCAGCGAGGTGTCGTAGATCTGCACCGTCCCGTTGAGCGGGCCGCTCGTGGGGAAGCTGGTGCCGTAGGCGCTGTTGTACTCGCCCTGGCCGACGACGATCGGCTTCTGGCCGGACTCGAACACGCCGGACCCGTCGGCCTGGTGCGCGAACGCGGCCTGGAGCGTGGTCAGGTTGAACGCGGGAGCCGGTGCGGTGTCCGTGACCTTGATCTGCATGACGGTGCGGGTGTTCGGCCCGTACCCGGGCAGGGTCGACGAGGCGCCGCCGGAGTCGCGGTAGTCGCCGTTGCCGGTGTAGTAGTCGTAGCGCGGGTCACGCGCCGGGAAGGCGGCCGGGGCGTCGTTGTAGACGATCAGCGTCTGGCCCGCGTACTGCGACAGGTCGACGACGACGTCGAAGCGCTCGGCCGGGGCGACGAGCAGCGAGTGCTGGTCGACGTTGCCGGCGTTGAACACCGTGGGGTCGTTGACCCACGTGGTGGGGTGCGCCGGAACCACGGCCGGAGCGGGCAGGAAGCCGCCCTCGGTGCCCATGACGATCCAGTCCGGGCCCTC